>NZ_CP020028.1:1649375-1971250 GCF_002240415.1 Paenibacillus kribbensis
CACCGTAAATCCCCGAATTGGCGGCAGACAGTACGGCAGTGATCAGGATAAAGTTCATGACATGGGCCGAGCTTTGAAGTCCTACCGAAGAGAGTACCTGTACAAACGGACTGGTATTCGCATCCAGCTGATTCCAGGGAATCAAGCCACAAATGATGAGAATCGGCAACGTATAGAACAAGACAACGCGAAAAATAAAGCTTTTAACCACCTTAGGCAGCACTTTTTCCGGATTTTCTGTCTCCGTCAACGTTAGTCCGATCAGCTCGGACCCCCCATAGGAAAAAGTAACGACCAGCAGCGCCGAAAAGATAGCCAGCCAGCCATTGGGGAGAAATCCACCATGCTGCGCGTAGTTGCTCAGATAGGGCGGAGTTTCGGTGGGGATAATACCGAACAGTATACAGCCACCCAGCGCGATAAAGATGATAATCATGGCAATCTTGATACCCGCAAGCCAAAATTCCAATTCCCCAAAACCGCCGACACTCAGCATATTGACGACAATAATAAAAGCCGCACTCGCCAAACTGAGTACCCATAAGGGGACATCCGGCAGCCAGTATTGCAGGAAGCTTCCCGCAGCGATGACCTCAATGACACAGACGGCCAGCCACATGAAGCAATACAACCAGCCGATGATAAACGAAAGCCGTTCTCCAAAAGCTTTGCGAATAAAATCCTTCATATTCATGTTCGGATAGACGGTAGCCATCTCGGCAATTGCGCCCATAACGACCAGGAGCAAAAGCCCCGCAAAGACATAGGATAAAATAACTCCAGGTCCTGCCAAGCTGATCGTTTCGGTACTTCCTTTAAAAATACCGGTCCCGATGACTCCGCCCATAGCCATAAAGGTAATGTGTCTTGGGCGCAGCTTTTTGTGTAAAGTTGCTTCATTTGATTTCAACCTGAAATCCTCCTTCATAAAGTGTATAGCTTCAGCATAGCCCAAACAGGGTTACTTCAATTAGACTTATACTACATGAAAATATCCAATTAGGAAATGAAAGAAATAGGATCAATGAAGAGAATGATATATAATGAGGTTGGTTTGGAAAAATAGTATGGTTATTTTATGAGCGGAGGCTTTAATCAGTGAAGCAGGATCGGAAAAAGCAGGCAGGCTCCCAAAGTGGAATAGGCAAGGAGCATGAAGCAGATGAACTGAACAGGCTGCTGTCCACATGGCTCCATTCATCGATCCGTATCATGGATATTCGCCATATTCGGCTGGAACCCGAAGAACTGCTTCAACCATACCGTCTTCCCGCGCAGGCTTTTATTTTGGTACTACAGGGTAGTGTGCGTTTGGGTGGTGAATGGAATGATACAGCGCATTCAGGGTACATACTGCATGGCAGCAAAGGCTTCGAACTTAAAATATCCCCCTCAAACCGAGGGATCGAATATTTTCTTGTGCTATATAAAGTGACTTCTCTATCGGGACCTGCGGTGCATCATCTTCCCGCTATAGCGCATGGCTTTGTACCGCCATATCCGGTTATGCTGTACCAAAAGCTGCAACTGCTGGAGCGTACATGGCAGGATCGGGATGCATTGTCCAGGGTACAGGCTCAAAGCAGATTCTTTGATTTTGCCTACGAATTTATGCGCCAATATCAGGAACAGCAGACGCAAATCCCCGCGCGGGATACGGTGACACAGGCGATTCGGTTTATGGAGGTGCATTATGCGGAGTCCATAACGTTGGAGCGTTTGGCCGGCTTGTTGGAATGCAGTCCAAGGCACCTGACCCGATTATTTAAAAAACAAACAGATTGCAGCCCGATTACGTATCTGATCCGGCTGCGAATGGACAAAGCGAAGGAGCTTCTGCGGAAGACGGATGCTACTTTACAGGATATTGCTGTCGGTGTGGGATACCCGGATGTCTATTTCTTTAGCCGGGCATTCAAGAAATATATCGGTGTATCCCCGGTTCATTACCGGGACAGCTTACATTCATCTGCTTTTGTAAGAGATGAACGTCTGGATAATCCATTACCCATGTCCGGATGCTCCATTGATTCGAAAAGTGGTGCCCTGCATACTGTTATTGAGGATAATAATCATTATCAAAATTACGATGAAGGGATTTTACGAATGAATAGAAACGCAAGGCATTCCATGGCATTTATTTTATTGCTTAGTTTTACGCTTTTGCTCAGTGCATGCTCAGGAACATCCAGTCCTGCGGCAACGGAAGGTACGTCCCAAGGGACCAACAATACAGTGGAGCAAGCATCACAAGAAAGGGTGCTGAAAGATGCACTTGGACATGAGGTGAAGGTTCCGGCTCAACCCCAGCGTGTCATTGCTTCATATCTGGAGGATCATCTGGTTGCGCTGGGTGTTAAACCCGTAGCTCAATGGTCGGTAGGCAAAAATTCGGTTCAGGGTTACCTGCAAAAAGAACTAAAGGATGTTCCTACCATCGCTTCTGACCTTCCGTTTGAAGCCGTTCTGAACTTCAAGCCTGATTTAATCATTATGGACAGTGCGAGCATGGTAGAGGGCGACAAATATAATCAATACTCTAAAATCGCCCCCACCTACGTTGTAGGCAGTAATATGAACAACGATTGGCGTCAAGAGCTGCTAACTGTGGGTGAGGTGCTGAATAAGAGCAGTGAAGCGAAGCAGGCATTAAGCAATTATGATAAAAAAGGGGCAGAAGCCAAGGCCAAGCTGAGCCAGACGGTTGGACAAAAAACCGCAGCAGCCTTGTGGGTAACGGATAAAAACGTGTATGTCGTGAACCAGAATCTATCCAGTGGTGATGTATTGTATAAGGACTTGGGCTTCAAGATTCCCCAGGTCGTACAGGAGATTTCCAAAACGGCCAAGGCCAACTGGAGTAATTTATCGCTGGAGAAGCTGGCAGAGCTGGATGCCGATTATATCTTTATCGTGAACAGCAAAAATGTAAGTAAAGAAGAAATTATAAAAGATCCTGTATGGGCGGGAATTCCAGCTGTGAAAGCTGGGCATGTATACGATTTTGGCAAAGATTCGAGCTGGTTGTATACGGGGACCATTGCGAATGGACAAATGATTGACGATGTTCTGAAAAATGTAATTCAATAATTTGGAGTGTAATCCCAAAAAGCGCTACTCATCTTAGCGGTCTCATGCCGCAGGAAGGGAGCGCTTTTTGGATAAAAAAAAGATGCCTGCACATAGCAGACATCTGATTTTGCTTCTATATTAGGATTGCGGAGATACCAGGATTTTAACTTGATTTTTTTCTTTCAGGAGGCCTTCAAAGCCTTGGTCGATCACTTCTTCGAGCTTAATACGTTTGGTAACCAGCTTGTCCGCAGGGAAATAACCTTTTTCCATCAGGCTGATGACAGCCGGGAACACATCGCGGTAGCCGATGATGCCAGTCAGATTGCGTTCCTTCATGACGATATTGTTAGGCTTGATCGGAGCTTCTTTTTCAAAAATGCTGACGACCATAATTTGTCCGCTGATTTTGGTTGATTCAATTGCTTGAGTCAGCACAGGCGGTACGCCAGTGACCTCATAGGCTACATCTACGCCTCCGTTGGTCCGTTTGTGCAGCTCCTGCACGACATCGTAAGTTTTAGGATCAAGCACGATAGCACCCAGCTCTTCGGCTTTAGCTTTGCGTTCCTCGGAAAGCTCTACTGCATAAATTTCAGATGCGCCCGAAGCTTTCAAGGCTTCAATAACCAGCAAGCCGATAGGACCGGCACCAAATACGACGGCCTTGTCGCCGACTTTCAGCTGGCTTTGACGAACAGCATACAAAGCAACGGCTGAAGGTTCTACCAAAGCGCCCTGCTCGAAAGAGACGCTATCTGGAATCTTGTGAACCATGTGCTCGTCAGCTGCAACGTATTCCGAAAAGCCGCCACCGCCGCCTGCCAGGCCGAGGAAGCCCATTTTATCGCAAAGATTATATTTGCCTTGCTTACAAGCATCACATTCTCCACATGCAAAAACCGGTTCTACGACCACACGGTCGCCAACCTGAATTTTGGTTACACCTTCGCCGATTTCAACCACTTGTCCGGAGAATTCATGTCCCATTACGATCGGAGCTTTTTCACCAGTCAATGGATGCTGAGCATCCTGGGGAATGAAGATGGGTCCTGCCACATATTCATGAAGATCACTTCCGCAAATGCCACACCATTCCACTTTAATTTTCACTTTTCCTGCCAGAGCAGCAGGCTGCTCAATGTTTTCCAAACGTAAGTCTTTTACTCCATGCCATCTCAATGCTTGCATGTCTGTCATCTCCTTGACGAATATATGATCATTTACTGCTATAAAAGCGAATAAAGTAGGAAACGTTTCCGAAAGATAATATGTCACAGATTTTACACATTGTCAAACCAAATTCATGCAAAAAGCACTTGATTTTTTTGTGAATATAATCACTTGTGATTGTGGTGCTATTCTGGCTCATCCCCTTCATCCAAGGGATGGGGTGGATTTTCAGGTGAAGCAGAGACAATGTAGAAGACTGTCTTTCATTTTCGGAGACTCATTCTATGGTATAATATCAATATCGAAATTACATTTTAGAAAGCCGGAAAACGATTCCGTTTTTGAAAGGATTTTGGGCGTGACAGATCAAAAAAAAGTAACCATAGAGGATGTAGCCAAGCGGGCAGGGGTAGGTATTGCGACTGTCTCCAGAGCTATTAACGATAGTGAGGGCATCAGCCCGAAGACGAAAGCATTGATTTTGCGGGTAATTGAAGAAATGGGCTTTACACCCAATACCTCGGCGCAAAGCTTGAAGGTACGTCAGACACGTCAAATTGCGCTGGCCGTGCCGGATATTCGCAACGCGATCATTCCCGAGATCGCCTGGTCTGTGGAGCAGGCAGCCAAGCAGCATGGCTACCGTGTGGTGCAGATTAATACCGCCGGCAATGCCAGAATGGAGCTTGAAACGGTTCGGGAAGTTAAGAAGCTGCATGTGGACGGGCTTATTATTATGCCGCTGGCATACCCCAAAATGCTGGTGGATCTGATCAACAAGTCCAGTGTTCCCGTATCCATCATTAATTACGGCAAGAAGCTGGGTGAAAATGTAAAAGCGGATATCGTCAGTCTGGCCCGGCAAGAGGGACGGCTTGTGATGGAGCATTTACTTAAAATCGGGAGAACAAGAATTGCTTATGCAGGTGCTGCAAAGGACAAAATCGAGGAAAGATACTTCGCTTACGAGCAGTCTCTCCAGCATGTGGACCCTTCACTCGTTTATTTTGGCGATGATTTCTCCTTTGAGACAGGGCTGCGTGCGGCCGATTATTTTTACAGCCTGAAGCATATGCCGGATGCTATTTATGCGGTGAACGATATGGTGGCGATTGGCATTGTCAATCGCTTTAAGGATCTGGGTGTCAAAGTGCCGGATGAGGTTGCTGTAGTCGGTATTGATAACAATCTGTGGGCAACGGTAACGACGCCACAAATCAGCTCTGTTTCCATCATGGGGGAAGAGGTGGCACGATTGGCTGCGGAGCTGTTGCTTAAGCGAATTCAGGAGCAGACACCGGGTGATTATGAGCGTGTGCAATTCGAGCCCCGCCTGATTGTCAGGGAATCAAGCGTCTCTGTGATCCGTAAGCCTACGGTTGGACACGATGGAGTGGAAGCCTAGCTGGTGGCCTTTCCCTCGTTGTAACGATAGATGAACTGCGGCAGGAGCAGTAGAATATAAATAGTCTAGCAATCGTAATACCATTGTTTGTTTGGACAGGAGAGTGGACTCGTGTCAAAAGGTAGCATGTTCGTATCTGTAGTTTGTACTTTATTATTGCTATCCGTTACTGTAGGATGTGCTTCCAGTCCGGTGAAACAGTATACTGATGCTGCGGTGCCGTCCGGGGAAAAGGGCGTGAACCCCAAGCAAAGTGCAGCCAATACGCAGCAAACCCGGCAAAGTAAAGAGGAGCGGGTGCTTTCCTTTTACAAGGATTCATCCCTCAGTGATGAAGAAAAGGTCCATCACATTATGGACGATTTGGCAGGTATTCAATGGGGGAAGTTGAACAAAATCAGTAAACATCAAAGCCTGGAAATCATCGAATATTTGTATAGACAGCGCGCTTTTATTCCATCGGAAAGCTTTCCAAATGTGATCCGGGCTTCTGACGGATTGGATGGGGCCTTAAGCGAAAGCTATGCTGCCATCATGGGGGAATTATTTACAAGGGATAAGACAGCGATGACCCGAGCATTGGCCAATACGGACAAATCATACCGCGTACATGGCATCGGGAGCATCGCGTACGGTCTTAGTTATCGGGAAACGAAGGTAGTCAAAAGGGAAATTCGGCAATGGCAGGCAGGACAAAAGCTTACTGTGGCGGAGAAGCAGGTCATTCGTGCTTTGCTTGTAAAACTGGATGACCCATATTAATAATATGATGGCCGCTCCTCTAACCTGAGGAGCGGCTTATTTGTGCTAGTGTTTAAATGGTTGGGGAATTATTTTATTATGAGATCATGTGAATAATAGCTGTGACCTTAAAATAAGTGCTTTACTTTAGTAGATGTTTATGATAATTTTATTTCGACGAACATCGAAATTAAGACTGGAAGCAGAAGGGAATGGAGCAAGGTGAAAGATACTACGGAGATGCAGCAAGCTGTAAAAATATATAAAGCGCTTGGAGAACCGACTCGTCTCAAGATAGCACTTTTGCTAAAAGAGGAAAGTGACCAATGCTGCTGTGTGCTGGGCGAAAAGCTGAACAGTGTTGCTATCTCAACGCTGTCGCATCACTTGAAGAAAATGGCAGAATCCGGGCTGCTGACATTTCGAAAAGAGGGCACTTTTATTTATTACAGCTTAGATGTTGAAGCAGCAGAGAAATATGCCCCTTTCCTGATAAAATAATTTTTTTTAGTCCTAATTTCGATATTTGTAGAAATATAAAAACAGAAAAAGAAAAGAGGCGTTACTCAGAAATGCAGAGCACGTGGAAGGTATATATTTTGGCAATTGTCAGTTTTTTGGTAGGCACATCTGAATATATAATCTCGGGAATTTTGGATCAGATTGCGACGACCATGGGAATTACAGTGGCTGCCGCAGGTCAGTTGATTACAGTATTTTCTCTCGCCTACGCGATTGGCACACCGATCCTGATGGCCATAACCGCTAAATGGGACAGACGTAAGCTGCTCCTCTATTCTCTCGGATTATTTGCAGTCGCCAATGTCCTGTCCTTTGTTTTGCCGGGCTTCGGCATGTTTATTGCCGCACGTATTCTTATGGCACTCGGGGCGGGAATGGTCGTGGTTACGGCCCTGAGCATCGCAGCGAAAATTGCCCCAGCAGGCAGACAGGCCAGTTCTATTGCTACGGTCACCATGGGTTTTACGGCCTCGCTGATCATTGGAGTTCCACTCGGAAGAATGATATCTTCCGCATATGGCTGGAAAACTGTATTTCTTGGCATCGCTTTGACAGGGATTATTGCCCTGATTATTATCGCTATGACGATTCCCCGTTTAAAAGGAGATCAACCTGTTCCCTTGCTACAGCAATTTGCCCTTCTGAAAAAGCCTGAAGTCGCTTTGGGATTGGCTATCACCTTCTTTTGGCTAGGGGGTTATTCACTCGCGTATACTTACATTTCACCCTATTTGCTGAACGTATCAGGTGTAGGGGAGGATATGCTAAGTTCAGTATTACTCGCCTTCGGGATCGCCAGTCTGATCGGGTCTAAAATCGGTGGATACAGCGCAGATAAAAAGGGCATACCCCTTACATTATTTGGAGGAATGATATTGCACGTCATTTCCTTGCTTTTACTTCCTTTTGCCGCGCATGCTCTAATTGCAGTGTTTGCTTTACTGATTCTGTGGTCGTTCGCAGCCTGGACATCCGGACCTACTCAACAATATAATCTGGTCACGCTTGTGCCTGAGTCTTCTGGCGTCATGCTGAGTCTCAACCAGTCTACGATGCAGCTTTCCATGGCGGCCGGGGCTGGAATTGGTGGCGTAGTTGTAGGTCAGGTATCGCTGGCTTCCATCACCTGGTTTGGAGCAGCCGGTGTTGCTATTGCGATTGTGGCTGTGTATTTACTTTCACGCAGATCCTCAGTTCAAACAGAAGTGAGTGTCACGGAATAAAGATTTATAGATAAACTGAAAAGAGGGAGCCCGGCCACAAAGATGGCTTTACGAGCCCTCTTTGATTGAATTGACAGTATATTTTCTGTAGGGACTAGCTACTCAATCATACTTTGTCCTCGCATTATTGAGAAGTCCCGTTGTTAGACCTATCAGGACTTAAATCTCCGCGCGATACGCTTCTTGTTCTTTTGTCGCCAAATCCATCTCTCAATAAAGTTTTTTTCTTTTCTTTCCTGAAGTGTTTCCTTCATACCTTTGATAAGAAATTCGGATCTTCGCTTGTCATTTCTGCTGATTTCGCGTAGTTCCTCAATAAATTTATGGTCCATGTCCGCATCTCCGTTAGTTCAGGATTGTGCAAATTGCTAAGTTAGATTATACAGAACATACGTTCCTTTTTCAAGTCTATTCCTTTTTATGTAGACCATAAGGGCAAGAATGAGGATGAAACAAAAAAAGCCTCTTGATAGAATGAGATACATCACCTATCAGGAGGCAATAACATGAACAAAATACAGCAATTTAACGCACTGCATACATCAGAGGAACTATTATTTTTGGGGAACGCCTGGGACTTGTTATCTGCCGTCGCTCTTGAGAAAGCAGGCTTTAAGGCAATAGGTACGACGAGCTGGGGGATTGCCAATACGCTTGGGTTTGCAGATGGTGAGCTTATTGATTTTGACCAGCATGTAAGCATCATTCGTACCATTGCAGACCATGTTCAGATTCCGGTATCGGCAGATATTGAAGCAGGGTACGGGGAGGATACGGCAACAATCATTGAGCATGTTTTAAGGATAGCCGATGTGGGAGTTGCAGGGATTAATATTGAGGATTCTTTGAAAACGCAAAAGGGGCTTCGAGA
Organism: Paenibacillus kribbensis; assembly: GCF_002240415.1. Taxonomy (NCBI): domain Bacteria; kingdom Bacillati; phylum Bacillota; class Bacilli; order Caryophanales; family Paenibacillaceae; genus Paenibacillus; species Paenibacillus kribbensis. The sequence goes on from NZ_CP020028.1 coordinate 1,658,383, forward strand.
AGTGGACCTGCACAGTAACCTGCTGTCCCAGATAAGAGCTGCATTGGATGCACATGGGTATAATGAGTTATTTATAAACGCAAGAACGGATACATATTTGCAAAAGGATGCTCCACTTGCGGAAACGATTGAACGGGCCAAAGCGTATGTGGAGAGCGGTGCGAGCGGCATTTTTGTTCCGGGGCTCCGGGATGATGAAGAGATTAGAGAAGTTGTACTCCATGTAAAAGCTCCGCTGAATGTTTTATCCTTGCCAGGTCTGACGAATGTCCGCAAGCTTCAGCAGCTAGGAGTTAAACGGTTTAGCTTTGGTAATGCCTTTTCTGATAATATAAAAGTTGCTTTGCACAAGAACGCTGAACAGTTAATCAAGCTTCAAGATACCTCGCATTTATATTCTTGAGGATGAGCCCAGGATAAACAATAGAAGGGACAGAGTATTCGATCATGACTAATATCAGGCTTTCTTTTGAAGAAATGTGGGAGAAAATTATAGCGTGTGATCGTAAATATGACGGATTGTTTTATACCGCTGTGAAAACAACCCGCATATACTGTCGACCTTCCTGTCGCTCCAGGAAGCCGAAAAAAATAAATGTTGAATTTTATGATGAAATACACGCAGTGGAGAAAGCAGGGTTTCGTGCCTGCAAAAGATGCCAGCCCCACGCAGATGTTTCGCCGTATATCAGGCTTGTCCAGAATGCGGTCGCCTTCCTGGTCAATCATTATAAAGAAAGACTGATATTGCAGGATATTGCGGATCATGTTGGCGTAAGCCCTTTTTATTTGGAACGCATTTTTAAGCAGGAAACCACAGAAACGCCCCGCACATATTTGGAAAAAATCAGAGTGGATAAGGCAGCCTATCTGCTTAAAAGTACAGATCTAACGAATCTTGAGATTTGCTATGAGACAGGCTTTCAAAGCCCTTCGAATTTTTATAAGGTATTTCGCGGCTTGACCCAATGTTCTCCCAGTGAGTACAGGAAGCTGAATAAGGAGTAGTTCAAGGAGGTTGTTATTCTTTTATGAGCAAGCTATATGTATTGAATTATGTATCGCCGATCGGGGAGATCGAGATATGGGGCACGAGTGAAGCAGTTCATTCCATCATGTTCTCTGATCGGGATGTGCCCTTAACCATAGTTAAGGAAGAGGCTCTACCCCAGGTTTTAGAGGAATGTGCGAGTCAGCTTGACGAGTATTTTAAAGGTGAGCGCCATGAGTTTACGTTTCCCTATGCCTTTGAAGGTACAGACTTTCAGCAAAGGGTATGGAATGCGCTGGTGAAAGTAGCATATGGTGAAACGGCAGCGTATAAGGACATTGCCCTTGCTATTGGAAATGAAAAAGCGATTCGAGCCGTAGGCAGTGCAAATGGAAAAAATAAGCTGAGTATTGTCATTCCATGTCACCGAATTATAGGTTCAAATCAGAAACTAACCGGCTATGCAGGAGGCCTATGGAGAAAAGAATGGTTACTCCAGCATGAGAAGCATTTTTCAAAGGCCATTCAGAGATCTTGAGGAGGGTCCTGAAAAAGTGAGCTGTCATATCCAAAACTGTCATTAGATTACATGAACTTCATTGAACCCTGTGCTATGATTTACCAAACAGATCAGAGATTCCAAAAAGGGGAAATAAGGATGAAGTTCAAGAAGACGATGCTTCTGCTCATGTTTTCAACGATACTCACGGGTTGGTTAACGGTGGGTACGGAAAGTGTTCACGCTGCCACTTCAATTGTATTCAGAGAGGGAGACAGGCTTAAGCTCTTACTTGAGGATGGCAATGGTGCCAACAGAGTGTTTAAATTTAATCTTGAGAATATGATTATGCCTGGTACACCAATTCGTCTGTACAGTAACCTTACTGAAATTCCTTCCAGTGGCTTTACAGTCGATTATACGAATTCAACCATTACAATTGCGGATTCGCAGCCAGCGCCTAGTGTAGGATCAGAAAATCATATAGTGATTCCTATAGGTTCCATCATGGAGGGGTCTGTGAAGTCAATCGACGAATCTACAGTAACTCCACTTGCTGAGGAGCCGAAAGTAACGCAGCCTGAGGTGGAGACCAAGACGAAAGAGACTACCTCTGTCAATAAATCCGAGGCTGCCTCATCTGTAGATGAACCGAAAGTAGCGCAGCCGGTCGTGGAATCTAAAGAAGACCAAGCTGTTGATGAATCGCCGGAAATTCCTTTATCTATACCATCTGGAGAACAATTTCCGGGTACATTTACGATCAACTCCTCAGGTACGTCATTTGCGGTTCGTTTGAAGATGAAAAATATTCAACCAACTTACACTTCCTACGTTATGGTCAAAAATTCAGATGCGCAATTGGTTAAACGGATTCAGTTCGATCCGGCAACAACCTTTAAATACTCTTTGAGTAACCTGAATTTGTCTACCGGTGGATACTACTTTTATATTAAAATGATCGATCAATCGGGAAATTCGGCAGCGTCTGTCCCCCAATTTGTTCCCATAAATAACAACAAAGCTGGGCAGGTTGTGGTGTTTATTGATGGAAAGTTGCAACAATATGAGCAGCCTGCGACCTCTATTAGCGGAAGTATGCTGGTGCCGTTTCGTGCTGTGTTTGAAGCGCTTGGAGCGAAGGTGAAATGGGATGGAGCTACCAAGACCGTTACGGCGACTAAAGGGAATACGACGATCAAATTAACCGTGGGCTCCAGAGATGCCTATATCAATGGTAAATTGGTGCGACTCAATGCCGCGCCAAGACTCATTAACGGCAAAGTGATGGTTCCGATTCGCTTTGTAAGTGAGGCGCTGGGAGCGAAGGTGAAGTGGAATATTGCAGCACAGAGCGTTGTAATTTTTCTTGCCCCACCGCAGGTTTTGACAACAAGCGAAAGTGAACAATTAATGGAGGAAAACGAGGACAATTACGAACCACAAACCAATCTGACAATTCTGAAAAAGATTTCCACTACCCTCACCAAATCTACTGATATTGTGTTCGTTATAGATGTTACGAGTAGTATGACTGGAACGCTGGATTATGTGAGACAAAAGGTTAAAGGTTTCGTTGATTCCGTTCCATCAGGTTCCCAATTTGCTGTCGTTGCATTTCGGGATATCAATTTAAAGGCAGATAAGGATTTGGAGTTTTTTGAGTTTACGAAGGATAAAAACAAGTTAAAGGGCAATTTAAATATGCTGCGTCCTTTGGCTGGCGGGGATTTGAAGGAATCGGGATTGGAGGCCATCCAGTTGGCTATCAGTAAATTCCCCAAAAATTCAAGTTCCAAAACGATCATATTCATTACAGATGCGCCGGTTCACGATAAGAGTACAACGCCGGACAAAGCCCGTTTCTCAGTGGATGAAATAAACAAGCAGTTACAAAAAAATGATGTTGTTTTTAATGCAATCGTGCCTGCAAATGGACCGGCCAACAAGCAAATGAAAAAGCTCGTAGATAGCAACAAGGGAACCTTGTATGATATCAGGGATGCTAAGCTGAATTTAGCGAAGTAGGTTTGTCCAAATCAAAATAAAGCCGTACAAAAGGAGCTGATGTCAGGCTCCCTTTTGATATATTCAATAGCAATATTCAGGATCGTTTTTTCTTCGGCTTGCCATGCTGGTTAATGAGATTTCGCAGTTGTTTGCCGGCTTGGTTCAGCTCAACATCGTTCAACACATAATCGGTGCTGACTTCCCAGGTGCTGCGGTCATTCAGATAAAAAATAAAGGCGGGAAAACGAGGGCGCAGCCATTTGCGGATTGAGGCCCCTTCGAATTCAACTTTTGTGATTGCAGACCATGGGACAGTTCGAATACCATCGGAGATACTGTGTTCGTCAAAGATAAACAGATAGTTCTCCTTACGAAGCGTTCTGCTCAAACAAACAACGAGATAGCTGCCGAAAAATGGGAGTCCGATTATGGCTGACGTAATGAAGAAGAAGATTTGCAAAGCCGAGATATCTTCGTCGATAAAAATGAGCAGCAGCAAGAACAGACAAATAAGTACAAACATTAAGCTCCCCATGGCCTTCCAAAAAGCCAAAGATTTGCGATACGTAATTTTATCCACGGAATACCGCCTCATCGTGTACAAATGCCTGAATGAAATGAGTTATCCGCTCTCTCCATTCAGCCTCGGTAACACTTTCAATCCGCAGACACGGTGCAGCCTGCATATCCTGTTCCGTATTTCTTACAATCCACAGATCATTCGCTCCTTTGAGAACAAATAGCAGATCTGTAACGGAAGGTCCATCTTCATCCGTATCTGTGTATACCATCCGGCTCAAATTATCCAAGCTGCTGTGATTATGCTGAAAATCATCATGCCAGACTTGTAGCATTTGTCGGTCCGACTCGCCAAGATTCCAAGCTGCTGTCTGCTGTACAGTAAAGTTGAGAGAGGTTAACTCATTCCATTGTTCCTCTGTCAGATCTACATATCGGTTGTGAGTATTAAAGTCCGAAGGAAGCAGGCCGAACAGTTGATCAATGTCGTTATGCCAGTCTTCTAGGGAAGACCAGCGAAAGAAATGAAGTTCATTATGGATGGAGAAGTGATACAAAAAACGATCGTTTCCATTGTGTATGGTTAATGTATTCTGTTTGTCCGGCTGCTCCTTGTATCCACGCAGCATATGGCGGCTTTGTACCAACTGAGCCAGCATTTCAACAATGAATGGATCGAATTCAAGCTGCTGCTGTCCGTCATCCTGCTGTTCCATCAGTCCCTTGGATATCAGGCTATGGGTTGCGGCATGAAAAAGCAGCTCCCAGCGATCTTCGCTTAGTTCCCCATAATAAGATTGGAGCAGACCAGAAGCCATATCTTCTGCGCCCAGTGCAGTCAAAGCAAAGCCCAGTTCCTCAAGCGTTAAAATAATCGTCTGTCCCGCGTGCTCTATGAAAATCCTGATAAAAACGCTGCTGTGTTGTTCCTGCCCAGCTATTTTCCAGCATTTGAATCTGCTGTGACAGTTGTCCGCAAATTTGCGCACCCAACTCTCGCGCCTGTGCAAACTGCCTGGAAACCGCCTCTAGTTTCTCAGGAGGAACCATAATTTTAGCCATGATTTCCACCTCGGATGAATAAAATTGTTGATTTATATTTTAGTAAATCCAGGGGGCATAAGCAAAAAAAGTAGGGGCCTGCCTGCATAAAAGCTAATACTTTCGCGCCGTCAGCTTATTTTAGCGGAATTTGCTTGGACAGTTTTTCGAACTCCTGCAAGTAAGTGAAAACAGGTAACACACGGTCATGCTTAGACGGGCGACGTAGTTATGGAGGTGTGGGGATATGCTGGATGGCAAGGAGATGACGGATACTCGCAGGAAGCAGTGGACTATTATTTCGGTGCGTTTTTATGATATTCCCCGATATGAATCAGGGAACTCCCTGATTGGTTCAACTGGAAAGAATAATTAGAATTAAAGAAGGTAAAAAATTTAATCCTGGGGGAATGGATGATGAATCGATTAACCAAAGCAATAAAGATATTATACATTGTGAAAAAAGGAGCAAGTCTTTGATGGGGATCAGTAGATACATTCCCAATCAGCATGGAGCCTGGGCAATGCTCATTCTTCCATTTTTATTCGGTTTAGCGGCCTCTCAAGGGGAATTCATTCATATACTACTATTCGCGTGCTGGTTTTTTATCTATTTATTCAGTTTTCCTATCCTCCAATGGATCAAAACAGGAAACCGTGTAAGATACCGCAAGCCTGTTGTTTTATACGGAGCGATACTGTTTCCCTTATTAGTTTCACTGGTATGGATTAAGCCTGCGTTGATCTGGTATGGAGTTCTGCTGCTGTTCTTTTTTATGGCCAACATATACTACGCAAAAATGAAAAATGAACGCGCCTTGCTCAATGATATTATTGCGATTTTACTTTTTTGTTCTTTTATTTACCCTGTTGCTCATATTGGAGAAGCGGGGGACTGGAGAATATCCACGGAGCTATTTTTGCTTTTGGTGGTTTACTTTACGGGAACTGCTCTTTATGTAAAAACGATCATCCGTGAAAGAAAAAATATACGCTACTATTATGCTTCTATCATCTATCATCTGATCATTGTGCTGTTTGCTGCCTGGATAAAGGTATTTTTGGTTGTTCCTTTTTTAATTTTATTATTACGAGCGATATGGCTTCCTAAATTCGATTTAAAGGCAAAACAAGTTGGCATGGCTGAAATTGGATTTTCATTGATGCTCTATGTATCTGTGTTGTTTTTATATTTCTAAAAAGGAGGGACATCAATGATATCTTTGGAAACACCGCGAGATTATCGCGAAAACCCGTTTATCGTCATTTGGGAGGTAACGCGAGCTTGTGCTTTAAAATGCCTTCATTGTAGAGCGGAAGCCCAGTACCACCCGGACCCTCGTCAGCTGACATTTGAAGAGGGCAAGCGGCTGATCGATCAAATCGCCGAAATGAATCATCCGTTGCTGGTTTTCACAGGTGGAGATCCGCTAGCGCGTCCTGATTTATTTGAGTTGGCTCAATATGCCATTGAAGAGAAAAAACTGTCGGTTTCCATGACTCCCAGTGCCACCCCAAAAGTGACACAAGCAGCGGTCGAAAAAGCCAAGCAAGTCGGCTTATCACGGTGGGCTTTTAGTCTGGATGGTTCATGTGCAGATATCCACGATCATTTTCGGGGGACTGTGGGCTCTTACGCTACGACCATGCGCGGAATTGGCTATTTGAAGGAAATGAACATTCCTATCCAAGTAAACACGACCGTGTCCCGGTACAACCTTCACGATCTGGAGCAGATTGCAGAGAAGGTAAAGGAAATGCAGGCGGTGTTGTGGAGCTTGTTTTTCCTTGTTCCAACCGGGCGTGGTATGGAGAAGGATATGATTGCTCCTGATGAGCATGAAGCAGTAATGAAGTGGTTGTATCAAATACAACAACAGATGCCTTACGGTGTAAAGGCTACAGAAGCACCTCACTATCGAAGGGTTGTACTGCAGGCAAAGCGCAGCGCAAATAAGAGCAGTGCGACGTTCGAGCCCAAAAGGACGGATGTATTAGGACGTGCCCCAAAAGGCGTAAATGATGGAGATGGGTTTGTTTTTATCAGTCATATCGGCGAGGTATACCCGAGTGGTTTCCTGCCCCTTGCATGCGGTAATGTACGAGAGGATAGCCTGGCGCATATTTATCGGCACTCTCCGATCATGAACAATCTTAGAGATAAGTCACAGCTTAAAGGAAAATGTGGGGTCTGCGAATTCAATACAGTCTGCGGAGGCTCCAGAGCAAGGGCCTATGCAGTAACAGGAGATTATCTGGAGAGTGACCCCTACTGTGCATATATACCTCCTCGAGCTAAGGAAGGAAAAGTGTTTTTATGAAAAAGAGTTCTAAAAAAGTCGTTATTCTTGGTGGAGGAATAAGTGGTCTAAGCGCTGCCTTTTATGTGAAAAAGCTAGCTGAGGAGAAGCAAATGGAGGTAGAGATTACGCTGGTTGAGAAAAGCGATCGGCTGGGAGGAAAGCTGCACACCATTCGTCAGCATGATTTTCTGATCGAAAAAGGTCCGGATGCTTTTCTGGCCAGAAAAACGGCTATGCTGGAGCTGACCATGGAATTGGGACTGGAAGCCGAACTGGTGTCGACAAACCCGAAGGCCAAGTCTGCCTCCATTTTGCATAAGGGCAAGCTGCACACCATGCCGATGGGTTTCATTTTAGGCATTCCAACAAAGTTGACTCCCTTTATTCGGACAGGGCTGATTTCTCCACTGGGAAAAGCGCGTGCAGCTCTGGATTTAATCCTTCCCGCAAAGCAAGGTGATATGGACGAATCGCTGGGGGATTTTATCAAGCGTCGTCTCGGTAAAGAAGTTTTGGATCAGATTACAGAGCCTCTGCTATCTGGAATTTACGCTGGCGATACGTATTCTCTCAGCTTAATGTCGACCTTTCCTCAATTTAAGCAGATGGAGCAAAAGCATAGAAGTCTGATTATAGGTATGGCAAAAGGAGCGGGGCGAAAGACGGGTGTGCCTAACCAATTGCCGGAGATCGCCAAGAAAAGCATGTTTCTTTCCTATCGGCAAGGATTATCTACCATCGTGGAGCGGTTAAAGGAGAGGCTGCATACCGTACATTTTGTGATGGGGCAGGGTGTAGCTGAAGTAAGAAAAGAGGACGGTTATCAGGTAGTTCTGGATCATGGACAAGTCATAGATGCAGATGCAGTGATCTGCGCTGTTCCAGCCTTCGAGGCGGCTAAATTATTTTCCGGCGTTGCGAGTGCTGGCTTGCTCAATCAGATCAGCTATGTTTCGGTAGCCAATATTGCGCTTGCTTATAAAAATACAGAGCTTAATCTTTCCTTTGAGGGAACGGGATTTTTGGTGCCGCGCAAGGAAGGTAAAAGGATTACAGCATGCACGTGGTCTTCGACCAAGTGGAGTCATACTGCTCCAGCAGGCTATACGCTGTTACGGACATATATCGGACATGCAGGCGCACAGGAATGGATGCAGATGACGGATGCTGAGCTTGTGGATGCCGCGCGCAAAGACTTGAAGGATTTAATGGGCTTGAAAGCGGAGCCGGAATTCGTCGAAGTTAGTCGGTGCAATGAATCGATGCCACAATATCCGATTGGTCACAAAGAGCACATGGCAAAGGTAAGGTATGATTTGTCACAGCATTTTCCAAATGTGTTTTTGTGTGGTGCCGGTTATGGAGGCGTTGGAATTCCGGATTGTGTCGCTCAAGGGAAGGATGCGGCTGAACAGCTGATTTCGGCTTTATAATGATCAGGCTATTTCCTGCTTTGGAAGAGGGAACTCCCTAATGGGTTCGGATTGAAAGGAGAGGTAGAGTTGAAATGAATAATACAATAACTTAAAGGCAAGGTAGGGGAATAGAAAATGATCCAGTTAACGGAAGAAACATGGGTTGCTGATATTGTGAAAGAGGTTCCCAAAACGGGAGATTTATTTCGTAAACTGGGGATTGACTTTTGCTGCGGCGGGAAAATACCACTCCGGGAAGCGGCTGCCAGCCGAGGGCTACATGCTGGTGAACTGCTGGCACAGGTGCATGAAGTGGCACAAAGTCAGGCGCAGCATAAGCAAATGCAGCCGTCCTCACTCGAAACCAATGAGCTGATCGCCTATATTCAGGATACGTATCATTCAAGGCTTCGCGAGGAACTATCGGCGCTCACGCCGTATGTAACCAAACTAACGCGAGTTCATGGCGAACGGTATCCGCATCTACAGCGAGTGAATGAGCTTTTTACCTTGCTAAAACAGGAGCTATCCGACCATATTCAGAATGAGGAAAATGTTGTGTTTCCGATGATTCAAGTGTTTTTACAGGAATCGACAGTGGAAGGGGCAAACGCGCTGAATCCGTATGTATCCAAGCTGCAAGACGAGCATCAGGCTGTGGTGGAGCTGCTGAAGGAGCTGCGCTTGATAACGAACGGCTTTGAGCCGACACAGGAAGCTTGTGGTACGCACCGACTTGTATTGAGACGGTTAGAGGATCTGGAAGCAGATATTTTTAACCATATTCTTCTTGAGAATTGCACATTAATCGAACGTACGAGACAGGCGCAGCTCAAAATATAATTATAAAAGCTTCCTTTGACAGAGGGAAGCTTTTTTGTATCTTCTCATAGAACGAGGGATTTTCTATACCGCTATAGGACATTCCCTAATGGGAACAGAGATGAATGAATTACATAATGAGAGTATGCGAATGAATCTAAGGAGCGTTGATCATCGATGAAAAAAAAATACAGTCTCAACTTCTTTAAGCCGATCGAGAGTTATTCCGGAAACTGGTCAATCCTTGAGGAAAAAAATAGAGAATGGGAAAACGTGTACCGTCAGCGTTGGTCTCACGACAAAGTAATTCGTACGACGCACGGTGTTAACTGTACTGGCTCCTGTAGCTGGAAGGTTTTTGTGAAAAACGGCATCATCACCTGGGAAAATCAGCAAATTGATTATCCCTCCTGCGGTCCAGACATGCCGGAATTTGAGCCGCGTGGATGCCCGCGTGGTGCTTCATTTTCCTGGTATGAATACAGTCCGTTACGTGTGAAATACCCTTATATGCGCGGCAAGCTATTGCGATTATGGCAGGATGCGATCAAGGAGCATAGCAATCCGGTAGACGCATGGGCGAGTATTGTGGAAGACCCTGAGAAAGCCAAGCTCTACAAATCGGCACGCGGAAAAGGCGGCCATGTTCGTGTGGCTTGGGACGATGTTCTACGCCTGATCTCGGCGCAATTGATTTATACCATCCGTAAGTACGGTCCTGACAGGATTGCAGGCTTCACACCCATTCCGGCGATGTCGATGATAAGCTACGCCTCGGGAGCGCGGTTCATTTCATTGCTCGGTGGGGAAATGTTGAGCTTTTACGATTGGTATGCCGATCTTCCGCCTGCCTCTCCTCAAATTTGGGGTGAGCAAACGGACGTACCTGAATCCTCGGATTGGTACAACGCGGGTTACCTGATCATGTGGGGATCGAACGTGCCGCTTACCCGGACACCGGATGCCCACTTCATGACGGAAGTACGTTATAAAGGGACTAAGGTTGTGTCGGTGGCACCCGATTTGGCGGAGAATGTAAAGTTCGCTGACAACTGGCTTGCACCTAATCCAGGTACAGATGCTGCCGTAGCCCAGGCTATGACGCATGTCATTCTGGATGAGTTCTACAAAGAACGCCAAGAACCGATGTTCATTAACTATGCCAAGCAATATACAGATATGCCATTTATGATTCTGCTTGATCCCCATGAGGGAGCCTGGAAAGGTGGACGTTTTCTACGGGCGAGTGATCTGGGGGATGCTTCGCCGCATGCAGACTGGAAACCGGTCATATACGATGAAGCGACGAAGGAAATGCTGGTTCCGAACGGTACGATGGGACAGCGCTGGGAGCAGGGCAAGAAATGGAACCTGATCCTTGAGCGGGAAGATGGAACGAAGGTTGAGCCCGCGCTCACGATGGAAGGTCATGACGAGCAATGGGAAGAGATTGTATTCCCTTATTTTGATAACTCGGGTAATGGAACGTTCCAGCGTGTGATTCCGGCTAAAAAAGTACGTCTGGCAGATGGTTCGGAACGTCTCGTAGCGACCGTATACGATCTGATGATGAGTCAGTATGGTATCGCTCGCAACGAAAGCCCTCATAACGCCAAGGATTATTACGATGCGGCTTCGCATTATACCCCTGCCTGGCAGGAGAAAATCACGGGTGTCAAGGCATCGGTTGTGGTGCAGATTGCACGGGAATTCGCTCAGAACGCAATCGATACCCAAGGGCGCTCCATGATCATTATGGGAGCGGGGATCAATCACTGGTTCAATAGTGACACCATCTATCGGTCGATATTGAACCTGGTTATGTTGACTGCTTCTCAAGGCGTAAACGGCGGGGGCTGGGCGCATTATGTAGGCCAGGAAAAGTGCCGTCCTATTGAAGGCTGGTCAACGATTGCCTTTGCCAAAGACTGGCAGGGACCAGCGCGCTTGCAAAATGCTACTTCATTTTTCTATTTTGCAACAGAACAGTGGCGCTATGAAGAAAGCGGCACGGATACGCTGAAATCACCGACGGGCGGAGATGTCAAATATCAGCATCCGGCAGACTACAATGTGCTGGCAGCACGTTTGGGCTGGATGCCTTCTTACCCGCAGTTTAACAAGAACAGCCTGTTGTTTGCCGAAGAAGCGGCGCAACTAGGCAAGAAGTCAAACGCGGACATTATTAACCATGCTGTAGAAGAGATTAAATCACGCAAGACCCGTTTTGCGGTTGAAGATCCAGGGGCAGCAGAGAACTTCCCGCGTTCACTCTTTATTTGGCGCTCCAATCTGATTTCCAGTTCGGCGAAGGGCCAGGAATATTTCATGAAGCATCTGCTCGGAGCCTCCGACGCGCTGCTTGCCCGGCCGAATGAAGAGCAGAAACCTGAGGAAATCGTCTGGCGGGAAGATGTGGAAGGAAAGCTTGATCTGGTGGTTGCACTTGATTTTCGGATGACAACAACTCCATTGTACGCGGATGTTGTACTTCCGGCTGCAACCTGGTACGAGAAGACAGATTTGTCTTCGACAGACATGCATCCGTTCGTGCATCCATTTAATCCTGCGGTTAATCCTCTTTGGGAATCCCGCTCGGACTGGGATATTTACCGTCATCTATCCGAAACCTTCTCGGAAATGGCCAAAGAGCATCTGCCAGGAATATATAAAGACGTTGTGACTGCACCGCTTGGGCATGACTCCATAGGCGAAATTTCGCAACCGATGGGTCTTGTCAAGGACTGGACGAAGGGCGAGGTCGAAGCAGTTCCGGGTAAAACCATGCCGAATTTCAGCATTGTAGAACGCGATTATACAAAAATTCACGATAAATATGTCTCGCTCGGTCCAAATTTGGCTACCGGGAAGACAGGTGCGCACGGCGTTAGCTTCTCGGTGGCAGAGGAATATGAGGAATTGAAGAAGCTGAACGGGGTCTATTACGATGAGTCCATTAAAGACGGCTTGCCGAAAATCCAGACAGCCCGCCAAGTGGCCGATACGATTCTTCATCTTTCGTCCGCAACCAATGGCCGTGTCTCCCAAAAAGCCTATGAAGAGGCGGAAAAGGATCACGGTGTTAAACTGATGGACATCTCGGCCGACCGTGCAGCTGAAAAAATCACGTTCCAAAGCATCACGGCACAGCCGCGTGAAGTTATACCAACACCGGTATTCAGTGGATCAAACAAGCAGGGACGTCGCTACTCGCCATTTACAACGAATATTGAACGTCTTGTTCCGTTTCGAACGTTGACAGGAAGACAGCATTTCTACATTGATCATGAGATTTTCCAGCAGTTTGGGGAGTCATTGCCAGTCTATAAACCGACTCTACCGCCAATGGTATTCGGCACGCGTGATCGGGAAATCAAGGGCGGTCAAGATTCACTTGTGCTTCGTTATCTAACTCCACACGGTAAATGGAATATTCACTCCACCTACCAGGATAACCAGCATATGCTCACGCTGTTCCGCGGAGGACCTACAGTATGGATCAATAACGAAGATGCAGCAGCTCATGGTATTGCCGACAATGACTGGTTAGAGGTGTACAACCGCAACGGTGTCGTAACGGCCCGGGCAGTTGTCAGCCACCGGATGCCAAGAGGAACAATGTTCATGTACCATGCTCAGGACAAGCATATTCAAGTGCCGGGCTCCGAAATCACGGATACGCGCGGGGGCAGTCATAATGCGCCAACAAGAATTCATCTCAAACCAACCCAGATGGTTGGCGGATATGCTCAGCTAAGCTACGGATTCAATTATTACGGTCCGATCGGGAACCAGCGTGATGTGTACGTAGCGGTACGTAAAATGAAGGAGGTTAACTGGCTTGAAGATTAAAGCTCAAATTGCCATGGTCATGAACCTGGATAAATGTATTGGCTGCCATACATGCAGCGTGACGTGCAAAACAACTTGGACAAACCGCAAAGGCGCGGAATATATGTGGTTCAACAACGTGGAAACCAAACCCGGCATTGGCTATCCAAAGCGCTGGGAAGACCAGGAGCAATATAAGGGCGGCTGGCAGCTTCGCAAAGGAAAGCTTGAACTAAAGTCAGGGAGCAAGCTGTCCAAGATAGCGCTGGGCAAAATTTTCTACAATCCCGACATGCCGGAAATGAAAGATTATTATGAGCCATGGACTTATAATTATGAGGATTTGACCAACGCGAAAGAGCAGAAGCATTCTCCGGTAGCACGTGCGCATTCCGCAGTAACGGGCGAAAAAATGGATCTGAATTGGGGTCCAAACTGGGAGGATGATTTGGCAGGAGCCCATGTAACGGGGCCACTTGATCCGAATATTCAGAAAATTGAAGAAGAGATCAAATTCAATTTTGAGAAGTCGTTCATGATGTATCTCCCTCGGCTTTGCGAGCACTGTCTGAACCCAAGCTGTGTCGCATCCTGTCCTTCAGGCGCGATGTACAAACGGGACGAGGACGGGATCGTGCTCGTGGATCAGGAAGCCTGCCGCGGCTGGCGGTATTGCATGACAGGCTGCCCATACAAGAAAGTGTACTTCAACTGGCAAACGAACAAAGCAGAGAAATGTACCTTCTGTTTCCCACGTGTGGAAGCCGGGTTGCCAACCGTCTGCTCCGAGACATGTACAGGACGTATTCGCTACCTTGGCGTTCTGCTGTATGATGCAGACCGAGTGCAGGAGGCTGCTTCTATGGAGGATGAGAAGGACCTGTATAAAGCGCAATGCGACCTGTTCCTAGATCCAAGTGATCCGGCGGTAATTGCTCAGGCGAGAAAAGATGGTATCTCGCAAGACTGGATTGAGGCCGCTCAGAACTCGCCAGTCTACAAGCTTGCGATTGAATACAAGCTGGCATTCCCGCTTCACCCGGAATATCGCACATTACCTATGGTCTGGTATGTACCGCCACTTAGCCCGATCATGAATTACTTTGAAGGGAAAGACTCGATCGAGAATCCGGATATGATTTTTCCGGCTATCGAAGAAATGCGTACGCCTGTTCAGTATCTTGCCAATATGCTGACAGCGGGCGACACAGTTACGGTGAAGGAATCCCTGCAACGGATGGCTATGATGCGCGCCTATATGCGTGCCCAGTCCACAGGACAATCTTTTGATGATAGCCGTCTTGAGCGCGTTGGCATGACACCACGTCAGGCGGAGCAGATGTACCGACTGTTGGCCATTGCCAAATATGAGGACCGCTTCGTCATTCCAACATCGCATAAAGAGAGTTATGACAATCCATACCGCGCCCAGGGAGCTGCTGGTTTCGGCGACACCTTAGGGAATATGGAAGCTTGCGGATCGGGTGGATCTGGCTGTAGCGGCTGTAGCCTGGGAAGCTCAATGGGAATGGAAGAGCCTTCAAAAACAGGCAAGCAAATGTATGAAGAAAACTTCTACGGGGGTATTTGGCGTGATTAATGTAGCGAAGCTGTATGAATGCAAGCCTTCATTCGGGTTTTTCGCCCAACAACTCATGTACCCAGAAAAGCTGGATTTTCATCCGGCTTTTCTGGAAGCATCATTTGATCCGGGTCATCCTGCGTATACGCACGCTAACAAGTACTGGTCTCTTATGCAAGAATTCAGCATGGAAGAGATTCAGGAGATGTATACGGAAACCTTCGATTTTCAAAAAAATTGCGCACTATATATGACTTACTTCAAGTTTGAAGATGCAAAAGAAAGAGGACAAATGCTGGTCAAATTAAAGGTTTTATATGAGATGTACGGTCTTGAAATGCCGGATGGAGAGCTGCCGGATTACTTGCCACTCATGTGTGAATTTTTGTATGCCGCCGAATGGGCACAAGATCCGAAGACGACAGAAAACTTCCGCATGCCTGTCGCAATTTTAGAAGACGGCACCTATCATTTGCTTAAAGCGCTGGAAAAAATGGAAAGCCCGTATTTTCATCTGGTCAAGGGGCTGCGTGAAACGCTTAAAGCTTGCGTAGAACAGGAGGCAGCCACGCTATGATGCTAGAGCAGTTTTTATGGGTTATTTTCCCTTACATGTGTTTGGTCATCTTTATTGTTGGCCACATTTTTCGCTACAGAACAGACCAGTTCAATTGGACAGCGAAATCAAGTGAATTTATTGAAAAGAAACAATTGATGATCGGCAGCCTCTTATTTCACCTGGGAATTATTCCGGTTATTTTCGGTCACATCTCCGGTCTGGGTATTCCAAAAACCTGGATGCACGCATTGGGTGTAAACGATCATTTGTATCACATTGGAGCATTATATATTGGGGGCATATTTGGAGCCATAACGTTCCTTGGTATGTTGATTCTCACCTTTCGTCGTTTAACCTTACGCAATGTACGCCGCTTAAGCTCAGCTTCTGACTTGATTGTAAACATAATGCTTTTTGCCCTTGTATGTATGGGGATGTTTGCGACTCTTGTAACGAACGCAGTACAGCCTGAATTTGATTATAGGGAAACCATCTCGATCTGGTTCCGCGGTTTATTCATATTCCGTGTTGACCCGTCACTGATGAGAGACGTACCGTTGTCTTTCAAGCTTCATGTACTTATGGGCTTTGCCATTTTTGCATTCTGGCCGTTCACCCGGCTTGTTCATGTGTGGAGTGTTCCATTGAATTATGTGCGCAGAAGTTATATTCTGTACAGAAGACATAAATCGAATTAGGAAAGCGGGCGCTGCCTTCTTTCCTAATTGTAATTAGGAGAGAGTGATGAATAATAGGATGGATTATCAAAGGGAGCTTGAGCGAATTCGCGAGCATTTCGGTTATGATTTCATGGCGCTTGCTCTTGTTGAACCGGCCGAATATCAATACGTAATTAAATGGAAAAATGCGGCCGGGAATTTAAATGATCGCTTTAAACGGATTGTGCTGCAATCCGGAAAGGGCATAGCAGGAGTCGTATTTAAAACCGGAAAATCCATTTTCATTCCATCTGTTTATCAATTTGTGGGTGCAGACAACCTGTTTAACTATCCTATCGTCCAATCCGAGAGGCTCCAGAGTCTCGGGGCTGTACCCCTGTGGAATGATGCTCGCGTCGCGGGTGTACTGCTTGGTGGATTTCGTAAAGAACAGCTGATGACCGAAGCCATGATGCGCGATCTGGAAGCCTTGGCGCGGAGAGGAATTGGAGAGCTGAACGGGAAGGAAGTGATGTAATTGACATTGTCTGTAGGGACCGACTCTTTGAGTTCGTTAATGCTGAAATTGTTTGAGAACAGTACAGAAGCTATTTTCTTTTTTGATAGACAAGGGGATACCCTGGCTATGAACCCGGCTGCTGAAGAGATCGTGAGGGATGACGTCCTCATTCAACTCTATGAAGGGAAGGAAAAAGCTTTATGCGGAACATGCAGAGGCTATACAAGCGACACAGAGCCCCGCACCTGTCTTGATTGTTATTTCAATGTGCCCGAATCCAAAAATTTCGCTTCTTTCCAGGTCTATTTGGAAACAAAGCGAAACGGAATGGTTCCCTATGCCGCTTCTTTTCACACGATTGATGCTGAAAATGGAATTCGGGTGTTGATGCTGAGAGATTTGACTCTGCAATTTCAGACGCAAGAAAAATTGTATCAAAACAAAATGATGAAGCATGTCATTGAAGCGCAGGAAAACGAGCGTAAGCGGCTTTCCAGGGAGCTGCATGATAGTGTTGCTCAGGAATTGATGAGCGCGGTTGTTGAATTACGAGTGTTAAAATATATGACGAATGATGACCAGCTCCTCAAAAACATGAAGCAGACCGAAGCATCCATGACGCGATTGCTGGATGATATCCGCAACCTGTCTGTGGAACTCCGTCCTGCTACCCTTGATGATTTTGGACTTGAAGCAGCCTTCCGTTCCCACTTCAAGCGGATCGAGCAAAGCTATGGTCTGGTGGTTGAGTTTGTGTCCGATCTTCCCCGCAAGCGATATGGAAGTGAAAAGGAAACCGTTATTTACCGTGTTTGTCAGGAGGCCGTTCTCAATGCCTTGAAGTATGCCCAGGTAGACACAATCAAAGTTTCTTTGTCCGAGCATGATCATGCGCTTCGTTTGACTGTAGAGGACAATGGAATTGGCTTTGAAAAGGGGGGCAAGCCTATTGGAACAGGGCTCGGTTTATACGGTATGCAGGAGCGGGCAGAGCTGGTAGGCGGAAGCTTTGGTGTCCTTTCGAATGTTGGCCAAGGAACCAAAGTCTTTTTACAAATTCCGATTGGACAAGGGGAGGAATAGAGACTTGATCAAAATTGTGTTAGCAGATGACCATGCGATTGTACGAAGCGGATTTTCCATGATTCTCAACTTCCAATCGGATATGGAGGTTGTCGGAACGGCTGCAGACGGAATTGAAGCGTACACAATGGTAGCTAAATGTAAGCCGGATATTCTAATCATGGACCTCAGCATGCCGCCAGGCGAAAGTGGATTGATCGCTACAGGCAAGATTAAGGAGGACCATCCTGATACTAAAATTCTGATTCTGACCATGCATGACGATGAAGAATATCTGTTTCATATTTTGAAGAGTGGCGCTTCGGGATATGTTTTGAAAAATGCACCAGATGAGGAGCTATTGCTTGCCATACGAACCATTCATGGGGGCGGAACTTATATCCATCCTAAAATGGCCACTTCTCTCGTTCGTGAGTTCATCAAGAAAGATACAACATCACAAACAGAAGATCCGTTTGAGATCCTGACCAAGCGGGAACTGGAGATTCTCCCTTTGGTCGCAAAGGGATATGGTAACAAGGAAGTTGCTGAAAAGCTGTTCATTTCTGTCAAGACGGTGGAAGCGAACAAAGCCAAAATCATGGAGAAGCTGAACTTAAGAAGTCGGCCTGAGCTGGTCCAATATGCATTAAAGAAAAAAATGCTGGATTTTTAAACCAATGAAATGAACGTTTTGTGAAAAAAATCTCTTGAATAAACGAAGTCGTTTCTAGTAGAAGCGGCTTTTTTTATTTTCAGGGACTCCCCTGTTAGGGAAAGGGGAGTCCCCTATATTCGTTGAGAGCAGCTAGCGGCTACAATGGGGACAGAAATTTAAAACTATATTACGACAGAAAAAACGTTGGAAAAGGTGAGTTAAATGATTAGAAAGTTGCAGTTGCCACTACAAACAATGAACTTGATCCTTGGATTTAGTGTATGGGTTATCATTTCTTCCCTCATGCCGTTCATTACCGAGGATATTGCTATTCCATCCGGAAAATTGGCCATGGTTACGGCGATTCCGGTCGTGCTCGGATCGATTCTACGCATTCCGTTAGGCTATTATGCCAACATCTTCGGAGCAAGAATCGTTTTTCTCGTCAGCTTTATTTTGCTTTTGTTCCCGGTCTACTATATCAGTGAAGCTTCTACGATGATGGATTTAATTATCGGTGGCTTGTTCCTGGGGATTGGCGGAGCGGTGTTCTCGGTTGGGGTGACTTCGCTGCCCAAGTATTATCCGAAGGAAAAGCATGGCTTTGTCAACGGGATATATGGTGTGGGGAACCTGGGGACAGCAGTAACTACCTTCTCCGCTCCAATTGTAGCGACGCAGGTAGGATGGACACTTACAGTCAAGCTGTACCTTATTTTATTGCTTGTTTTTATCGTTTTGAATTTCTTCTTTGGGGACCGTCATGAAACTAAAGTAAAAACACCGATTATGGAGCAGATCAAAGGGGTTTACAAAAATGAAAAGCTTTGGTTTTTCTCGCTCTTTTATTTTATTACGTTTGGTTCATTTGTAGCGTTCACGGTGTACTTGCCGAATTTCCTGGTATCGAATTTTGAGCTGACTAAAGTGGATGCAGGGATGCGTACAGCAGGCTTTATTGCGATTGCGACATTCTTCCGCCCCATCGGCGGCTGGCTGGCGGATCGGTTTCAGCCTCTGTTCCTGCTGGTAGGTACGTTTGCCGTTTATACGGTCGCTGCGATTCTTTTGGCTTTTTCACCAGGGATTACCCTTTATACTGTAGGCTGCCTGGCTATCGCTGTATGTGCGGGAGTCGGGAACGGTGTCATTTTCAAGCTGGTTCCATTCTATTTTAATAAGCAGGCAGGCATAGTGAACGGTATTGTATCCATGATGGGCGGCCTCGGTGGCTTTTTCCCTCCGATCCTGTTATCGTCGATTCATGCTGCAACTGGCCATTACTCCATTGGATTCATGCTGCTCTCCCAAGTGGCGCTGGCTAGCCTGATCCTTGTCATGTGGCTGTATTATCAAGGACGCTTAACTGCGGCTACTGAAGCGATCGATGCGGTGGGGCAAGGCAACTTTAAAAAACAAAAAGAAATCCAAAAGTAACCGAAAGACACCAGAAAAAAATTGAGAATGACGATCATTCTTCAACGTAGGGGGACATTGTGATGAATGAGCGTTATTCAAGACAGATATTGTTTAGACCCATCGGCGGTGAAGGACAACGTAATCTGTCCGCAGCTGTCGTCACCATTATTGGTTGCGGGGCGTTGGGTTCCGCCATTGCCGAAGCACTGGTAAGGGCTGGCGTTGGAGAGCTTCACCTTGTTGATCGTGATTATGTGGAGCTGTCGAATCTGCAACGTCAGCAGCTGTTCACGGAGCAGGATGCTGCGGAAATGCTGCCCAAGGTCATGGCTGCCGAAAAAAGGCTGAAGGCCATACGAGAAGACGTACGTTTGTACACATATCTCGACAACCTGGATGCCGAGCTTGTTCAAGAGCTTGCTGGCAAAAGCACATTGTTGATGGATGCTACGGACAATTTTGAAACCCGTCTACTTATAAACGATGCCGCACTGAAGACCGGAATTCCATGGATTTACGGAGCCTGTGTTGGAAGCACAGGCGTCGTTTTTCCTTTCGTACCGGGCGAGTCGGCCTGTTTTCGCTGCCTTCTGCCATCATTGCCGGCGATCAATCAGACCTGCGATACGGCTGGAATTATTTCGCCCGCAGTCCAGGTGACAGCCGCTCTCCAATGTGCAGAAGCCATGAAGTGGCTGACTGGTAGACGTGATAAAATGCGCAGCAAGGTTCATCTATTTGATCTATGGGAGAACACACAGATGGACATAGGGATTTCCCGTATCCGCAACCAGGATTGTCCAACCTGTGGAGAACACCCTGCATTTCCTGCACTGACTGCACCACGCCGCTCGGCGTATGCTGCGCTGTGTGGACGGGATGTTGTGCAGGTTCTTCCGGACCCTAATCGTCCGATTACACTCGATGATGCCGAGAAAATGGGTAGACTTATGGCCGAAAATGTAAAAAGAACCCCATATTTCGTTGAATTTTATGCCTTTAAGCATCGAATGATTTTATTCAAAAACGGAAGGCTTCTCATTCACGGTATTGGAAGTATTGCCAAAGGTCAAAAGCTATATCATCAGTTGTTCGGCTGAGCATGAGAATGTAGATATAAGAGGCAGAAGTTATTAGATAGAGTTTGTCATCAGAGAGTGGTTTGCACGGTGGCTGGAAGGTGGAAAAGATGAGTGTTTTTGAAATCGTGACTGAGCCTATTGTTCCGCAGACTTATGCGGATTATGTCCTAAGGCCGGAAGCGGGAGCGGTGACCATGTTTACAGGGCACGTCCGGGAGTGGACCGAAGGTGTGCGAACCTTATACCTCGCTTATGAGGCCTATGTACCCATGGCTCAAAAAAAGCTCGCGGAAATTGGTCGCGAAATCGAAGAAAAATGGATAGGGACCAAAGTGGCCATTGCACACCGGATTGGCGAGCTTCAAATCGGTGATATTGCCGTTGTCATCGCTGTTTCTTCACCACATCGCTCGGATGCGTATGAGGCGAATGAATATGCGATCGAACGAATCAAAGAAATAGTCCCTATATGGAAACAAGAGATTTGGGAAGATGGAACGCAGTGGATCGGAAATCAGAGGAAAAAGCCGAAGGAGATCATTTATGATTAAGCTGTACTATTTTGCAGGACTCCGTGAGGTGACGGGAAAAGCTGAAGAGATGGCAGATTTGGCAGGCCAAACTGTAGGCGACTTATACAATTGGATAACAGATCAATATCCGGCTGTGCCAATCAGTTCTGTACGAATTGCGTTAAACGAGGAGTATGCGTTGTCCACGGATGTGGTGCAGGATGGAGACGTTGTAGCCTTTATTCCGCCAGTCAGCGGCGGCTAATGATAACGATGCTAAACAACCAGAAAGGAGGGGGCGTATGAATTTTCATCCACTGAAAGACATGTTGCAGCGGCCGATTCGTGACCTGCGTATATCGGTTACGGACCGCTGCAATTTCCGCTGTTCCTATTGCATGCCCAAAGAAATTTTCGGTGACGATTACGCCTTTCTTCCCCAAAATGAATGTCTGTCGTTTGAAGAGATCCATCGGCTGACGAAGCTCTTTGTATCCCTGGGTGTAAAAAAAATCCGACTCACGGGCGGCGAACCATTAATGCGCAGGAATCTATCCGACCTGGTCTCCCAAATCCTGTCCATTGACGGAGTGGAAGATGTCGGCTTGACCACCAACGGTGTGCTGCTAGGACAGCAGGCTAAGCCTCTCTATGACGCGGGACTACGACGGCTTAATGTCAGTCTGGATGCTCTGGACCCCGAGCTGTTTGGGCGGTTGAATGGGCGGGGGATTAAGCCTGATTTTATTTTGAAGCAGATCGAATATGCAAGAGAAATCGGCTTTGAAATCAAGATCAATATGGTAGTCCAAAAAGGTGTGAATGACTCGGAGATTTTGCCGATGGCTGCTTATTTTAAGGAGCAGGGAATAACCCTTCGCTTTATCGAGTTTATGGATGTAGGGAATGACAACGGATGGAGCTTCAAGAGGGTACTGACAAAAAAGGAAATATTTGAACGACTTAAGAATATGTACGAGTTGGAGCCGGTGGATCAGGATTACTTTGGAGAAGTAGCAAAGCGTTATCGTTATAAAGACAGCGATGCACAGCTTGGCTTTATTACTTCGGTTTCTGAATCGTTTTGTTCGTCCTGCACACGTGCCCGCTTATCGTGCGATGGCAAGTTTTATACGTGCTTGTTTGCTTCAGGCGGATTCGATCTGCGCCAGATGCTTCGTAATGGAGCGAATGACCAGGAACTACTTGATGTGATTACTTCAGTGTGGGAACAACGCACAGACCGGTATTCCGATGAACGTACTGAACAGACAGCAAAAAATAGAAAAAAGATTAACATGTCCTACATTGGCGGTTAACATTTTATACCAGAAAAAATGTGTCGTTTTAGTTGTGATCGTCCCAGAAAAGAAAGCGCAAACATTTTTGTTGGCAAAGCTTAAATTAAGTGTTATTATGATCTTGGGATTGTTACTGAAAAGGCAAAACCCGAGGCATGGAATTCATATTTCCATGTGTTGGGTTTTGCCTTTTCTTTTAGAATACTAAGCTTTGCGATATCCTGCACGATATGAATATTTGGCCCAGCCATAACGCAGAAAGGTGAGTGATGTTGAGCCTTACAAGTGCTAGCAACAAAGATGATGACGTCGACCAACGAAGCGACAGCTGAGAAATGATGCAGGACGTGGTTAACCGACTAATATCCATTTTTACAATACCGGAATATCAGATCGGTTTGGGAGCACTCAAGATCATTCATGGAAAACGTAAGGCTTTTTGTCTCTTGATATGAATGCGTTTTCATAACATGGAGTTGTAAATCGTCACCTTTCCATTTTGGTTTACGACGAAGGTTTGATCGGCTATTACCGTCTTGTGACCTATCTGAAATTTCGCCCAGCATCTAAATCCTTTTTTTAATGATTGTGGGATAAGGGGGCAGTAAGATGATCATAACGAAGATATTTAATAATAACGCCATAATAGCCAAAGATTCAAAAAGGGATGAATTTGTTGTTATGGGCCGCGGTATTGCATTCAAAAAGAGTGCAGGAGAGCAAGTAGAAGAGCATTTAATCGAAAAGGTGTTCGTGCTTAAACAAAAAGATGCTTCAGAGAAATTTAAATTATTGTTAGAGGATGTTCCTACAGAATATGTTTCGTTATGTTATGACATCATTGAATATGGAAAAAGTATATTAGAAGCACAATTGAGCGATTATATATATGTGTCGCTTACGGATCACATGAACAATGCATTTAAAATGTTTGATGAAGGGCTTAAAAATACAAATCCATTAATTTGGGAAATCAAAAAATTTTATCCCAAAGAATTCGGGGTTGGATTAAAAGCACTGGACTTTATTGAAGATGAGACGGGCAAACGATTGTCAGAAGATGAAGCAGGTAATATAGCTCTTCATTTAATCAATGCTCAAGTAAACAGCTCCTACAATAAGGTAGCAGATGTTGCACAGCAAACTCAAAAAATACAGGATATCTTGAATATTATTAAATACTCTTATAACACTACCCTGGATGAGCACTCGATCGGTTATGAGCGATTTGTTACACATCTAAGATTCTTCTTTCAGCGATTAAATAAAAAAGAAAAAACAGAACTGGAAGACGATTTTCTGTGGAGACAAGTGAAAGCAAAGTATAAAAAGGCCCACGGCTGTATGCTGAAGATCGAGAAATACTTGAATACGGTATTGTCGGATGAGGAAAAGCTGTATATCACGATTCATATTCAGCGGCTGACCCAAAGACAAAATTAAATAACACTTGGATTGTTACTGGTAATGCAGGCGAAACCAACCTAGATCGAATTCGATCTGTTTGGTTTCGCCTTTTTATAAATACCAATACAGCTAAAGGGGAACTTACGATGAAGTATGAGACATTAGCAAAAGACATCATCCAAAATGTCGGTGGCAAAGAAAATGTGAATAGTCTAACTCATTGTATTACACGTTTGCGTTTCAAACTAAAAGATGAAAGTAAAGCCAATACAGAGGTTTTGAAAAATATGGATGGGGTTGTCACGGTAGTAAAAAGCGGTGGACAATACCAGGTTGTTATAGGCAACCATGTACCTGAGGTGTATGCAGATGTGGCCGCTATAGGCGGTTTCCAGGCAGGTTCTTCGGAAGAAGCATCTAATGAAAAGGTGAGCTTGTTTAATAAATTTATCGATACCATTTCAGGGGTATTTACACCAACGCTTGGTGTTCTGAGTGCCACAGGTATGATTAAGGGATTTACTGCCTTATTTGTAGCTTTGGGCTGGCTCACTAACACATCAGGTACTTATCAAATTCTCAATGCTTTAGGAGATTGCTTATTTTACTTTTTCCCTATTTTCCTGGGATACACGTCAGCTAAAAAGTTCAATGCCAATATTTTTATAGGCATGGCCATCGGGGCATCGCTTGTTTATCCAACATTTAGCGCGATAACAGCAACAGGCAAACCGCTATACACTTTATTTAGCGGTACTATATTTGAGTCACCGGTATATATCACCTTCTTGGGTATTCCGGTAATTCTGATGAGCTATGCGTCAACCGTTCTTCCGATTATCATATCCACCTATGTAGGCTCAAAAATAGAAAATTTCTTTAAAAGGGTAATTCCTAGTGTAGTAAGAACATTTTTAGTTCCATTTTTCACCTTGTTAGTTATTGTACCATTAGCACTGATTGTGATTGGCCCGCTCTCGACTTGGGCAGGTCAACTGCTGGGGGCAGGCACTCTCTTTGTGTATAACTTAAGTCCGATTATTGAAGGTATACTCATGGGCGCTTTCTGGCAAGTATTTGTTATCTTCGGATTACACTGGGGACTTGTTCCTATCGCGCTTAACAACTTGGCAGTGCTCAAATTCGACCCGATCCTGGCTGCGACGCTTGGAGCTTCCTTTGCCCAGACGGGTGTCGTACTGGCGATTTTGTTTAAAACTAAAAACGCAAAATTAAGATCTCTTTCCATTCCAGCAGTCATTTCGGGGATTTTTGGTGTTACAGAGCCCGCGATTTACGGGATTACATTGCCACGCAAGAAACCATTTATTTTAAGCTGTATAGGGGCTGCAGTAGGTGGCGGTATTATAGGAGCGATGGGAACGAAAGGGTATATCTTGGGTGGCTTGGGTATTTTCGCCATTCCAAGTTATATCAGCCCTACAGGAATGGACAGAGGATTTTATGGAGCGGTTATTGGTATCCTGGTAAGTTTTGTGTTAGGCTTCCTGCTGATGTTCTTTGGCGGATTTAAAGATGATGAAGTAAAAGAGACCAAGAAGGAGGATCGTACAACAGGAGGAGCACAAGGAGAAGTTTTAGTAAAACAAGAGACAGTTATCAGCCCGTTAAAGGGTGAAGTGAAGCCTTTATCTGAAGTAACTGACGAAGCCTTCTCGACAGGTGCTCTTGGTAAAGGAGTTGCCATTGAGCCTTCCGAAGGCAAGGTTGTTGCACCAGTAGATGGCGTATTAACCTCATTATTTTCGTCAGGCCATGCGATCGGAATTACAAGTGATCACGGTGTTGAGGTCCTCATCCATGTAGGCAAGGATACGGTCAAATTAAAAGGCCAACATTTTTATCCTAAAGTAAAACAGGGGGATGCTGTTAAAAAAGGACAGCTGCTCATGGAGTTTGATATGGAGGCTATTAAAGAGGCAGGTTATGTTTTGACCACACCTGTTATCGTTGCCAATACGGCGAATTATCTGGATGTCATTGAAACCGAGAAAAAGTCGGTTGAGTATCAAGAGGATCTGTTGACCGTCGTGGTCTGATCCTAATATGTGGGAAAAAGCTTTCTGATCATGTGCTTAGGCTTCCAACGGGCCTTTGTACGAAGCCGGAGGGAGCCTGGGCAACAAAAAACTGAGGAGGAATTAAATCATGAAAAATACAACGCATATAGTGTTTCCGCAAGGCTTTTTGTGGGGAGGGGCAACGGCCGCCAACCAATTTGAAGGTGGGTACAATGAAGAAGGTAAAGGATTAAGCACCGCTGATGTGATAACAGCCGGAACGCATACAACCTCACGAAGAATTACACCTGTACTGGAAGAAGGAGTGAACTATCCGAGTCACGAGGCGATTGACTTTTTCCACCGCTATCAAGAGGATATCCGCTTATTTGCGGAAATGGGATTCAAGGTTTTTAGAATGTCCATTGCGTGGTCAAGAATATTTCCTAACGGAGATGATGCGGAGCCGAATGAGCAAGGCCTTCAGTTCTATGATCGTGTATTTGCAGAATTGAAAAAGTACAATATTGAGCCTTTGGTTACGATTTCCCATTATGAAGCACCGTTTCATTTAACTCAAAAATATAATGGCTGGTCAGATCGCAGAGTCGTAGATTTCTATGTGAGATATTGTGAAGTGCTTTTTAACAGATACAAAGATGTCGTGAAATACTGGTTAACCTTTAATGAAATCAATATTTTAACCTTGTCCTTTGGCGCGTTCATGGCTGGAGCTATGATGCCGGAGGGGAATGGAGAGCTTGCCCATGCAACGGTGAAGGATGAGCAGGTCCTGTATCAAGCTTTGCATCATCAATTTATTGCCAGTGCCAAGGCAGTAAAGCTGGGGCATGAAATCAACAAGGACTTTAAAATCGGCTGTATGATTGCTTATATGTGCTCCTATCCGCTTACATGTCACCCTGATGATGTGCTGCTGGCCCAGCAAAAGGATAACATGAGTAATTTCCTATGCTCAGATGTTCAAGTCAGAGGAGCTTATCCGGGATTTGCCAAGCGTTATTTTAGAGATCATAACATTCAGATCAACATGCAAGAAGAGGATGAGAACATCTTAAAAGAAGGTCGTGTAGATTTCTATACTTTCAGTTATTATTCGTCTACTTGTGTCAGTGCCGATCCCAACCAGGAGAAGGTGGGGGGAAATTTATCCATGGGCTTAAAGAATCCACATTTGAAAGCAAGCGCCTGGGATTGGCAGATTGATCCACAGGGATTAAGATGGTCTCTCAATAACATTTATAACCGATATGAAATCCCGTTAATGGTTGTTGAAAATGGTCTTGGCGCCGTGGATACAGTGGAAGAAGATGGCTCCATTAACGATGATTATCGCATTGATTATCTGAAGCAACACATTGAGCAGATGAAAGAGGCCATTGCTGATGGAGTGGAATTAATAGGCTATACTCCGTGGGGATGTATTGACCTGGTAAGCGCAGGAACCGGGGAAATGAAAAAGCGTTATGGCTTCATTTATGTCGATAAGGATAATGAAGGCAACGGTACACTTGCCAGATCCAGAAAGAAGAGCTTCCATTGGTATAAGAACGTGATAGAAACGAATGGAGAACAGTTGGATTAAAAAAATATATACAGCCAGCGCGTGCCGACCCCAAATCGGTACGCGCTTGAAAGAGGCAATTCAAGATGGCGTGGATCTCATGTGATTGCTTCCAATGGTGAATATTTAAGTTATTAAGGTTTCTTATATATCCTTTGTTTTCAATCTTTTGGGCTCCTGAACATTCAGGAGCTTTTTTGTTGCCTATAGTCATTAATGGTCTTTATTGTATGTTCATTTTCAAAGTAGCATGTGTAAAAGGTGGAGGAGAACATCAGTAACTGGGTGTTTATTTGTTATTAGAGCAAGCAATCTATTGAATGCAGAAAAGTATCTGGAAAACGGAGTAGGCGGAATGGTGCTGTACAAGCGAAGCGGTCGCTTTGTCCCCGGATTTCTACCGATAAAAGAATTTATTCCAGAAATCCGGGGGCGGTGGCGATGGGAAGCACCATCCGACTGCGCAGTGGCTCAATAGGTAACTTTTAAGTGACGCTTACTAAATAGTCCGAACGGAAGGGAACGGCTTTTGTATATGAGCAGATTAAGGGAAATCAACGGTTTCGAATTACTCCAATAAGTCTGGTCAAATCGTGCATATTCAGCTATGATTATTGATAATGATTCTCATTTGTGGGATTAGGTTGAATGAATACATTTGAGGTGAATGCTTGTGATATCAAATTCATTATCATTAATCTACCAGCGCTATTTGGAAAAAACTCCGTTTAAGCAACAGAATGAACATACCTATATGATTTTACCGGAAGCGGGCCATGGGCATATTTATCGGGTTACAACCTACAGCGGAATTGAAATTGTGTATTCACATATTCAATACTATGATCCATACCCGACTCAGTTTGCTTCCAGTGGACAAATGATTGAACTTCAATTTGCGCTTTCCGGTCAACGCCATGTCAATGTAGATGGTCTGGAATATACGCTCCCGATAGGACGGGGGGCACTTATTTTTTTGCAGGATTTTAAAGCACATTTTCAGCCTCCGGTTCATGAGCAATACACATCATTTGCACTCGGCATCCCTGTCTCGTTATATAATTATGCAGCCACGCAGTTGATGGCTCGTCAGCAGGCAGCCATTGAATTTGATCAAATTATTAAGGGAGCTGCATTTCGTCATTTTAGTTTTGAACTGGATCACAGAAGCAAAGTGATGATTGAGCATTTGATAAAAGATCTGAAAAGTGTGCATAGATCCCCTTTATTAATGGAGGCAGCGGCATTAGAGATATTCAACAGGTATATGATTCAATTATTTGATTTAACCCCCATACCTGAAGGGTTGTCCAAAGAAGATGTCAGAAAGCTGCACCTGGCCCGGCAAATCCTTGAATCCAGCATGATTGATCCTCCCTCACTAATCGCATTATCCAGAAAAGTTGGCCTTAACGACTTTAAATTAAAAAAAGGATTCAAAGCGTGCTTTGGGACTACTGTATTTGAATATTTGCGCCAGATTCGTTTGGATTACGCGATGAAGCTGCTACGAAGTCAAGAAAGCAATGTGACAGAAGCTGCGATGGCTGTAGGATATAGCAATGTGAGTGCATTTTCGGAGCAATTTTTCCGTGAATACGGAGTGAAGCCGTCGGCAATAAAGAAAGTATTTTAAAATTAAAATCCGTTTAACCGCAGATTCATCCGTGTACAGGCAGTGGGCTTGTGATATGCCCCTTATACTTCTGCATAAAGAGATATTGAATGCAGAGGAGTGCATGAGGATGAATAGAATCAAAGGGAGTATCTTTTTCAGTGTATTTGTGGCCATGCTAGGGCTAATGCTCATTGCTCCGATTATGCCACCCCTTATTCGTGAGTTGGGTTTAAGAGAAAGCCATTCCGGATTAATTATATCGCTTGGTTCCATAACGATGGCCTTAATGGCTCCAGTATGGGGAAATCTGAGTGATGCAAAGGGACGCAAGCCTGTGATCCTGCTTGGTTTCATAGGGATGTGTGTAAGCTGCTTGCTGTTTACGCTTACTCTTTTTGGTGGATTACATGGATGGCTCAATGGTGGGCTGCTCTTAGTTCTGCTGATTGTTACACGCGGCTTGATAGGAGGCTTTATCCCGGCGGTGCTGTCATCGTCTCAAGCCTATATGGGGGATGTAACGGAGGGAGAAGAGCGCGGGAGTGGTATGGCTATTATTAGTGCAGCTAATGGGCTTGGGCTGGTATTTGGCCCCGCGATTGCAGGTGCCTTTACTTTAATAGGGCTGCTATGGCCCTTATATTTTGGAATTGTCATTGCCGCTGTTGCATTCGTGGTGTCTCTGCTGGCGATTCCGGCTGCCAAACCCGTTATTCAGCAAAAACCAGCTCGGATTAACCCTTTCCAGCCTGGCCTAAGAATATATTTGCTTGCAGGCTTGGTTACGATGATTAGCATTGTGACTATTCAGGTTATAGGTGGTTTTTATTTTCAAGATCAATTAGATCTTACATCCGAAGAAACGGCAAGAGTAGTTTCTTTTGGGCTCATGTTTTCCGGGGCAGCGATGCTGATTGTGCAGATTATCCAGATGAAATGGCTTAAATGGCAGCCGAAGCCGATGATTTTGCTTGGTTCTCTGTTCCTGATTACGGGCATGGGACTATTTCTGATTTCAACCAGCTTGGCCGTTTACTATGCAGCGTTCTTTATGTTTGGTATAGGTACAGGCTTGCTGATGCCCGGATTTATGGCCGGTGCCTCTCTTTCGGTCAGTAAGGAACAGCAAGGGGGAGCCGCAGGTCTGGTAGCAGCGGTACAGGGAATTTCCGCGATCATTGCTCCTATTTTGACGACCACCCTGTATCGGGTAGACAAATATATTCCCTTTGTGCTTATAGCGGTTTTGGTAGCTGCTATGGCTATCATGATGTTGGGAGTAAGAAAAGGAAAAGGTATGATTAGTTATAAGGAATTTCAGGAAAATCAGCAGGAAGTGGAATGAGGAGAGAATTAAGTATATAAGAGTTTGACTATTTCATATTTGATAAAGGCCCTTTGTCCTGTTGGATGAGGGTCTTTGTGCATTTTATATACAACCATATGAAAATGCTATACTGCTTTACTGTAATGTTGTCATGTTTTTTTGATTTTTTTCATTAATACATAACATTTAAATAACATAATGAGTTGCTTTAGTGCGCAAACGACAAAAATCGCTACTATTTTTAGCTGTTCAGGACGTGGAACCTAGCTCTCCTCCTTAGTACAATTATTCAAAATAACAACTAGTGAGAAGAAACGTGACAGGAAGAAAGGGATTAAGAGCAAAGGGGGACAGGCTGTGGCCGTTTACACACTACGTAGATTGATTCAAATGATTCCGGCACTGCTTGGTATTGTCGTCATCACATTCATGATCTCGAGAGTGCTTCCGGGTGATCCTGCCGTGATGCTTGCGGGGGAACAGGCTACACCTGAGACGATTGAAAATATTCGCACCAGCATGGGGCTGGATCAGCCCAAGTACATTCAATTCTTTCATTATGTAGTCGGATTGCTCCATGGCGATCTGGGTCAGGCTTATCACACCGGGCAATCGGTGGCAAGTGACTTTGCTACCCGGTTTCCGGCAACTATCGAGCTGGCATTGGCGAGTTTGATCATTGCGATCCTGGTGGCAATCCCGATCGGCATCCTGGCGGCGACCCGCAAAGAATCGATAGTTGACCACATTTCACGTGTGTTTTCCTTAATCGGTGCATGCATGCCTATCTTCTGGATCGGACTGTTGTTCATTTATATTTTTTATGCCAAATGGGGGATAGCTCCAGCGCCAATGGGCCGGATTAGTGGAGACATCAATCCTCCCACGCACATTACAGGGTTTTATGTGCTCGACAGCTTGATGACGGGTGATTTTGTAGCTTTAAAAAGCAGCTTGTCCCATTTGCTCCTGCCCGCAATCTGCCTCAGTACAGGCACCATGGCGATTGTGGCACGGATGATGCGTTCCAGCATGCTGGAAGTCATCGGCCAGGATTTTGTCCGTACAGCCAGAGCTAAAGGTTTGCGTGAAGGGATTGTCATTTACAAGCACGCACTCATTAACGCTTTTATTCCAACGCTTACTGTACTTGGTTTGCAGGTGGGGTACCTGATTGGTGGAGCGGTTATTACCGAAACAATCTTTACCTGGCCAGGGGTGGGCAGCTATGTGACGGATTCCATTTTAGCGGCTGACTACGCCCCGATACAAGCATTTACCCTCGTAAGTGCGCTGATTTACAGCTTTATCAACCTCGGAGTTGATCTGATTTACGGATTAATTGACCCACGTATCCGGTACGAATGATGACATGAAGCACGAAAAGTAGGGGAGGTACTCGGATGAGCACTGCAAGTGATTTGGCGGCAAAGGCGGCTGTGCCTCAGCCCAACACAGCCGCTATACCGAAAAGAAAGACCTTTTGGCGTTTGTTGTTTGGCAACAAGCTCGCTTTAATCGGCTTTATCTTTATTGTGGGATGGACGCTCGTCGCCATCCTCTCATCATGGATCGTTCCACATGATCCTTATGTAACCGACCCGGCGAACAAGCTGTTGCCGCCAAGTGCGGAGCATTGGTTTGGAACTGATAATTACGGACGTGACATTCTTAGCCGTGTGATTTACGGGGCGAGAATCAGTATTTGGACAGGGATGATCGCCGTGTCGATCTCGTTCATTATCGGCGTACCGCTTGGAGCAGTCGCCGGGTTCTATGGCGGTCGAATGGGCAGTCTTATTATGCGCTGCATGGATATCCTGCTTGCTTTCCCTTCGCTGGTGCTCGCCATGGCGATTGCCGCAGCCATGGGACCAGGTCTGATGAGTGCACTCATCGCTGTGGGCATTGTGGGTATCCCCGAATTCGCCAGACTGATTCACGGACAAACCATCTCTCTTCGGGAAAAGGAGTTTGTGGAGGCCAGCCGGGCGATCGGTGTAACGAACGGAACGATCTTGTTTCGCCACATTTTGCCGAATGCACTTGCTCCGCTGCTTGTGAATGCCACCCTTGGGATGGGCTTCGCCATTCTGACCTCTGCCAGTCTTAGCTTTCTGGGACTTGGTGTCAAGCCCCCGATTGCTGAGTGGGGAGCGATGATTTCAGAAGGGCGGGCGTATATCATTTCCGGTGAGTGGTGGATTGTAACCTTCCCGGGTCTTGGAATTGCGACAGCTATTTTGGGCTTCAATTTGCTTGGAGACGGTTTGCGGGATGTTCTTGATCCTAGACTGCGCTCTAGCAAATAAAATAATAGATCATCAAAGGGGAGAACGTAAGCCATGTTGAAAAAAAGTCTTTCTCTAATTGTCGTCTTGTCTACGTTGCTTTGGACGGCAGGCTGCGCAAGCAATGCCAATAGCCCGTCCGCTTCATCCGGCGAGAAAGGCGCAGAAGCTTCAGCCCCGCCAAAGGCGATTACGCTTGCCTACTCGGAGGGAGGGTCGACCATGGACCCTGCTGAAGCAAGTGATCTTACATCCGATACACTTGTGCTTGCGCTCTATGACCAGCTTGTCACCTACGGCAAGAAGTCTACGGACAGCGGCGAAGTCGCAGATACGGAGACAATCAAGCCCATGCTGGCTGAGAAATGGGACGTTTCCGCTGATAACATGACCTATACAATGCATCTGCGTAAAGACGTTAAATTCCATAGCGGCAACCCGCTGACCGCCAACTCTGTGTTGTATTCCTTTGAGCGGCTCAAAAATTCCGATTCCGGCAGCTTTCTTTACGGCATGAGCTCTATCAAAACCGCTACTGCACTGGATGAGCACACCGTTGTCATTACCTTGTCCCAGCCTAATCATATGTTCCTGCAAATTCTGTCCTTGTACAACTTCTCTATCGTGGATGACGTGCTTGTCAAAGAAAAGGGCGATGGCGACTTTTTGAAAACAAATGCAGCAGGCTCTGGTCCGTTCAAGCTTGAAAAATGGGACCCGGCGACAGAAGCCGTCTTTAATGCCAATTCCAGCTACTGGCAAGGTGCGCCAAGTCTGAGCAAAGTCACGATGAAGTTTACCAAGGAAGCCTCTAACCGTGTGCTCCTGCTGGATAAAGGCGATGTCGACATGGCCATTGAAATTCCTGCCAAGGACGTAGCGAAGCTGGAAAGTAATTCCGAGCTGAAGGTTCAATCCAACGCAAGTAACCGGATTTTGTATTTTGCCATGAACAACAAAATAAAGCCTTTTAATAACCCGAAAGTGCGTCAGGCGATCTCTTATGCTATTCCTTATGACCAATTAATCGACGATGTCATGTACGGTCAAGCGAAGCAAATGAAGAGTTCCGTAGCGAGCAACACGCCGGGCTACACCGATGCAGGCTACAGCTATAAGCATGATCTGAACAAAGCAAAACAATTGCTAGCTGAAGCAGGCTACCCGAATGGCTTTAGCTTTGATTTGACCCTGGGCTCCGGCTTCCAGGACTGGGCGGATGATGCCGTGTTGATTCAGGCTGAACTTGCCAAAATCGGTGTAAAAATGAACGTTGTCAACGTTGCTCGTGCACAATTTCTTGAACAACAAAGAGAAGGCAACCTGACATCATACATCTCCAAATGGACCTCCTTCGTCAATGACCCAGGCTACCATCTTGGCTTCCTGATGTACAGCGGCGGTTCCTCGAACTATATGCATTACGCCAATCCGGAAGTGGATAAGCTGTGGGAGCAAGCAGGCAAAGAGCAGGATGGAAATAAACGAAAAGAGCTGTATGGCAAAGCGCAAGAGCTTATCAATCAAGATTCCCCTTGGGCGTATCTGTATGAATACAATCGGGTTGTCGGCATGAGCAAGAACATCACAGGATATGTGTACTACCCGGATGAAGTTATTCGATTCTATTCATTGAAAAAAGAGTAGGTTGCTCATCTTACCTGGATGCCTTCGGTTGATTACAGCCGAAGGCTATCATTTTACATCTGAAGTAGACTGCTATTTCGGGGTGGGAGCTGTAGATGACTACACTACATGGAATGAAAAAGTGAAGGAGATGGAGTGAAAATGACAGACTGGAAGACGCTGGTTCTTGACGAAATAGATAAACGGCAGGATGAGCTGCTTGAGCTTTGCTCGCGGTTGATTCAGTTTCCTTCGGAAAATCCTCCAGGCGATTCACGTGAAATCAGCCAGTTTATTATGGACTACCTTAAAGAAGCGGGGATTGAAACAATTGTACATGAATCCGGGCCGAATATGTGGAATCTCATTTCCGATTATGGCACGGCAACAACGGATGGAAAAAAGCTGATTTTCTGTGGGCATACCGATGTTGTGCCAGCAGGGGATCTGACTCGCTGGGATTTTGATCCGTTCTGCGGCGAAATTCGTGACGGCTATCTGCTTGGCCGCGGCGCTTCGGATATGAAAGCCGGACTGGCTGGACTGATATTTACCGTTGCGCTGTTTTCCAAGCTTGGCGTACCACTCGAAGGGGCATTGTCGTTGCTTGTAGTTCCAGACGAAGAAACCGGGGGACATCTTGGTGTGCCTTGGGTGCTGGAAAGAAAACTGATTGAAGGAACGGCTGCTGTGATCGCAGAGCCTTCGGGCCCGCAAAACCCGACCATCGGGCAAAAAGGAAGCTGCTGGTTTGAATTTACCGTTGAGGGTACGCCAGGTCACGGCAGTTTGCAGCCAATCGCAGGTGAAAGTGCTATTTTGAAGGCGGCCAGAGGGATTGAAGCGCTGCAGCAACTGTGGGACATCAAGCCGGATATTCCGGAGGAAGTTCAAGAAATTATTGAAATCTCCAAACGTTATGCAAGCGAACGGGAAAACCCGAGCTATGGACAAGCGTTTGATCATGTA
This sequence comes from Paenibacillus kribbensis, assembly GCF_002240415.1. Classification (NCBI taxonomy): domain Bacteria; kingdom Bacillati; phylum Bacillota; class Bacilli; order Caryophanales; family Paenibacillaceae; genus Paenibacillus; species Paenibacillus kribbensis. The sequence continues at coordinate 1,694,012 of NZ_CP020028.1, forward strand.
ACAGTGAACATTGGTACGATCCAGGGGGGCACCAAAGTCAATGTGGTTGCCGACCGATGCACAGTACAAGTGGACTCCCGTGTTCCATTTGGCGTAGATTACCGGGATGTACTGGCAAAAGCGAAGGAATTGCTTGCAAGTGTAGGTATTGATGCTGAACCTAAACAATTCGGATTTTATGGCAATGCCAACTGGACGCCGCCCACCGAACCGATTGTGCATGAGCTCGTGGAATCTATCGCTGAGGTCAGTGGCAAAGAGGCCTATGGTGTACTGCAATGGGCAACCAGCGATGCACGTGCGTTCCGCAAATACAACATCCCGGTATTGCAATACGGGCCTGCCGAGCTGCGGACGATTCATAACTTTAATGAAAAGGCTCCGGTATGGCAGATCATTCAATCTGCGAAAGTATACGCTTTGACGGCGCTTAAATATCTGAAAACAACACAAAAAGAAGTATAAGGGGATCTGCAGCATGATGAAACAAGTCTATGAAGTATATGAACTTTTGGATAGCCCGTCTGCCAGTGGGGCAGAAGTCAAAGCTTACCTGGAACAACTGGGTCAAGCGGAGATTACGGTTTCCACTGTAGAAGGCGATAAGGGATCTACGGATTTTATTAAAATCGTCATTGCCGGGAAAAACGGCCGCCTTCAGGGAGGGGATTCTCCAACGCTGGGCGTAGTTGGCCGCCTTGGCGGGCTTGGAGCCAGGCCGGAAATGATCGGATTTGTATCCGATGGCGACGGAGCGGCAGCGTCCATTGCGGCGGCGGCCAAGCTTTTGTCTATGCAGTCTAAAGGAGATGTGCTTGACGGAGACGTGATCATCTGTACACATATTTGCCCGGACGCACCCACTCAGCCCCATGATCCGGTTCCATTTATGGATTCACCTGTAGATATTTTGACGATGAACCAATATGAAGTGACTCCCGAAATGGAAGCGATCCTGTCGATAGATACGACCAAAGGGAACCGCGTCATCAACCATAAAGGTATTGCCATTTCTCCGACGGTACGTGAAGGCTATGTGCTGCGGATCAGTGAAGACCTTGTCGATATTGCCCAGAACGTAACCGGCGAGCCGTGTGTTACTTTTGCTGTAACGACGCAGGATATCACGCCTTATGGCAATGATTTGTACCACATCAACAGCATTTTGCAGCCAGCGGTAGCAACATCTGCTCCGGTGGTTGGTGTAGCCATTACAGCCGCTGCTCCCGTGCCAGGCAGTGCGACGGGGGCCAGCCACGAAGGCGATATTGCGCTGGCGGCCAAGTTTGCGGTCGAAACAGCCAAGGCCTATGGCCGTGGACAATGCTCATTTCATTCAGAAAAAGAGTATCAGCATATTACAAAATTGTATGGCAGCATGAAGCATCTGCAAACGATGGGCAAGTCCGAATAAGCTTGTTCTCTTGGATGAATAACGTGAAGGTTCATGATGGCCAAGGAGGAGGAAGAGGGCATGGCACAACTGCTTGAAGTAACCAATCTCCGAACGGAGTTCAAGACTGCGGCTGGAACCATCCGGGCAGTGGACGGCGTCGATCTGTCGGTTGGCCAAGGGGAGACACTCGGAATCGTTGGGGAATCCGGGTGTGGCAAGAGCATTACCTCCCTTTCCATTATGCAGCTCCTCCCCAAAGGACTTGGGAAAGTAGCCGCTGGTGAAGTACGGTTTAACGGTGAGAACATGCTGGAATTTTCAGAGCGAAAAATGCGTTCGATTCGTGGCAACGAGATGGCCATGATTTTTCAGGAGCCTATGACTTCGCTGAATCCCGTGTTCAAAATCGGCAAGCAGATTGCGGAGTCTGCCAGATACCATCACGGTGTAAGTAAACAGAAGGCGAAAGCGATGGCTGTGGAAATGCTGACGAAGGTGGGCATCCCGCGTCCAGAGAAGGTAGCCGTTTCTTATCCGCATGAGCTCTCGGGCGGTATGCGCCAACGGGTTATGATCGCAATGGCGATGATTTGCAATCCGAAGCTTCTGATTGCAGATGAGCCGACAACAGCGCTTGATGTAACCATTCAGGCGCAAATTCTTGATTTGATGCGTGAGCTGCAGAAATCCGAAGGGACATCTATTCTGATGATTACCCATGACCTTGGTGTCGTTGCTGAGATGTGTGATCGGGTCGTTATTATGTACGCTGGACAAGTCGTGGAAGAAACGGATGTCAAAACCCTTTTTAAAGATCCCAAGCATCCGTATACACAGAGTCTGTTAGCGTCATTGCCACAATTGAACAGTGATCAGGAGCGACTAGCTTCCATTCCGGGCCAGGTCCCCAACCCGCTTGATATGCCAAAAGGCTGCCGTTTTGCACCACGCTGTCAGTTTGCCAAGGAAATTTGCCTTGCAGAGGCCCCGGAGCTTGTGGAAGTGGAACCCGGACACAAAAGCCGCTGCTTGTTACAGCAGGAGGGATATCATGAGTACACTGCTTGAAATACGTAATTTGAAAAAACACTATCCGATCAAAAAAGGACTTTTTTCCAAGCAAGTGGGAGCAATCAAAGCGGTGGATGGTATTAACCTGACTGTACAGCAGGGTGAAACCCTGGCAATCGTGGGAGAATCCGGCTGTGGCAAATCCACAACCGGACGGGCCATTCTCAGATTAATCGAACCAACCGATGGAGAGATTCTGTTTAACGGCACGGATATACGGAAGCTGAATACAGAGCAGCTGCGCAAATTCAGAACGGATATGCAAATGGTGTTTCAAGATCCGTTTGCTTCGCTTGATCCAAGATGGACGGTGCAGCAGGTGCTGGAAGAACCGCTTATCACGCATGAAAAATGGAGCAAAGAACAGCTCAAAGAGCGTGTGGAAGAGCTGCTCGAAGTGGTCGGATTATCTCCTTATCACGCTCATCGTTACCCGCATGAATTCTCGGGCGGCCAACGCCAGCGGATTGGGATTGCACGGGCACTGGCGCTTCACCCCAAATTTATCGTGTGTGACGAGCCAGTTTCGGCCCTCGATGTCTCCATCCAGGCGCAGGTGCTCAATCTGATGAAGGACCTGCAAAAGCAATACGACCTGACGTACATGTTCATTTCCCATGATTTATCGGTCGTCAAATTTATAAGTGACCGTGTTGGTGTGATGTACCTGGGCAAGCTGGTTGAGCTTGCACCGACCCAGGAAGTGTTCAAGGAGCCGCTGCATCCGTATACGAAGGCGTTGATGTCTGCGGTCCCTGTAGCTGATCCGGAAGCCGAGCGTGAGCGGATTGTGCTCAAGGGCGATGTACCCAGCCCGGAAAATCCGCCAAGCGGCTGTGCGTTTCATAACCGCTGCCCGGCAGCCATGGATATTTGCAGCAAAGTACAGCCGATCTTTGCAGAAGCTGCACCGGGTCGGCAGGTAGCCTGTCACTTGTATCCGACATCCACGCCGGAAGAGGCGATAGCCGGACAGGCATAAGCCACCCTAAAAAATGAATAGATAGGCCTTCCTTCTCGAAAGAATCAAGCCTGAATCCACCCCCAACGGATTCAGGCTTTTTTAATGGATGTAGCTATCTTGTAAATGTACATATTTATCCAATTAATCCATTGTAAGATCAAATATCAGGATTGGAATTTCAACACCTGTAAATCAAGCATACAACATGCAGGGATACAACATTGCGCACAGTCTATGGAAGCGTTTTAATTTGAGTATGGAAATACAAAAGAAGACCTCAGGGAGGACATAAGAATGCTAAAAGTGAAAGCGCTTAGATGCGAACATTTAAATAATCCGATGGGTCTGGGCTGTCTACAGCCGCGGTTAAGTTGGCAGATCGAATCTGACAAAATGTATGTTTCCCAAAAAAGGTTCCAGCTGCAGGTATCTCTAAATCCCACTTTTGAACCGCTGCTCTGGAATCATTTTTCCTATTCGGATCAATCCATATTGTTTCCATATGAAGGCCCTCCACTGGAATCAGGCCAAAGATATTATTATCGGGTAAAAGTATGGGCTCAGGGAGCGGGTGACACCGAACCGGAGGAATCGGAATGGAGTGAGTCCGGCTATTGGGAGATGGGGCTGCTCCATGAGCAGGACTGGAAGGCACAATGGATCACGGTGAAGGAGCGGAGCATCCATGAACAGTTTCAGACAAGAGCTCCTTTTGCCGCTTCCAAGTGTTTTTCGGTTGAGGGAAAAGTGAAAAAAGCAGTCATTTATGCTACAAGCCTGGGGCTGTATGAACTGGAGTTAAATGGACAAAGAGTGGGCGATGCCTACTTTACCCCGGGATGGACGGATTATAACGATCGTGTCCAGGTACAAGCTTATGACGTGACTTCTACCCTTCGAGAGCAGCATAACCGAATTACAGCAACGGTGGGAGAAGGCTGGTATAGCGGTTATCTGGGCTGGCAGAAGCGCAAGGATACCTACGGGAACACGAATGCATTGTTATTTCAAATGAAGATTAGCTATGAGGATGGCCGTTCTGAAGTCATTTGCTCTGATTCCTCCTGGGAGGAAGCGAGCTGTGCCATTTTAATGTCGGATATTTATAACGGCGAAATCTATGATGCCCGACTTGAGCAGCAACAGGCAGTCGAACATAGCCCCTTGACCGAGCGGAAAATGATGCAGGTCGTCCCATTCCCATTAAGTCATCTGATTGCTCAGGAGAACGAGCCTGTCCGTGTAATGAACCGGTTGAAGCCTGTTGAACTCATTCGAACCCCCAAAGGTGAGCTGGTGCTTAACTTGGGTCAAAATATGGTAGGCTGGCTGGAATTTAAAGTTGAAGCCCCTGAAGGTACGGTTTTGAATCTGGTGCATGGTGAAGTGCTGGATCAGCAAGGGAACTTTTACAGAGACAACATTCGTGATGCAGCGCAGCAGATTACGTACATTTGCAGCGGGAAGGGGACGGAGATATTTCGGCCGCATTTCACTTTTCAGGGCTTTCAATATGTGAAGCTTGAGGGCTTTCCGGATAGCATTGCAATTGAAGATTTTACGGGCGTTGTTCTGCATTCGGACATGGAGCCTGTTGGCTTGTTCGAGACATCCGATCCAAAGCTGAATCAACTCCAGCACAATATTGTGTGGGGGCAAAAGGGGAATTTCCTGGATGTGCCGACCGATTGCCCGCAGCGTGATGAGCGATTAGGCTGGACCGGCGATGCACAGATTTTTGCCAGAACGGCCAGCTTCAATATGAATGCAGCTTCCTTCTTCCGCAAGTGGCTGAAGGATCTGGCTTACAACCAACTGGAAAATGGCGCAGTGCCTTTTGTAGTGCCGGATGTCCTCAAAGGAACCTTTGCCGATAACATGGACAAAACGACGGCAGCATGGGGAGACGCGGCGGTTATATGTCCATGGACCATTTATCAATGCTATGGGGATAAGCAAATTTTAGCTCAGCAGTATGACAGTATGAAAGCATGGGTGGATTATATCCGCGCCCAGGGGAACGAGGAATGTCTTTGGGATACCGGTTTGCAGCTTGGAGACTGGCTGGCGCTGGATAGCGAGGAAGGAAGCTATTTTGGGGCGACGGACGGAACACTGGTGGCAACTGCTTACTTTGCGTATTCGACTCATATTTTGGCGCAGACGGCCAAACTGCTGAATCGTTATACCGATTACAACACATATAGAAGCTTGCATGAGGGGATTAAAGCCGCTTTTGCAAACCGCTACTTCGATGACGCTGGCAAATTGACCTCCAATACCCAGACTGCACAGGTGGTGGCTCTGCACTTCGGATTGGTGCCCGAAAAGTATAAAAAGCAAGTGATTCAGGAGCTCGTATCGCTCATAGAAAAAAATGATATGCATCTGGATACCGGCTTTGTGGGCACACCCTACCTATGCCTAGTTTTATCCGACAATGGCTATACGGATGTAGCTTACAAGATTTTATTTCAAAATGACTATCCTTCATGGCTCTATCAGGTTGAACGGGGGGCAACGACCATGTGGGAGCATTGGGACAGCATCAAAGTGGATGGCTCGTTCTGGAGTACCGATATGAACTCGTTTAATCATTATTCGTACGGCTCAGTTGGAGACTTTATGTACCAGAATATTGCCGGAATCGATGTGCTTGAAGCAGGGTATAAAAAATCACGTTTAGCTCCCAAACCGCCTGCCAATCTTACTTCGGCCCGCGGGAAACTGGAGACGCCATATGGCGCGCTTGAGGTCCATTGGAAAATCGTGAATGAGGAAATGCAGATGACGGTTCTTGTACCGCATAATACGACGGCCAAGATTACACTTCCGGGAGTGATGGAGCCGGATGCACTGCAGCAGACCATTGCCACGCAATATCCGTCGATTCAGTATCCGCCTGATAATGTGCCACAGGAGCTGGCCGGGAAATTAGGTTCTGCAGGGGAACAGGCGATCTTCCAAAGGAGCGAAGATCATGAAATGACGTTTACGGTCGGTTCCGGACAGTACGCGTTCCAGTACAGATACTGCCAGGCTACCCAGGTTCCTGCACATGCAACCAGAGGCTAAATAACATAGACTAGAGGTGAGAAGCTTGATGAATATTAGGAACAAAGTGTTGTTTAAAACGGCGTTGCTGTCCATTTCCTTAGTTCTGACATCAGCGAGTGCCATTTCGGCTGTCATACCGATGATGCTGAATCAATTATCAGGAGTTTCCAGCTCGCTGATTGAAAGCGTAGTTACGATTCCATCTTTCTCGATGATGCTGTTTGTGCTGTTGAGTGGTCCGATCTCTTCCCGATTGGGCAAAAAAAATACAGTCCTGCTAGGACTTTTGCTCGTGGTCATTGGCGGTATACTTCCTATGCTCACGACTAACATTACATGGATTCTCGCGTTGCGTCTGGTGCTCGGTGCAGGTCTCGGAATGTTCAATTCGCTGGCTGTCAGCTTAATTAGCGATTTTTTTGAAGGGGACGAACGTGCCCAATTAGTAGGCTTTCAAAGCGCTGTTCAAGGGCTCGGAAGCAGCCTGGCTACCTTTGTGGCAGGACAGCTTGCCTTAATCAACTGGCAGTTCGCCTTTTTATGCTATGCGATCACCATTCCGATTGCGCTGTTATTCTTTCTTGTCATTCCCGAACCGGAGCGTGGGGAGCCTGCAGTCAGTTCAACCGGAACGGGCCGCAGGAGTGGTGGAGTATCCATACCTGTACTCGGATTAGGGGCTGCACTTTTCCTGTTTATGACTTTTATTATGATTGTGTATACCAAAACAGGCATTATGATTGCTGAAAAGAGTATGTCCAATGCTGATTTTTTAGGAACTGCGTTAACGCTGTTTTCCTTGTCAACCATGATTGCAGGTTTCTTGTTTGGTAGAATATATAAGTGGCTTAGAAATTACGCACCCTTTATCTCCAGTCTATTGACAGCAACAGGTTTTGTACTACTGTGGTTTGCTCAGAATGTGACCCTGGTTACCGTTGCCATGCTGATCATTGGCTTTAGTTTTGCGTTGTTTATTCCTTATATTTTTACCATACTAACTAAAATCGTCCCTAAAGGCAGTGAGACGATATCCATTTCCATTGCGATGGTAGGCTCTAATTTGGGAGCGTTTGCTTCACCTTATGTCATCAAGCTGGTGGGCATGTTGTTTGGAAATGAAACCGCCTCATTTGCATTCCTCGTTTCTGCGATTGTATTTATGATTGCTGCACTCATCTGTCTGGGAATCGCTATTAGAGGAAAGGGAAGCAAAACTCAGGCGGCAGTCCACAGTTAACGGGAGTCATCCAATACAGGAAGTTTTTGCAACGGGCGGGAGAACCGCCCGTTTTTCCACTATATAATGAAGGAGGAGTCAGTGTTCATGAACCTTCATGAGTTGGACCAGCTGCTGAGAACCAAAACGGAAATTGAGCTTTTACAACAACAAAGCAATCAGGTGATTAACGACCTCTCCGAAGAATCGGAGGATGAACGATACTTTGATGTGAATCGGAATATGTATCGTATGCCTGCTTTGTTTTTCTTCGGAGAACATGATATTTATATTAGCAAGCATAATAGATTTGCTCCAATGCTGGAGCATATGCATGAATTTATCGAATTAAACTATGTTTATTCAGGCAAGTGCAATCAAATCATAGCAGGCAAAGAAATTCAGCTTTGTGAAGGCCAGGTGTGTGTTCTGGATAAGGATGTGCCGCACAGCATCGCTCCTTTGGGAGAAGACGATATCCTTATTAATATCTTGCTGCAAAGAGAAACGATTTCTTCCCTGTTCCTGCAACGGTTATCCAAGAAAAAAAGCCTGATTGGCGAATTTCTCGCCAACTCTGTCCTCCAGCATCAGCACCATAATCACTTTATTATTTTTGAGTCGCAGCATAATGAGAACCTTCAATATATCCTGCGCAGAATCCTGATTGAGTATTTTTCCAGGCAAGAGGATTCGATGGAATTGGTCAAGGCTTATTTGCCGATTGTTTTTGGAGAATTGGTCCGTGTATTGGAAAGCGAGCATAATATTCACTTGAACCAGCAGGAAAATAATATTACCTCTATTCTGAATTACATGGAAGAGCATTATCAGCATTTAAGCCTGCAGCAATTATCCAATCATTTTAATTACAATAGTACGTATTTAAGTAATAAATTAAAAAAAGTAACCGGTCTTACTTACACTCAGCTTATTGCCAACATTAAACTCAATGCAGCCTATTCTCTGGTAGTGAATACCAACCTGCCGTTCGAAATGATATTTAAGCAGGTTGGATATAACAGCATGAGTTTTTTCTATAAAAAATTTAAAACGGCGTATGGTGCCACCCCGCAAAATATCCGCAACAAACAGTTGAAGAAATGAAGGATACAGAAGGACGTCCAATTCTAACGGGCGTCTATATTTGTTATAATAGCTGCAAATTCATAAGCTCAAGGCTGATTGAAATGATAGGTTGCGGGATGCCTTTGTCTCCGGCAAAAGGGAGGATACATTCTTGGAAGCAATACTAAGACGGCACTGGCCGGAGTGGAACGGGACGTTGCAAAAACGAACCGGGGGTTGGAATAATACGACGTATTTTGTTAAGAGTGGTGGGCGAAGCGGGGTGCTGCGCGTGTACGATACACACAGGGATCGGGACAAAATCGAATTTGAGCATGCGGTGTTGCAGGCGCTGAGTAAGCATTCTCTGTCATTCAGGATACCCCAGCCTATTCCGACGGTCACGGGAGAGACGCTCGCTCAACTGGAGAAGGAAAGTGGTAAATATGTGTGTCTGTTCGAATACATAGAAGGCATATCACCCCTGGAGCAGGATTCAAGCTTTGCTTATTCCTTTGGCGAGACTACGGGGGAATTATCTGCTGTGCTTGCGGCATTCAAGCTTGAATTGACTCCAGTCTATCGACCGTATTACGCCTTGCAGCAATCCTATCCTTTGTGTAACCGGGAAACGGTTCAAGGCTTTTGTTTACATCCGCCTGAGCCTCTGAAAGCTTTGCATAAAGAACTGAAATTAATAGGAAAAGTTTATGAAGAGATTACAGATTCGCTTCATGCATTGGAAGAGCTGCCGCATCAGCTTGTACATGGAGACCTGAACGCTTCCAATTTGTTGGTAAAGGATTCGGATTGTAGTCTAGTAACTGCACTGCTTGATTTTGAATTTTGTACGCTAGACGTTCGGGTCATGGAACCAGCGGTCATCTTGTCAGGTTTTTTGGGACAACCGGAGGAGGCGACAGCAGTTCGGGATTTTTGCCAGGGCTTCAGCCGCCGAGTTCATCTGTCCTCCGACGAGATTGATGCTTTACCTGTATTGATGCTGCTTAGGAAGGTAGATGTATTTCTTCATTTTTTGAGTCGCTTTCTGGAAGGAACGGATCAGTCACACGTATTGCAAGAGCAGGTCAAACAGATTGCGAACGACTTGCTCCAACTGTCTTCCAGCAGTAGCTGGATTCAGGAGGAGATGGCTCAAGCTGGAACAGTATAGGAATAAGCGAGTTGCATGCCGTGTTAATTTTTGGGGAAATTGAGCCTGGGTGCATTGAGATGTACTCGGAACTGGAGGAACAGATGAATAGTTGGTTAACGAACGCGTTACGACCGTACTTCGGGCTGGAGGCGCTGGAAGAGCATTGGGACGTGGTAGAAATTAAAGAAGGATACTTTATTTGTGTAGATGGAGACGTTATTCGCAAGCGAATTTCTTCCACTGAGGATACCTATGGAGAATCCGATGTAGAGATTCTTACGCGTGACCGGGCATTTGTTTTGCCTAAAACGGCTCGTGGCAAAGAGAAAAAGCTGAATTACACAAGTGTTTCGAGCATCAAGGCAGAAGGCGTGACCTTTTCAGCAGGCATTAGAAGGGATCGTCCTCTTAGTTATGTTACTGCTGTGAATAGCAAAACTGGCGTGAAACTCCCTATTACGGGATGTGAGCATTTACATAGTAAAGAAGAGATCATAGATTGGCTTCAACGTTACCCGTCACTTGTGCCTAACGACTATGATCGTAAGCTGGATCGGTTAAAGCATATGAAAAACCAGCGTTATAAAACCATCCCGGGAGACATCTTTCGTGTGGAAATAGACCTCTTCACAGATGGGTATGTACTGGTCGTCGGTGATTTGCGCCAAATGCAAAAGGATCAGTTGTTTACAGAGGAAAGCATTTGGAACAGTGTCATGACGATGCCTTTATTCGTACGTCCGTATTTGTGTACAAGTCGTGACCGTTCAATAACTTTGGAATCCATCACAGCCGCCCCGTTATCTGATACAACCTGGATTGTCATGGATGATTCCTTTATGCGTGGAGCCTACGAGCGAGTAGGGCATAAGCTGTTAGTGGAAGAGGATACTGTATTCCCCATCGGCTACGGCAGTAGTATGGATAGTAGAAAAGAAAGAACATATAGTCTGTCCTGGGGAACGGGTACGGTTTCCAAACCGGAAGGGGAGACCGTGTTCAAGTCTTCGCGAAATTTTTCAAATAACGGTGCTTATTCAGGTATCGTTGCCGACTGTTTTGGCGCCTGGGAAGAGCGGGAGTGGCATAAAACGCTGGATAATCCGTTGTATAAGGAGGAGCGTCGAAAAGCACTGGCTGAATTCGGATTCCCGGAAGACATTTCGTACGATGAGTTCAATCGCCAAACAGGAGGACTGACGCGTTCGGAATATCTCGCATATTTGACAAGGACCTATAACGGAATAAGAAAGATGAAATGACACGGTTATACATCCTTATAGGAGGGGCCAATGAAATATCTTAAAGATTGTCCGGAACCAGGTATGGGAACCTGGTATTTTGAAATAGACTCAGACGGCGCAGCCTATCGGCAAATTGTTATCCAGGATGATGGCACGTATATTGCTTCTAATCGCAAGCACGAGCAATATCATTTCTTGTTAGCCGAGAAAGCGATTGATGATACAGAGCCCTATTATACGAAAATTACAAAAAAAGAGTTTGAAGAAGTCTGGTCCAACAATCTGCACACCTTCAACAAGGAATGGCATCAAACCAAAACCGATCTACCGGTTGGGACTGAGGTAAGCGGATATATTGAAGCCTTTTTTCCACACGGAACACTTGTTCAAATTTTAGAGTATGATGCAGTCGGATTGGCAGACACCCATTCATATGCGGAAAAGACCCCATCCGAGTGGATGTATCCAAGACATGAGATCACGGCGATTGTACAAGGATACGACGAGCAGAATCAGTGGGTGATTCTAGAGCAAACGCAGGTTTTCAAAAATCAGTTCACAGGTTGAAAAAAGGATCTTGGAATACAGGAAGGGGAATGAACATGCATATATTAACGGTTGATGAGCTGGTGGATCAGGACAACCATGCATGGGAAGAGGTCAGAAATATTCTGCAAGAAGGGAATAATCCATATCGCATTGTATCGGCAGAATCGGAATCTGCTAGGAGAGATGCGCTATACCGTCTGCAGGCGAGTACAAAATCGTATTTGGGAACGGTTGCCTATGAAACAGGTGGGATCATGTTTGACCACGGATGGATCACCTTACTGGGTGCAGGCGGGCCCGGAATTTACGGTAGTTTGGCTTCATGGAACGGGCTGCAAGAGCCAGCGAGCGTTTCTGCACTTGGGGGAATGCTGATTGTGGCTTATGATGCAGCAGGCGGATATGGAACTACTTCAGCCAGGAGAGGTATTTGCTTATTATCCACCGCTATGGACTCAGGAAGGTGGCGGAGAGACCAGTCATAAATCTCCTATAAATGTAACAGAAGCGTGGCAGGCGGTGACGGATAGGGAATAGCCGCATGTGTGGGGAGGGGCATAAGATTATGAATCATTCCATTCAATCCAAACTGATGCAACTGAATGAAATACTTTCTCAAAATAACATTGACCATTATTACATTTATGATTATACAAGTCGGCCCAAGCTGGTACTCGCTGGGAGCTTTGACTTTAGCTATTATCACAACATAGAGATCACATTTTACGAGGTCTCGTTTCTTTCCTGTCCGGGCGGTGTATTTTCAATTGAGTGCTTTAGACTGGCGAATGACAAGGAACTGGAAATATTACAAACTATCTCTTATGGATTTCACGAGGGGCCTGTGATTTGTATGGAAGATCTAACGTCTGGCACCCGATTTTTTATTGCTGCTGAAAGCTTGGATTACGAGCTCAAGACGGTTTATTACTACAGACGTGAGAACCTTCAACCTCATGAAAGTTTGGCTGAATGGGTTGAAAAAGATAGAGAAGGTAGAAACAACAACTCTTAGAGACACCAAGGTAGGGAGGGTGGTTATTATGTGGAGTATTCACTTTGAACATCAATTTATAAAATGTCCGGTAGCAACTGGTGAACAAATCGCAAATTTTTTGAAAACATGGAACATAAAGCTATCGGAGCAGGAAATTCACGAAATCCAACAAAGACAAGTGAACCCTTTTCCGAAATCGTCTCCACTTTATGATCAATATAAACCGCTAGATCCTGTTAGCTGGCATTTGCCCCAAGGACAATTTGCTAATAGTTACATAGAATTCCTGAAGTACTCTAATGGCGGGGAATTTCAAAATGGAGAACGTTATTTTCAGTTTTTCGATACCGAAGATTTGAGAGAAATGAACCTCGCCTATGAGCTGCCGGCTTATATGCCAGGTGCCGTGTCATTTGCGATGGACGGTAGTGGAAATCACTATATGTTTGATATGAGAGAGGAAAAAAGAAACAACGAATATCCCATTCTTTTTGCTCATTCTGGTAGTTTGGGGTACGACGAATGTGAACAGGTAGCTCATTCTTTTATGGAGCTATGCACAGAAAAATGGGCTTTATATTGATATGTGCATGATTCTGCCCAATATAGCCAATAGCGAGAAGTCTATTGAATTGGACTTCTCGCTATTGTGCCGTATGCGTATGTCCCTATGGCTGAATTTGAGCTATATGTTCGAACAACGAATCGACGGCCTCATCCACCAGATAGAGACCGTCGTCCCGTTGAAGGAACTCTTCATATCAAGACAAAGGGATTCTTGCACAAAGCTATCTTATATATGTGGTGGCCTGATTGCCAGTGTAATCTTCGAGCACGATCTTTAGCGAGCTGGTACGAGAAGTAGGGGTAAAAGTCAGTTCACTTAATTTTGTTCTTCCCCGGACAATGTAAGGAAATTTTTTCGATACATAAGTTACGCCAAATTGCTTGGGCACATCGTTTTCGTATACATATAAATAATGCCAGTCCTTCAAGGTTGGTAGAGCAAGCGTATACGTTGACCCAGTGATCGTCACATTCTCTTTTGCATAAGGCTCTATCGTCGTGTCTGCGAGATGCCCGGTGTATGCTACAGGTTCATGATTGCCGATGGCGATACGTAGTGTGTAGCTATCACCGTTTGTGGCCAGATCGGTAAATGTAGCCGTTTCAGCGCCATTGTCCGCCGTAATGGTTTTATGGAATACGGTGTCCGTATAGTCGGTGGTCAAGGTTAATTTAACCGTTCCGTCCGCTTCAGAGGGATTTTTCCACGTTACTGTAGCCTCACCGTTTTCTTTAGTCTCCACCTCAATGTGACTGACGGCAGCATTCAGATCGTAGCTTATTTGAGCTGGTTCGCTTTCCGTTCCATCAGCCCCAACTGCAGTAAGTATTAATTCACCTGATTTATGGTTTAGGGTCTTAATATAATAGGTTGAGTCATAAATTCCGCCGATATAGGAGCCGTTCTCATACAAATTGTATTGTTGAACTTTGGAGTAATCCTCAAGGTCCCAGGCTACGAGCATTTCGTTCGTATCGGTCAGTGCCTTGGTGATTTTGAATCCCGTCGGCGCGGCTGGTTTCAGGACGGAACCGTCTGTTATCTTGATTTGGCCGATATTCATCTGATAGTTTTTGATTGTTTTATTCGCGTTATCAAAAGATAAACCAAAAGATGCAATCGTTTTTCCTTTATAGGCGCTCAAATCCAAATTTCGGCTAACCCAGCCCGTGGTTTGTTTACCAGAGTTAGGGATGCTTACTTTTACGACCTGGCCGGGGTTATCCTTGAAAATAAGTCCGATACTCAGCACCGAGCTGTCATCAGAGGAAGGCCTATTGTACGTGATGGACAAGTTTGAATTCTTGTTTACCGACAGATCCGTTTTATACAGGCGTAAAAAGTTATCTGAATTCAGCTCTCCGTTAACGACGAGGGAACTGCCGCCCTGATAAGCGCCCACAGGCTGATAGGTAAACCGAGTGCCTTTGGTATAATTCGGCCCATAGTCATAGTCAACCGAGAGCGGTTTACCCTTTGGTATCGAGCCACCATTGCCAAGTTACCGGGATATCCTGAATATTGATGTTAGACCATTCTTTGGGATTGGAGATGGCTCCATTCACGACATACTGCAAGCCATGTCCGGTATTGAAGCTGGTATTAAAATGGGAGCCACGGATGACAGAACGTTCGGCGATATATGCCGCAATACCGTCCCAGTTTGCGCCCGAAGCTTTTACATCAGACAAATCTACATTTGGGTTTCTTTGTGCACGGACGGGATTCTGATTCGGACCGGACCACCAGACACGGTCGCGAATAAAGGTCATCCATTGATAGACATTGTCAGCTCTGCGATTGGTGTCCTGCCCGCCAAACTCTTCATCCAGCGCATTATGTGTGAAATCTGCTCCCAACGTTGCGATACTGTTCATCGGCTGCCCGTTATCACCGATATTCAGACGAAGATCGTAATTTTGCTTCCATCTGCCAAAGTTACCGTTCCCGCCCTCAATACCGGCAAAAACGGTTTTAAGAGGGTCCAGACCCAATTGCTTTGCATGGTCGGGGAGCTTTTCAGCTTCGCTTTGTCCCACCAATAATTCAGAAAAATAGAATTGGACACCTGTCCATATTGCTTGTCTTTGACAAACGGACTGTTCACCGCATTAAACTCATTTTGATAAGCAATTTTACCAGTTTCGTTTACGGTGGAGTCGTACCATTGTACATACATGCCCTGATCTCGCAAGTATTTCATAAATTGTTTGTAACGGGGGATGTCCTCTGTAGCTACGCCTTTTGAAGCTTCCTCCTGGTTGATGAAGTAGCCGTCATAGCCATAATATTTCGCCATTTCGACCAATTTTTTGGCTACCGGAAATCCACCCTGAGCATCCTGCACGAGCATTTGCTTATACGTTTGCGGTCCACGGTCATTATCCGAGAAAAAAATACAGGCGATGGAGAGAACGCCATTTTTGTGCGCCGCATTCGTATACCCCGGATTTGGAATGTTCAGAATGCCGAACTCGAACCATTTTTCCGTCCAATCCTTTTGGGGATCGTATAGCTCTTCGGGTACATGGGCGGTAGGCATGCCATGCCAGTAGCCGTAATAGTCGGTATACTGCCAATAGTTAAACAAGTATTGACTGAATTTATTAGTATAGGGATAGCTATCAAAGAAAGCGTTTCCATAATCGCCGCTAAGTGCAAACATTTGCGTGTCAGGGCTTAAAGCAGGCTGAGCCTGTGTAGCTGCAAAGGGGCTGTTTCGTTGTTGCAGTGGGACTCGAGCGCGAAGCATATCTCCATAGACATCTTGGGTAGGAGTCCAGTCCAAAATATGAGAGCTGGCGTATCCGTGCTGATAAGGCTGATTCGGTCCTTTGGCGCTTTCTCCTTCATATGGGAGGGTATCGCCTGCATAAACGGATGGAGAGTGTTGACCGTTATATCCATCTCCGGCATGAATCCGTCCAGAACATGGTGCGGGATATGTACCGGAATGAGGCGCTCTCGATGAACGTTTCTTTTTTTATGGACCACGCGTATTCCGAATATGTACAGCACCGCATGGACGAAACGTACATGGAGAGTCATGATTATTTAACAGATGTACTCACCTATTTTAAAAATTGGCTGGATGAAAATAGCGATATCAGCAATTTGATATTGTACAGTGCCGACCAGCAATATTTGTCCACCTTCAATGAGAACAAGCAATTCAAGCAATTCCCGGTGCATGCGGCGCGTTCCTTTGTACCGGATGTGATGGCTGCCGAAAGTAAAAGCGTCTCTGCTCCGAATTACTGGATTCGGAAGGCGGTCGATCAGTGGAGCCCCTCGTTATATTCGTTACAAGTCCCCATTAACAATAAGCAAACACTCAAAAATACCGGTCAGCTTCTGGTGTTTCTAAATTCCAAAAGTATCTCCAATGCACTTGCCAGCTACGGGAACAACCTGAAGGGCGAAATTATCGTTCTGTCCACCCATGGAACGGTTCTGTTTGATTCAAGGAATAACTATTACGGAAAAACGTACCCTTATGTCGAAGTGACCCGATCATTATATGACGATGTGGACTCCGATGTTGGGATCATTCAGGCGAAGCAAAATATGTACATTAACAAGCTGATTTCTCCGGACGAAGGGTATGTCGTGATTGGCGCAGTTCCTAATGAGGAAATGGCGGAATCGTACCGGGGTATCCGTAATACGATTTTAACGATCAGTGTCGTTTGTATTCTGTTTGCTGTGCTATTCCCTGCCTTTTTCGTCATTAACTTTGCTAAACGAACGAATCGGATTATTAAATTCACCCGTCAGGTGAAAAATGGCGACCTTACAGCTCGTATCCAAGACCCCCAAGAGGATGAGCTGGGACAAATCTCTCGAAGCTTCAACGATATGTTGGACGAACTTAATCTATATATTGAACGAGTGTATAAAGCAGAGATCAAGCAAAAGCAAACGGAGCTTGTTGCCTTGCAGGCACGAATTCACCCACATTTTTTGTATAACACGCTTGAAGTGATACGTATGAGGGCGATTTCCCAGGGAGCCAAGGATGTAGGAGAAATGATCTACAGCTTATCGGTGTTGTTCAAAAGCCTGGTTCAGCAAAAAAATATACACACTTAAAGATGAATTGGAGGCTTGCAGATTATATCTTGAGTTGTTCAGAATACGCTACAAGGAAAGATTCAATTACACGATTACGGTCGACCCCGAGTTGTATACTCGTTCTGTCATGAAGCTGATGCTTCAACCCATTATTGAGAATTATATTGTTCATGGTATCCAAAGCGACCGGAATGATAATGTGCTGACCATTGATGTGCGTGAAACGGGGGAGGTTCTGCTGGTTGAGATCCGTGACAATGGGAAGGGCATTGAAGGGGAGCGTTTGAAACAGATTCTGGAGGAACTGGAACGCCAGGAGGAAAACGGACAAATGTTTGGACTACGCAGTGTGCACACCCGACTTCGGTTTTTACACGGAGCCGATTACGGGATCGAACTGGAGAGCCGCAGCGGTGAGGGAACGACGATTCGGGTACGATGCCCCAACAGGGAAGGGATGGATGCCATATATGTATAAAGTATTTATTGTAGACGATGAGCCTTTTATCATTGAGGGATTATACGATATTGTGGATTGGACCTCTTTTGGGCTGGAAATTGTCGGACATGCGGAAAATGGATCTTTGGCGCTGGAAGCGCTGGCCTCCAGACCCGTGGACGTACTGATTACGGACATTTCTATGCCAACGATGAATGGTCTCAGGCTGATTCATGAGGCGAGAAAGCTGCATGCTGACTTGAAGGCGATTGTGTTGAGCGGATTTAATGAATTTGATTACTTGAAGGAAGGCATGAAGCTGGGCATCGAAAATTACCTTCTGAAGCCGATTAATGTGGAGGAACTGGAATCCACTTTGTGCAATACAACGGAGAAGCTGGACAGGTCCCGGTTGGATCAACAATATGAGACGTTCGGGGTGCAGGTTCTCAAGGAAAATACGTTGTACCGTTGGCTGACAGGACAGATTGCGCCTACAGAATTTCAGGAGCGCGCTGAATTGATAGGTTTTTCGTTAAATATCCCCTTTATGGAGGTAGCCGTGTTACGGACGGAAGAGGATTCGGCAGGAATGCATCAACAGTTAAGGCAGTACATTCAGCACCAGCCCGATTTAACATTATTTCACGATGTTGATATGGATAGTGTAATCATTGCCGCACTACCGAATTATGATGAGGGCAGACAGGACTTGATAACGCTGTTGGAGGATTTTTCTGTTCAATGGTCGACGGACGGGGAAGAAACGGTGTATATCGGGATAGGTAGCGCCAGTTCGCTTGCTGCAGCTCCACGCAGCTATAATGAAGCTAAAAAATCTTTGGAATATTTTATGATATATGATGACCGCCGGATCATTGACTATACGCTGCTGGAGGAGAGCGAAGGCTACGGTGGCGAGACTTGTTCCATCGACTGGAAGGATTATGCGAAGCTGATTATAGCAAGAGACCTGGATGCGCTTACCGCACGGATTCAGAGTGATTTTGAGCAGATACAGCATCTTGAAAGGGTTACCCCGGATGAATTGCGGAATATGGCGCTGGAGCTGGTGATCCGGTTCAAGATGGAGCTGGAGAGCATCAAGCATTCCAATGAGTCGGAACGGTTTCAGCAGGGGCTTCACCAGATAAAATGCTGTACGACATTGGCAGAGCTGGTGAGCGCGCTTCAGCATGTGGCGACAGAGACGGTGAATTCACTGCTGCAAGATATGAAAAATCCTATCGTAAGTCAGGTGCTGTTCTATATCCATGTTCATTATGCCAAGGAGCAGCTTAAAAACACCAATCTCAAGGTACACGAAATTGCGCGGAACGTGGGGTATTGGGAGACGGGTTATTTTTATAAGCAGTTCAGAAAATATGTGGGCATTTCCCCGACAGACTATAAAGGATTGGGATAAATACCAGGTGTACATGGATTTCTTTAATTTGTACCTTGGTTTATGAATGATATTCGCGATCTGTTTACAGACCGGAAGCTGGAGGAAACGGCTGTTGTATTCCCGTATTCCAATGATTTCTCCAACCGATCACTTGCCTTTGATGCCACGACACGGCTTACCCGGGTGATGTCCTATGATCTCAAGCAGCCGTTCCGTGCCGTCTCCGAGTATCATCTGGACTCGCTCAAGTGGCAGTTACCAAAACTGATTATGATCCCCAGCGCGCACAATTTCGACAGTACATCGCTGGAACATCTTCTGGAAATGGTGCGATCTTTCGGTGTGACTTTATTAGTCACCGGACCGTTGGGCCTTGATCCTTACTGGAAAGTGAGCGACCGGGTCGATGATATTATTGGGCAGCGTAGGCTGGGCAATGTCCAACGGGAGGAAGTGATGAGTTTGGAGGGTCAAACCTTCCCTGTCTCATTCGGTCAGCGGCGAATCGCTGAGGTGGCTAAGGAGGAACAACTGTCACCAAAAGCGGATGGAGCGATGGGTGATGAAGTCGTGAACCTGCCGCTTGGCAAGGGGCGCTTGATCTGGAGTCCGCTTCCCTTGGAGTTGAATGGCAGGGATGAGCCGATTGCTGAGCTATATCGCTACGCCCTCACTGCCGCCGGGGTGGAGCGAGAACTGGAGTGGATAGACGGTGGCGATCAGCCGGGACTATATGGACGTAAGCTGAATTTCGAGAATGGGGGCCTGTATATTTTCGTATCGGAGTTTTCCCGGGATACCCAAGTGCGTGTTCGAGATAAGGCGACAGGATTATCCTACGCTTTTCTGTTGCCAAGGAGCCGCTCTGTCTTGTTTGCTGTGGATCGAGAAGGTCAGTTGCTAGCGGTATATCGTCCCGAGGACGTGAATATTGAAGTGATGCAGTGAACAATGGCAGGTCAAGACATACGGTGAGGAGATATACAATGAGCGAGCGCAGGGATGAATCAATCAACAATCAAGCGATAAGCAGGGAAGTAGACACATACACGGGTAGCAAGACGACAGCACATATTATTTCGCATACCCACTGGGATCGGGAGTGGTATTTGCCTTATGAGAAGCACCATATGCGCCTGATTAGCCTGATGGATTCTCTGCTGGATAAACTGGAGCAGGACCCGGATTATAAAAGCTTTTATCTGGACGGGCAGACGATCATTCTGGAGGATTATCTACAGATTCGGCCCGAGCATAAGGAACGGTTAGAGCAGCATATTCGCAATGGTCGTATTTTTATCGGACCCTGGTACATTTTGCAGGATGCTTTTCTGACTAGCGGCGAAGCCAATGTACGCAATATGCAGGTTGGGCACCGCGATGCCGAACGTTATGGCAATCCGTCCAAGATCGGATACTTCCCCGATACGTTTGGTCTGGTTGGGCAGACTCCACAGCTGATGCTACAGTCGGGGATTACGAATGTATTTTTCGGACGGGGCGTAAAGCCCACAGGGTTTAACAATACAGTGTCGGATAGAGGCTACGAGTCCTCCTTTTCGGAACTGTTATGGACGGGGCCAGACGGATCGGAGGTACTCGGTATTTTATTCGCCAACTGGTATTCCAACGGCAATGAGGTCCCGACAGATGAGGCGGAAGCCAAGGTTTATTGGAAGCGTAAACTGGATGATGCACAAAAATATGCTTCAACTGGCGAGCTGCTGTTCATGAACGGTTGCGATCATCAGCCTTTACAGCTTGATTTACCGAAAGCAATCCGTACGGCACAGAAGCTTTATCCGGATATCGAGTTTGTTCATTCCAATTTCAACGATTATCTGACCTCTCTGAAACAGGCTTCCCAACGGCAACTCTCGTCTGTGAAGGGGGAGTTTCGCAGTCAGCGCACGGATGGCTGGGGAACGCTGGTGAATACGGCTTCTGCCCGGGTGTATTTGAAACAGATGAACCAGTTGGGACAAGTGATGCTGGAAAAAGTGGCTGAGCCGCTTGCGACCTTCGCGCATCTGTTGGGGCAGGCTTATCCTCATCATTTGTTCACCTATGCCTGGAAAACACTGATGCAGAATCATCCGCATGACAGTATTTGCGGCTGTAGTGTGGACGAGGTGCACCGTGAGATGGTGATTCGGTTTGATAAGAGCCGTCATGTAGCCGAGAGCATTGTGGATGAAAGCATAGAGGTCATTGCACAAGCAGTAGATACGACGGACTTCAGCCGCTTTGGAGAAGATGCGTTGCCGCTCGTGATTTTTAATACGTCCGGCTGGGAACGCAGTGGTATAGTGTCGGCAGAACTTGAAGTGGTGCGTCTGTACTTCCGTGAAGGATACACGCTTGAGGAGGCCTCTCATCGAGTGAAGAAAGTGGATCTTTCCGGGCGCGTACTGGTAGACTGTGAAGGGTGTCCGGTGGCATGCAAGGTGGAGGACCTCGGGCTACAGTTCGGTTATGATTTACCGGATGACCGATTCCGTCAGCCTTACATGTCTCGTCGGGTTCGCCTTACCTTTGAGGTTGAACGTGTACCCCTGCTAGGCTTAAAAACCTATGCTTGGCTGAGAAGCAATGTCAAGACTGACCCCTCTTCACTTTTTCATGGCAGTCGAAGTATGGAAAATGATCTGCTTCACGTCGAAATTGCGGATAACGGCTCTTTTACCCTGACGGATAAACGTACAGGCCGCTGCTACAAAGACCTTGGCGTATATGAAAATGTTGGTGATATCGGCAACGAGTATATGTTCAGGCAGCCCGAGGGAGAGCAGGCGCTGACCACTGAAGATTTGATCGCTGACATTCGCGTGCTTGAAGATACACCTTATCTGGCATCCATGGAGATTGTCCATCATTGGGAAATACCGGCCTCTGCGGATGAAACGCTGGAGCAGGAGCAGCGAGAACTGGTTTATTATCCGCACCGTCAGGCTCAGCGCTCCCGACAGACCGTTCCGCTGACGATACGGACTGTCATTTCTTTATCTCGGAACAGCAGGGGTGTTTCCATGAAAATCACCTTCAACAACCAGGCCAAGGACCACCGACTTCGCGCTCTGTTTCCGACAGATATAGACTCTGCTGAGCATCGGGTGGACTCCATGTTTGAAATTGCAATTCGGGACAATGAACCCTCACCTGAGTGGGAAAACCCAAGCAACACACAGCATCAGCAGGCGTTTGTGGATGTAAGCGGGGGACAAACCGGTCTGACTGTGGCCAATCTCGGGTTGAATGAATATGAAATGCTGCGTGATGGACGCAACACGATTGCAGTAACGCTGCTTCGCTCAGTTGGCGAGCTGGGTGATTGGGGATGGTTCCCGACGCCAGAAGCGCAATGTCTAGGTGAGCATACCGCCCGTCTGGAGATCATTCCACATGATGGCGACGGTATTCAGTCCGGCGCATATACAGAAGCCTATCAATACCAAATTCCTTGGATTGTAAAACAAACGGGGATCCATGCGGGTACAGTTGCTCCAGATTATGCGCCATTTGACTGGAAAAGCACGGAGCTTGCCTTTTCCTCTATGAAAATGAATGAGCTGTCAGGGGATGTGCTGTTACGCTGGTACAATATGAGTCATATTGTAGCCCAGTTACTTATCAAGCCCAGGCCGCAGCAGTACGATTTTTATAAAAGTAATATTCTTGAAGAACAAGGAGAAAGCATCACAGTTGATTCTTCTGGTGAGCTACATCAGGCTGTAAAGCCGCATGAACTTTTCACACTAGGTTTCAAAGTGAAGACCCACCAATAAAGACCAATACACAAAGACTAGGGAAAACATTATATCAAAGAAAAACAGTTGGGAGCCGTAAAAAAGGCTCCCTTTTTGAGTTTTACCCTTCCAACGTTGCTTTTGGATTCCAGTCAGGAGCTTGTATCCTACAACTCTTCCTGTTCAGCCGTTTGCATCAGCTTATAGATCTGCCGTGTTGTGTTCACATTCCGCACAGTCATTTGCTGATACAGCTTGGTGCCGACTAATTTTGTTAACCCGCTTTTTGTGACTTGTTCTTTGCTGACCGAAAACAGAACGGCCCCGGTCGTATATATTACCTGGCCTATTCCCGGTTTCAAAGGAAGCTTGTCCAGAACGGAAATATCGTTAATTTCATCCCACAGGAACAATACATCACTTTTCATCTGCGTATCATTAGACCATTCATTCGGCAGTGCCTCCATAATGCTCTGAATCTCTTTCATATTACGGACGATGACACGGATAGGTAAGCCAAAATCCTCCAGAATCGCCTGTTCCAGTATGAGCGATAGCTCCTGGTTGGACTGGATCTGACTGGAAAAAATGATATTTCCAGAATTGATGTAAGTTGTCACATGGCCCATGTCTGCCTTTTCAAACGTTTCTTTAAGCCTCGTCATCTGAATCTTGTTGTTGCCGCCAACATTGATGCCTCGCAGTAATGCGATATAGATCATAAAAAGCCCCACCTCTCTTCAACAAATAGGATTCTAACAAAGGGATAGGTATTTCAGCAAATACGTTCCTTTCTAACTGTAGGCAATGACCTCCGATAATAACGTTTCATTTCTAGCATAAAGATATCATAATATAGGCATGGAGCAAGAAAAAACCGGGAGTTTTTATGAAAGTATTGACTGCATTGCTCGATATCAGATTTTTTGTGTAATGATGCCATTCCATCACGCTTCTTTAGTACAGCCTGATCTACGAATAAAAGGCGTTACCGCATTTTTGCTTCCTTCCTGGCGAGATGGGAAAATATGCGTTAGTTATTACATTTGAAAAGGGGCGTAAAACCAAATGGCACTTATCAAGGATCGTTTTTTTGGATGCCTGGTTGGGCTGGCCGTGGGTGATGCTTTGGGAACCACGGTGGAATTCAGTAGTCCAGGTACATTTGAGCCTGTAACGGATATCGTGGGTGGCGGTGTGTTTGGATTGAAGCCGGGACAGTGGACGGATGATACATCCATGGCGCTCTGTTTGGCCGAGAGTTTGGTACGAAAAGATGAATTTGATCCGGCAGACCAAATGCGGCGATACACGAATTGGTACTATGTAGGATATATGAGCAGCACAGGAACGTGCTTTGATATCGGTGGTGCGACAAGAGGGGCGCTGCATCGGTTCGAAGCCACTGGAGATCCATACAGCGGATCTGTTGACCCCATGAGCGCGGGAAACGGCTCCATTATGAGGCTTGCACCTGTGGCTATGGCCTATGCGAACCGTCCGGAAGAGGCGGTGATGTACGCTGAGATGAGCTCGCGCACCACCCATGGAGCAGTCGAAAGTGTTGAGGCCTGCGCTGTGCTTGCTTCAATCCTTGTAGCAGCTCTGCAAGGGGCAGACAAAGAAGCCATGTTATCGGCCGATGTGTGCCGTAAGTGGTGGCGGGACAAGCCAACTTATTCGACAGCAATTGAAGAAATCATCCAGGGATCTTACCGTCATAAGGAGCCGCCCGAAATACAGGGAACCGGTTATGTCATTCGTTCCCTTGAGGCTGCGTTGTGGGCATTTTACCATTCGACTTCGTTCGAGGAGGGGGCACTGCTGGCAGTGAATCTGGGGGATGACGCCGATACAACCGGAGCGGTGTACGGGCAGATTGCAGGAGCTTATTATGGAATAAGCGGTATCCCGAGTCATTGGCGCGAGAAGCTGGCGATGAAGGAGACGATTGATGAGCTGACTGAGGCTTTATGGAAGAAGGCCGAAAAAAGCTAAACGTTCTGACTATTGCTCATATTTCTCAACAAATTTAATTTCGTAACCTCACAGATTTTTTTCCGTATAAAGATAAAAACATGATCCAAATTCGTTCCCTCAGGGAGAAGTGCAGCCATGTTTAACAAAATGAGAAGTTGAGGTAATGCATTATATGAATGAAAAATTACAAGCCAATACAGGATATCGGCTGGCTGAGCGGAAGGCGATTCAGTATTTTGCATCACTCTATGATCAGGTCATGGATAAGACTTATGTGACTAAACTTACGGAAGATATCCAAATATGGAAAAGAAATCATATTCATCATTCTTCATGGTTATCCTTTTTTTCACGAGGAAAGAGAAAACCGGATTCGCGGGATTATTATAGATATATTCAATGGCTGAGTTATACAGGTAAATTGGATGATTATCTGGATCGAAGTGTTTCTTATATTTACATGAGAGATCTAGGCAAGGCCCTGGATTCTGCTGACACACAGACCCGGATTCAGCGCGTTATTGCTGACGTAAAAAGATACTTGCTTCAATCCACCAGTGCAAACAGGAGCGACCAACCGGAGTTTATGAATGTAGCCGGGGTGTATCGGTGGTCCCAAAAGGAAGGGATAGAAGCCACCGTAATTTGGGTAATCAACAAGCTTGGTTCTGTATCTTCTCATATTCCCGAGGGAATGGATGCAGAGCAAGCCCAGCGCAAGCTGATTAAGATCATTATTGGGGTTATTCTGCATGTGATGGAAGAAATGGACGATGCAGTGTCACCTGATGAACGTTCTCGCAGACTTGATGAAGCCATCAGGCTGGGTTACTCTTATGGGTTAACCTATCCTTTTATTGATGATCTTCTCGATTCTCGGCTTTTGACCGTTCAAGAGAAGGAACAATACTCTCATATGATACGTACCGCGCTTCTTACTGGATCTGTGCCTGAGCTGGGCGACTGGACCGGGAATCATATGCAGTTGATTCAATACATACATTCGGAGCTCTCGGATGCTTTTGAATATATAAAGGACCATCAGCGACCAGACACACAGCAGACATTTTTCGAACAGTCCTATGTTTTTTTTCATTCTCAAGATATCGACCGTGTCAAAGATCTAACGCGGGCTAATTACACCAATGAAGAGCTTTATATCCCCGTCATTTTAAAGTCAGCTTCTTCCCGGTTGATTGCCCGTTCCGTGATTGGTGCTCCTGAGGATGAGGGCTTTGAGCAACGAACCTTTTTTTATGGTATCTATAACCAACTTGCTGATGATTTTGCGGATATGGTTGACGATATGAGAGAGGGTGCAGTGACGCCCTATACCTATTATTTAAAATATCATCTTCAGAGATCGGATTTGATCAATCCGTTTGAATTATACTGGGGGGTCATTTCCTATTTGATCCATAACGTATATAACTCCGATGCCAGGGCTCGTGAGGTGATACTGGATCGTGCAATGAATGGACTCAAACGTTATAAAGAACGTGTAGGTGTTGAAAAGTATGATGAAATGATGGGGATTTTTGCATCCGGCCATCCGGAATTCAATCGTCTTATTCAGAAGATGGTGCAAAAAGCGGATGATGTGGATTTCTTTGATAAGCTGCTTCGGGATCAAATGATTACTCATCTAAAAAACGATTCGAAGGAAAAGGAAGACTTTTTCAATACGATCAAAATAGTCCGTGAGCAGATTAACCATCAATTGAAGATCACCAAACCTCATGGGATTCCGGCCATGAAAGAACAGCTAATTGATGCTGCAAATTACAGTCTCGAAGGGAACGGGAAGCGGATACGGCCTATATTGACCTGGGTCATGGGCGTGAACGAATATGGACTGGATGCATCGGCAATCGTACCTCTTCTGAGATCACTGGAGTATATGCATACCGCATCCCTGATCTTTGATGATCTGCCTTCCCAGGATAATGCGTCTACCCGTAGAGGGCGTCAGACGTTACATCAGGTGCACAACAGCGCTACCGCGGAATTAACCGGCCTGTACCTAATCCAGAAGGCGATTGGGGAACAATCGTCACTGGACCAGTTCAATGCTGAGACTGTACTTGCCTTGATACAATACTCGGCCCAAAAGGCAGAAGATATGTGTATGGGACAGGCGATGGATCTGGATTCCAAAGGAAAGGCATTGACATTGGAGCAGTTGAATATGGTGTGCTTTTATAAAACAGGAGTGGCGTTTGAGGCTTGTCTGGTTATGCCAGCCATGCTCGCACAGGCCAAGGAGTCGGAAATTGCTGCTTTGAAAAAATTCGCCTATCATATGGGGATTGCTTTTCAGGTTAAAGATGATTTGCTTGACGTGGAAGGAGATATGCTCTTACTCGGAAAACCTGTTGGTCAGGATTTTGATAACAACAATTCGAATTTCGTGTCTATCCTTGGTCACGAGGGTGCCTGTAAAGAGATGTGGGAACACTATTGCCTTGCCATGGAAGCACTTGAACAGTTACCCCGCAATATTGCTTTTCTAAAGCATCTAATGAATTATATAGTTAACCGGGACCGTTAAAAAGGTGTGTCCCCCATTGCTTAATCTAAGCGATGGGGGATTTTGCGTTAGGGTAAATATGCAATCGGCAAGGTGGTAAAACCGTCACTTGGGCACAATTGTATCCTTTTGTATATTTGATGTGAAAAAATATTTCTTTATTTTTGCAGTACTGTTATTTCTCTTATAAAAATGAAACGCTTTCTTCCGATATATATATCATCACGGTGTAAATCTCTTGAGTTTGATTAGAGGATATTGCTTATGAGACAGCGGCGTGATCGATTATACATAGACGACTGGAGGGGTTTTGATGAAAACAAAACTATCAGACGGCACTAAAAGCGCAAAAGGATTTAGAGGTTTAAAGGTCACGACAACGATGGTCACCATGATCATGATCAGCTTGGTGGGTTTGCTCATTGTATCATCGGTAGGGGTTTTCGGCATGTATCAAGCAAAAGAGGGTCAAGGTATTTTGTATATGGATCGCTTTCAACACCAGACGAATATTCTTGAAGTAAAAAGTGATTTTTATAACATGCGGGCCAATTATACCAAAGTACTCGATAATGAGGAGTACACAGATAAACAATATAACCAGGTACAGAAGGGAAAAGACAGTGTTACGTCAGGGCTGGATAAATTCTCGCAAAAGAATCTCGACTCAAGGGAACAGAAATTGTACGAGCAACTAAGAAGCAGCATAGACACATATTATCAGGATATTGAGCAGATCATGGCAGTCAAGAAAAATACCGGAACCTATGACAAGGAAGAGAGAGGTCGGATTAATACATCCAGTACGGCAATTGTTAAGATACTAACCGATATTTCTGATTACAACAATGAACAATCGGCCAACCTATATCAAAATACACAAAATGAGATTAAAATGCGTACGATTGTTTTGATCGTGATTCTGGCCCTGGTAATGGCTGTTCTTGGTATGATCTCCTTTTCGGCCATTCGGAATATCCGTTCTCGGATGAGCACCATTACGAAATACTGTGGAGAGATTACCCAAGGAAATTTAACGGCAGCACTTGATCCGGCCCTGCTCAAGGGAAATAACGAAATCGCTGTCATTGCACGTGCCATTCAGCAAATGACAGATTCGACCTCAATGGTTATTACGGGAGTTATCAATGAATCCCGCCAAATTAATCAGCTAAGTGACCAGACGAATCATAATATGACAGATCTCAATGGGCGGATTAGAGACGTATCGGCAACGGTCGAACAGCTGTCAGCAGCGATGGAGCAGACTTCGGCGTACACAGAAAACATGAATCATTCTGCGGATGAAATGCAGCGGGCGGCGGAGTACATTTCGGTCAAAACTCAAGAAAGAGCCCAGTCTGCCTATGATACAAGCCTAAAGGCCGAAGCGTTAAAGCATGAGGCTAGTGAGTCCAATAAAGCGTCCAAAGAGATTTACCGGAAGACCAGCGAAAAGATGGCAGTAGCGCTGGAGCAAGCCAAGGCGGTAGACCAAATTCGCATACTCTCCCAGTCTATTCTGGAAATTACGGCGCAAACCAATTTGCTGGCTCTAAATGCATCCATTGAAGCGGCTCGTGCCGGTGAGTCAGGCCGGGGTTTTGTGGTTGTAGCTAACGAGATTCGCAAGCTGGCAGATGGGTCCAAGCAGGCGGTAGATCAAATTCAGAGTGTTACTCAAGAGGTTGTACAATCTGTAGCCAATCTGACGACTAATGCCGAAGAATTGCTGCACTTCCTACAAGTCCAGGTAGGCAAGGATTATCAGCTGCTTGAGGATACGGCAGCACAATATTACAATGATGCAGTTGAGCATACGAATACAGTCAATGATTTAAACGCCACCTCCAAGCAGGTAAATGAAACCATTCAAACTATGGTGAGAGCTATCCATGAGATTGCAACAGCCAGCGAACAGTCTGCCGTCTCCACCCAGCACATTGCTGGGAATATGGTTTCATCGGCGGAAAAGTCTCTTGAAGTGGCGCAGCAGTCCGATCAGGTGAAGGAAAGTGCTGCTCGACTGAATGAACTGGTTGACGGTTTTACAATTTGACGAAGCCAGTACGGGCGAAAGGTATTTCATATGAAGGGTGTCTTTAACAGCACATTTAAAAGAACGCAATTAGGGGAGTCAGAAGCAGGCTCCCCTCTGGATTGTATCTACTACAGCAACTCTTCCTGTTCAGCCATTTGCATCAGCTTATAAATTTGCCGGGTCGTGTTCACATTCCGCACCGTCATATGCTGATATAGTCTGGAGCCGATCAGTTTCGTCATCCTGCTTTTTGTGACATGTTCCTTGCTGACAGAAAACAGAATGGCCCCGGACGTATATATTACATGGCCTATTCCCGGCTTCAAAGGAAGCTTGTCCAGAACGGAAATATCGTTAATTTCATCCCACAGAAAAAATACATCACTTTTCATCTGTGTATCATTAGACCATTCCTCTGGCAATGCACCATAATGGTCTGTATTTCCGCCATATTGCGGACGATAAGCCGGATGGGCAGGCTGAAATCTTCCAAAATGGCCTGCTCCAGTTGAAGCGCCAACTCCTCGTTGGATTGAACTTCACTGGAAAAAATGATGTTTCCGGAGTTAATGTACGTCGTTACATGGCTCATACCAGCCTGCTCAAAAGTTTCCTTGAGCTTCTTCATATTAATCTTGTTTTTGCCGCCCACTATGTTTGAATAATAGAATCTTTCAGCAAGAGTCCTAGGCACCACAGGTACTTATGGATTCATTTTACCACCTTGTTGATCCAGTCAGGTCCAGAATCAAAGGCTGCCATGGTCCTAATGTGTGATCAGGATCAGAGCCAAAGTCTCAGTAACAGCGAATGCCGATTATGATAGACTTATGATAAATTTGTGTTTGTACTGTCCCATGAACAGTCGGGCACTGGTCATATTGGTTTATCTGGATAGGGAGGTGTTGTGTCCGTGAACAATTCGATTAGGTTATTGCTGGGCAGTAACAGCCTTTCTATTCCTATCTATCGAATCTGTGGAGGAGTTTTGACATCATGAAAAAACAGTTCAGCATTCAACTCGCTGTTCCTTTGGATCTGGAGGCGGCGGATCATGTTTTTGAAAGTTCCATATCTGCGGCATTTGAACAGGAGGGTCTGGAAGCTTTAATCGACGACATACAGCAGGAGATAGAACATAAAAAACAGTTGCTGCGTGCATCTTTGTCAGATTTGAATCCAGACTTGTTTTTCCTGACGGCCAAACATAACCATAACGTTGTTGGAACGATCTCTTATGGCCCTTGTGGAGAAGAAATCAGGAAATGTACCAACGACGAACTCCGGCATATGGGGACTTTGGGGAGTTTGTATGTGCTGCCCAGTTATCAGGGACAGGGAGTAGGCTCGGCGTTAATTCGAGCTTTGATGATCAGGCTAAAAGAAATGGAAGTTGCACAATTTTGCCTGGATAGCGGCTTCAAAATAGCCCAGACCAAATGGCTGCGAAAATTCGGCACCCCCTACACCGTTGCAAAGGATTATTGGGGCGAGGATGGGGATCACATGGTGTGGCTATGTGAAGTGCAGGATTTTTTATGAGAAACAGAGTGGATCAATCTCCTTTATAATAGTAAAAAAGGGACAAGGAGGTGAACTCAAAATGAAAAAATTAACCTTGATAGCAACCGGGTTAGTTGCGGTCGCCATAGGGACATACCTGATTGCAGGGAATGCCCAGAGAGAAGAAGCCGACAACCAGGGAGCGTCAAATATCAAGCAATTGGTGCATGATTTCAGTACAAGAAAGGCAACGGCCGAGTCTGCTTCTATCACTTCCAGTCAGTTAAGCGTATCGGAGGATGGTAAAACCACAAAGACCTACGCTCTGCCTGACAACGAATTTTTTCTTTCGATAGCGCCATATATGGAACAGACCCACCCTTGTGCAACCCATAGCCTGACCGGTTGTCAAGGCGAAATGAAGGATGAAGAGTTCAGTGTAACGATTCATGATTCCGCTGGGAATTCAGTCATGAATAAAACTTTAGTAAAATCCCAGTCCAATGGATTTATTGATCTATGGCTCCCACGTGACAAAACCTATAGTGTTACGGTGGAGCATGAAGGGAAGACTGCAAAATCCCAAATCTCCACGTTTGAGAACGACGATACCTGTATTACCACGATGCAATTGGGTTAACGCAGTGAATCAAGTTCCATTATCCCACTGGACGGCTTTGAAGGAGAAGTTATGCACAGTGGACTAAACGAGTCGACCAAGAATTAAGTTCTTGGAACGACTCGTTTTTAAGCTGGGTTAGATATTGAATCCAGCATCATATCAGCTACAGTACTTGCAATCTCATCCAATTCAACGGTTCGAGCATCAGGAATCGACGGGGGAGTAGAACTTAATCTTTGCAGCAATCCCATCATCGTCTGGAAAATAGATACAGACATTTTGAAAGCATCAACATCAGGCTTCAAAGAACCGTCCTGTATGCCTTTAGAAATTATCTCTTCTAAAAAATGATTATGAAAACCTTCTTTGATAAAACGCTCAAAGCGGGCTGCCAACTCTTCTTCTTGACATTTATACTTGTAGTAAAGATCAAAAAACATGATAAATCGTAGTTCCTTCCCATGCTCTTTGGCAAAATCAATCCAGCTGTACAGCAAGCTTCGCAGACTTTCTTTCCCGCTTATATTGTCTTCATTGCCCGCCTTTATAAACTCGGTCATATTTTTGAGTATATTCATAGCTACTTCAAAAACAAGTTCGTCCAAACTTTTAAAATATTTATAAAAGGTAACTCTGCTGATTCCAACAACTTCACATATTTGTTGAATATTTATACCCGAAAAGTGATGGTCCAAAAATAATTGGGTTCCAGCTTTGAGAATTTCCTCCTGATGCTTGCGTTTCAGATTTGTATGCCATGTGCTGGTCATTGTTCAACACTTACCTTTTTTTGTATTTTAGGTCGTCTAATCAAGCCAATCGTTGCCATCAGAATAAATGCACCCAGAATATAAGGCAAATTGATGTGAATGTCAAAAAGTGTTCCGGCTATAACAGGGCCCAATATGTTACCCAAACTATTATATGTAGTATTAAGTCCGGCAACAAAACCTTGCTGATCACCAGCTTGCTTGGAAAGGAGCGTATTTACTGTAGGACGTAACAATGAATTGAATAAAAAGAAAAGAGCAGATACCGCAATCAGATAGGAAAAATTAACTTTGATAAGCATGAGCAACAGAGCAATGCTTGTCACAATAAGCGAGTATCGGATGAGATTGTATTCTCCAATCCTTCGGATGAGTTTATCCATAAACCATACTTGTACGATAATACCTATCGCTGCACCCAGTGTAATCAGGACGGAAATCTCCATAGAACTAAATCCATATTTCTGCTCAATGTACAATGAAAATACGGTTTCATAATTTACCAAGCCGAAGGTCATAACCAAAACTAACACCAACAAAGGAAAATAAGGCAACGTAAACGATTGTACAAGTTGTTTCCAAATCGAGGGGGTAGCTGCTTCTTTATGAACCTGCGTTCTTTTTTCGACAGGCAATGTTTCAGGGAGAACGAAAGTCAATACGGTAGCTACCAGCCCCAAGCCAGCCGCTATAAAATAAGGAAATCGTACGTCAAAGCCAGCCAAAAGACCTCCGATCCCCGGGCCCAGTACCATCCCCAAGCTCATTGCTGCACTCAGATACCCCATCCCTTTTGCACGCTGATCATGTGTTGTGATGTCCGCGACATAGGCAAGTACGGAAGGAACCATGATGCCTAAGCCGATTCCTCCGATAAAGCGGGCAAGATACAATACAGGCAGGTGATACGCTATCGCAAATATATAATCCGAAATAACAGTGAGAGCCAGGCCGATTAAAATCATTTTCTTGCGTCCATATTGGTCAGACCAGCGTCCGCCAATCGGTGAAAACAAGAACTGAGCTGCACCAAAAGCAGCAACCAGGTATCCAGCAGCCGTGCCTGCAGCATGAAACTGTTTTAAATAATCCGGCAAAATAGGAATAACCATGCCTTGACCCAGCAAAGCAATAAATAGATTAAGCATTAAAATAAATAGGGGTAGTTTTTTCTGTAATGGGGGATTGGGCATTAGGAAGCACTCCTTCAAGATAGTTGTAAAATAAATAAGAGAATATCATTTACATCTCGTTAATAGTTTACAATATGTAAATAGTATAATCTACACACTTGCTTTAAGAAATTGCATCAGGCAAACGCACGAAAAAGAAAAACAGATGCTATTGTGCCATGTTTACGTTCCCGTTGAGCGCTCTGCACTACCTTTTATCATTGACAAAATTACATTTCTCCGTCATAATCCAAAAATGATAATGATTATCATTATCTTAAAATGTACATATACGGGGAGATACATTCTATGAAAAAAGGTTTAAGCGGGGTTTTATTGCTACTGGTTTTTGCGCTTGCCCTGGCAGGCTGTGGAGCGGCAGGTAAACCATCGGATACAAGTCAGGCGTCAACTTCCGGCAGCACACCAGCCGAAGCAGCGGGACCTGTGAAAGTAAAGCATAATCGTGGTGAGATCACACTCGACAGCCCGGCAAAGCGTGTTGTCGTGCTGGAATGGACATTTACGGAGGATATGGTTGCGCTAGGCGTTCAGCCCATTGGTAATGCGGATAATGCCGGATACAAGCAGTATGTGTCTTCGGAGGCGGCTCTGGACAGCAGCGTGACTGATGTCGGAACGCGCGACGAGCCCAATCTGGAAGCGATTGCTGCATTGAAGCCGGATCTGATTATTTCCAATGTTGATGGAAATGCAGCTATCTATGACCAACTTAGAGCCATTGCACCGACAGTTGAATATAGTCTGAATAGCGGTAAAGGCTATGATTATGACAAAATGGTAGAGATATTCAACAACATCGCGGTCGCTCTTGGAAAAGAAGACAAAGCGAAGCAGGTGCTGAAGGAGTTGGATCAGCATTATGCGGAAGCCAAAGAAAAGCTCGCCACTGCCGGTAAAGCGGAGTTCCATTATAGTTTGACACAGGCGTTCACTTATCAAAATGCAGCCAGCCTGCGCATGTTTTCGGATAACTCGGTCGTCGTAGGCACACTGGCGAAGATCGGGTTGGTTAACGATTGGAAACCAGCCAAGCTTGAGCAGTACGGTTTTTCAACTGTGGGCATTGAAGCACTGCCTGCTGTACAGGACAGCAACTTCCTCTATATTGTGCAGCCGGACGATGATGTTCTCGGTGCAGCGCTGAAAAATAATTCGGTCTGGAACGGCCTGAATTTTGTCAAAGAAAAACGTACCTATGCATTGGATAGCAAGACATGGACGTTTGGTGGTCCTGTCTCGTCAAAAGCGTTGGTTGACACCGTTGTTGCGGCGATTACGAAATGAGCCGGGGCTGAGTATTCCATCCGGTATATAACCGGCGCATGGCAAGCATGAATGGGGCGGTCTAACCGCTCTCATCCATGCTTTTTTTATAGGCTTATAGAATGGCTGCTATCTCGTTGCCTCTCTATCCGTTAGTTCCCCAGTTTATTCATTCTCCAGTTTATTCTTCACCCGTAGCTACAGGCTTCTCCTCATAGCTAATCCAGTTGCTCGTCGACGGAAATCGAGCCTGGGGACATACGCTGCATCTCCTGTATACTTATGGGCATCCAGGTCCCGTGAAATACCTTAATTTGTATATACTAAAAACCTATTAAAATAGCTGTATACTTCCGACATATTATCTAAGAGCTTTTCGCTCAATATTCCTCGGGGAGATGGCAGCATGTCACAAAATATGAAAAAGCGCGTATACAGATCATCCAGCATCGCGAACACATTGGCCTTGGTGCTGTTAGTCATTATCGTTGTCGTCTTTGCAACCTTGGGGACGTTTATGTTTGCAAGCACGCAAAGCATGCTTGTCAAGCAGCAAGAGGACATGCTTCAGACCAAGACGCAGGCTATCGTCAGTCAATTTGATGCGTTATTCAAGGAAAAGGGATCGCTTGTCAAACAAATGTCAACGAATAACTTATTTAGGCAATATCTAGAAACCACCCCATCAGCAGAGATGGCGAAAACATCTCCATATGCTGCGGAAACCAAAGCGACTCTGGCAGCCATTGTAAAAGCAGAGCCCTCTTTTGCCGACGCCTGGATTGCAGGAATATCTGGCAAAGGCTTCTTTCTTCAAAATGATGGTGCTGCTTCGGGCCCGGATTTCGATATCCAAACACGCCCGTATTTCAAGCCGGCTGTAGAAGCAGACGGTTTATACTACTCAGATCCCTATATTGACGTCAATTCGGGTAGTGTGCTTATGGGCATTTTCTATCCGATCAAAGATAGCAGTAACCAATTAATCGGATTTGCTGCTATTGATATTGCTTTCAAAGACATCCCTACCGTTATGCAAAGCTATTCGCTCGGAAGCACAGGTTATTCGATTCTTGCATCCAAAACGGGCGATATTTTATATCATCCCGATCAAAATAAAGTGTTGAAAGAAAAGATTAACGAAAGCACAGGCGAGCTTGGGGAGATCGGAAAGAAAATGATTGCCGGCGAGTCCGGAGTACAGCTGATTAATGATAATGGAGAACGTCGTTATATCGGATATGCAACCAGTAAGGATACCGGGTGGTCCGTAGGCTTAACCATTTCTGAACAAGAGGCGCTTGCAGAATTAAAAGCCTTTACCTGGATTACCATTGGCGGTTTTGCTGCAGCTACAATCCTGCTGGTTGTGATTTGTTATATAACGCTCCGTTATCTGTTGAGATCAATACCGAAGCTGCTTGCAAAAATCAAGCTGATTGAAAATGGAGATTTGACCGTTCAATTTGATACACATTCCAACAACGAAATCGGTCAAATTTCTCAAGGAGTTCACAATATGGTTCAAAGAATTCAAGGAATGCTCCAAATGGTGGGTAGCTCAGCTCAAGTGTTGAATCAGTCTTCACACGATCTGCAATCCATTTCTTCCAGAACCGCGATAACGATGAACGATACCGCGACAGCAATCAATGAAATTGCCAATGCGACGAACTATCAATCCACCGAAACGGATAATATTTTACAAAAAACCGGAGCATTATCCGGCCAGATTGACGAAATTGCCAATGATACGAAAGCCATCGAAACGATGGTGCAAACCTCTGCCGAGCAAAGCGGATTGGGGCTGGCTGTAGTAGATCAGCTATCCAAATGGGCGGAAGAAAATCACAATTCCACACAAGCGATGTCGGCTATTATTCAGGAGATTGACCTGAGCCGTCATGAGATCTCAAGCTTCGTGGACACGGTCAATCAAATTGCAACGCAGACCAACCTGCTGGCGCTTAATGCTTCCATCGAAGCTGCACGTGCGGGAGAACAGGGCAAAGGGTTTGCCGTTGTTGCCGGAGAGGTGCGCAAGCTGGCTGAGCAGACTGCACTGGCGACACAGGAAATCTACAAGAAGGTACGTGTGATTGAAGAAAGAACCAGTGTATCGGTTGAGCATACGGCTCACGGTCTGAAAATTGCAGAAGAAAATGCCAGATCGGTCGAGAACACCAAGCAAGTATTCTTTAGTATTAACAAGGATTTGGAAGATTTGAAATTGCGAATGATCCAGATCAGCACGAACACCTCCAAAGTCCACAAGCACAAAGATGAGATTTTGCAGGCGCTGGAGATCATCTCTTCCACCACGGAGGAGAATTCCGCTTCAACCGAAGAGGTTAGCGCCAGCACGCAGGAACAATTGGAGAGCTTCGAACAGGTTGCTGAACTATCCAAACAATTAAGTCAATTATCCAATAAGCTTCAAAACGAATTAAGCCAGTTTAAAGTCGAGGAACATGAATAGGTAAGATTTTGACTTATATACAGCAAAGTCCGCGTTCAGCGCGGGCTTTTTGTCTTTTCGCTTCCTATTTCAACAGCAATTTAAAACGACGCCGGAGGCGGCTGACGCTGCGAAGAGAGGCAACGCACGGAAGAGCAGGATCGGAACGTCGGATAAAGGCAGCGCATACGGATCGGCAGGAACGAGGGAACGGGCCTTGCGGCTCTTCTTTTGTTTCTGCGTGGAGGAGAGGGAGTTCCAAAAGGATACCTACTGAACCTGAAGCCGGGGTATCTGTTGGAGAAGGTGGCGACGGTGCTATGGGATGATGTGACGGAGGAACTGGACAAGTAAAGGTAAGGCATTTTATGATCATGAAAATTGGACTTAACGGATCAACAATTTGCTCCGAAAGAATTGGGTCTTAAGATGAATCTCCATCTTAAGACCCTTTTTTGTACAAAATTGGATTTCCAATTTTTTGAACGGCTGATATACTAAGGAGGCAACGAGATGAAGATTAACCTACTTTATCGGGATGAAAAAACGATCGGCGTACGTTTGGAGCGATATGGAGTCGAGGAGCGAGAAGGGATTCGGTCCATACCGGGCAGGAAATGGGTTCCGGACGGAAAAATTTGGACGATTCCGTACAGCATCGTCGCTGTAGAAAGCCTGTTGGAAGCGTATCGGAGCTGCAAGTTCGAGTGCGACGAGCGCTTGAATAAAGAGCTGCCGTACATCCGGGAATGGCTGGATCAGCGGGGCGCGCAGGCCAATGCAGTTCCCTCCTCTTCGGAACGAGGTGAATGGAATCCGGATCGGCGGAAAGAATTGCGCGATGCATTGGTGGCAAGGGGGTACAGCAGCAAGACGATTAAAGCATACATATCGCAAACGGAACGCTTTTTTGCCGGATTGCAAGGGACCGAAGCAAGTATAAATGATGCGACGGTGCAAAAATATGCGCTGGCTCTGCTCGAAAAAGGCCTTTCGCACGCTTATGTTAACCAAGCGATCAGCGCGCTAAAATTTTACTTTCGCCATGTGCTAAAGCAGCTAAAATCCGCCGCTATGTTCGTTCGAAAAAGGAGAGTAAACTGCCGGATGTGCAGTCCTTGAATGAGGTCATGCGTCTGTTGAAAGCAGTGGAAAATCCGAAGCATCGGCAAACGCTGCTCTCCGAAGCGGCTTTTGCGGTGGTCGAGCAGTACATAGGGGCGGAGCAGCCGGAAGACTGGCTGTTTCCAGGACAGAGAGAAGGCCGCCACCTGACGGAACGTTCAGCGTAGAAAGTGTTTGAAAAAGCGCTGGCTGAAGCGAGCATTCGCAAACAGGTGAGTATCCATTCGCTAAGGCATTCCTTTGCGACCCACTTGCTGGAGAATGGGATCGATCTTCGCTATATTCAGGAGCTGCTGGGGCATCAGAGTGTGCGAACAACGGAGCGGTAGCGGGACATTGGGCGGATTCAAAGTCCGTTGGATCGGATGGGCGGGCTGGAGGATTGAAACGCAGAAAGTGTGGGAATAAGGGGAAAAGTGCAGGATTCACGAAGTTTGTGAATATGACAAAGAGAGCATCTTTCGGAAGTTCATAAATAAGACATTATACAACAGAATCAAAAATAATAGAAAAGAGGATCATATGATCCTCTAGATGTTAGAATTTTTCAATTCACTAAAGAGTTGTAAAGCGTCTTTGAAGCCTTGTATGTAGATACTTCTTTCTAGGATGGATTGGAGAGAAATTTGGGCGTCTTCATAAAGAAAAACTGTATGTTGAAGTTGATCGGGTAGTGCTTCACGAAGCGTTCTAAAGTATTGATCTGTTTCCGAAGAAAGTTGATTGTACTCTGTATGATACTCCGAAAGCTCAGTGTAGAGTAATTCTAAACGTATTCTTATAAGTGGCTCTACTAATGATTCTAATGCATTGTCCATATGTTATTCCTTCTTTGGTTAACTCTATAGAGTTATTATATAACCCTACGAAGTTAATTGCAAGGTGGATATTTGACTTTATAGAGTTAAAACTTCGCTTTTCGTTGATGATTGCTGGTATGAGAGATAAGATAGAATTATGGAGGGAAAAAGATGACCGTAATTAAGTGCAATATAAGAGAACTCATGGCAGAACATCGAATAGATGATATAACAGAATTGATGGCGAAATCCGGGTTAAGTCGGAATTCAATCAATAAACTGTACAGGGAAACGAATATAGAAACAACAAAGCTTGAAACCTTATTCAAGCTATGTGATACATTTAACTGCAAATTATCTGATTTGATTGAATATATACCAGAAGAAAATAAATAGTGAGCGCCGTTTCGAGAAGCAATTCAGTCGTTTAACATCATATTCATTGGAGTCTTGGTCTGCGGGAAAGATTTCAGAAAGGTATTCGGCAGACAACCCCTGGTGAAGTTCGTTATTAAGAAATTATTATTAGGAAATTTATGTGAATAAATATAATAACTATGGAGGCTTAACGTGAGTGACTCTCTAACACCAAAATATGATTTGGGATTGTTTTACTTGTCTGGACACTTAGAAGAAAGCGACTTTTCATTAATAAAATCTGATTTGAATGAGAATGGAATTGGACTTAAAGCAATAGATAAAAGTGGGAGAGTTACTGCTTCGATTGAAGACTTTACTAATGTTTTTTCATTCTTAGTTAATTCACCATTGGCCATGGGATTGGTTTCAGGAATTCTTGCAAGTGCTGGATGGGAAAGTATAAAAACTGTGATATTGCGTACTTTTAAAAAAATTAGGAGTGAAAAGTATAGCAAGATAACAAGAAATGGTGTTGAGTCGAAGCAAATAACTTTTGGAATTGAAATTAAAATTAATAATGATCATTACAACTTCAACTTTAATGGAATTTCATCGGATGAAGCAATTCACGAAGCTTTAGATAAAATTATTCCTTTGCTAAAGGATAAGCAATTACAATCAAATGAATCAAACATAGTATTAGCATCTGGATTACCTAACTATATAGCTACTTATGATGAAGCATTAAAAATATGGATAGTTAGAGGGACTAATGAAATCATTTTAGGAAAAATACAAAACTCAAAACAAATTTGAAGATGACATGAGCATTTCATTACAACGTATCTACACTGCGTACTACGCCCTTGGTTTGCAAGATGAGGTAGGTAGTGAAGCGGAATCAGCTTACTACCCTATGAAGCTAAGTCCGTCGGCCCTGGTCCACCTTAAGCTTCTCAGATTCGTAGATACAAGAACGTTTTAGAAAAATCAGTCTAATGCTAAGGAGAAACATTTATGAAGAAAAGTCCAATGGCCATTATCTCAAGTCTACATAATGATTCCAAGCAAATAATTAGTAATTATTTGAAACTTTATTCTGAAAGCTCTTATAAACAATACCTTTCTTCAATAGCTGATATATTTTCTTCCACTCAGAAGGAAAATGTACGGGATCTTACATTTAATGACTATTTACCGATTTATCAAAAATATATTAACGACGAACAGAAAACAGCCCAAGATTCATACAAAGAATCCTTCTTTAAATATTTATATGCAAATGATCTGATAGTGCCTGATGGATTTAATGGAATTTGGTTGAAAGATGACTTGATAAGGCATTTTCTAAAGAAGATGAGTGATTCGGAAGGTTCTTCTAAAAATGAAAAATTATCTCATAATAATAGCCTGTCTTTAAGTGAAGTTCTAACAATTGATAAATTATTAGATCAAGAGTTCACTAAATTCGATACTCTTCGAATGGCATTTGTATGGTATTTGCTATTTGAAACAGATTGTTCTGTTAGAGAAATACTAATGCTCACTAGTGAGCACTACAGAGATGGGGAAATAGTCACTTATAAAAATAAGAGGTATATAGTTCCAGATAGATGCAAAAATGTATTTGAATATCTTTCTGAAAAGCAATATAACGGTTTTAAAAACCTAAACAGTATAGTTTCGAAGCTTGGTACACTTGCCGGAATATCGGATCTAAAGCCAATGAGGATAAAAAATGCTAGGAAAGTGAATATGATAAAGTGTGGTGGCTGTAATCGGAATATTACAAATATATCCACTAATTGGAGTTCAGTTAATAATCGTATTGTTTGTGTTCAATGTGCTGACTCACTAAAAAAAACTATAATAATATAGTGGAAGAAGCCATAGAAAAGAATGAAATTGAATTGGTTAGTGAAAAAAGTCTTCGTGCCTCATCAGTGATGTTCACTTTTGATGAAT
Organism: Paenibacillus kribbensis; assembly: GCF_002240415.1. Lineage (NCBI taxonomy): Bacteria > Bacillati > Bacillota > Bacilli > Caryophanales > Paenibacillaceae > Paenibacillus > Paenibacillus kribbensis. Next base: position 1,735,581 of record NZ_CP020028.1, read on the forward strand.
TAAGAAGTAAAGTAACTTGTGTTATAGATTATTTAAAACTACATGAATTCCAAATGCAGATAGGAAAACTTGGAGAAGCATACGTATTTGAACAAGAGCTCGAGAAACTTGAAGGAACACCTTATTTCACTTTAGTCGATGATAGTAAAGCTGCTGACCCGAAAAATGGGTATGATATTCTTTCATATGATGTTGACGGGAACGTAATCTTCATAGAAGTTAAGACAACAATAAAAGAGGGTAGTGATTTTTATATATCACAACACGAAGTAAATACGGCTAGAGAATGTCAAGCTATGGGAGGTAAATATTTACTTTATAGAGTGGGCAATATATTAGGGGAGAAGCAGCATATAACTTTAGAAACTATAGATAACATTCTAGATACTGCTCTCTATGAGTTGGAGCCCTATAACTATAAAGTAAGAAAGAGAAATAATATTGAGTGCTAGTTCGAAGACGCGATTCCGTCGTATAAGATAATATTCAAGCTTCGGCTCCGTTGAAGCCTTGGTCTGCGAGAAGGATTTCAGGGAAGCATTTCAGCAGACAACCCCTGTCGGGGTTCATGAATACAGAAACGTTAGGTGAAATCGTCGAAAGATTAAAGACATAAAAACTTTAGGGGGATTGTATGAGTAATATTATTTTTATTTCTAAGTCAATATTTGATTGGGATTATTACTCTGATGGTGGAAAGGTGCTATCAAGTGATGCTTGGACGCGATCTTATAAGATATGGGAACATTCAAAAACATTAATTGATAAGGCGATAACTGAATTTGAATTAGCAGATGGTATTGCTAATCTTAAGAGAGCATTGAATCACAGATTGAAGTTAATAGAGAGTTATTATAATTTTAGGAACATGGATGCTTCGTGGAAAAACAAAGGGTATCTAGAAATACTCGAATCTTTTGAATTGGTTAGACCCTATTTAATGAAAAACTTACTCTCAATTCGGAATGATATAGAACATAATGATGCTAAACCGCCAGGGAAAGAAAGATGTAATGAATTTATTGATATTGTATGGTATTTCCTGAAATCTACCGATCCGATAGTACAAATTCTAAAGTATTCAAATGCCCATACTCTCTATGATGAAGATGGTTATGAAACACAGTATGGATTTAGCTACAGAGTAGACTTTAGTGATTTAAGTTCAATTAATTTCACTGGTTGGTTTTATAATGAGATTATCTCTAATGAACCTAGGGAGGGACTCCTTACTATAGAGTTTAGCGATATTCATAATAAGAAAAAATGGAAAGAAAACAATTTTCATAATGATAAGCTAGAGTCAGATAAATGGATACATGGAGAAATTGTAGATTTAGATATTCAAACCAAAAAAATGATTGTCTCGAAGGTTTTATCTGCAATATAAAATAATGAATGTAAAAAATGTGTGTATTTCAAGATGTCGACGACAACACCTAACAAAGTATTCACGCATCCGGCCATCCGGGCCTCAGTCCTGTAGAGGGATTTCGGGGAAGCTGGAGCAGCTGGATACATCAATCCCCCTAAGATAAGAGCTATATAAGGGGGATCGACGTCGTGAATACAAGAACGTTATAAGAAATTGACGCAGACAGAAATTTAAAGAGTTTATGGGGGCTTTACATGAAAAACAAAAAACTCAAAATAGATATTGTAGCAGATGAACAGATTGTAGGCAGTACACAATACACTATTTCCGTAAATGTAACAAACATATCAGGTAAGGACATTCATCAATTAGATGTTTTTCCTACACATACGATTGGTCAACAATTAACTTCATTAAATGAAATTGAAAATGTGGAATTGTCTGAGCTAGAGGAAAAGAAAAATAAAATAATTAATGAAATGCAAAAACAGATTGATAGTGCATATGAAAGAAATCAACTAAACTCTTTGAATACATTTCAAAAATTTGTTTTATTATTCGTACAAGTAATAGATATATATGCCGGGATGTTTGGATATCTCACAGGTAAGAAAACTGTTAAAAGTACACCAACGTGGGCCATCGAAGCCTTGAAAATAGATGATTGGGAAGATGTTGAACGAATTGAACATGATGTGATGGGAAAAATAGAAGAGGATAGATTTCTTAAAAGAGCATTTTTAATAAATAAAGATAAGCTAAAAAGAATTATAGATAAAATAAATTTGCAAAGTGAGTTAGGAAGTTCAAACGAATTAAACAAAGGATTTACTTTAGCTGCTGGAGAAACGTTAACATTCCCTTTTAGTTTCAAGGCGCCCCACTTATTAAAATCAAAAGTTGGCGAAACGCAATTTAAAACAAGTTACAAAGAGTCTGAAAATGGTACTGCTATTAATAGTTCTATAACTCAAAAAATAAAAATATATCCGTCTGCATTTGCTGTACCTACAGGAAGTATGCTTGGATCAATTTGTGGGTATCTTATTAAACTTAGTTTAATATCATCCAATAGTCTTACTCAAATCAATTGGAGTTCAATGTCAGGAAGTATACTATTAGGGCTGTTAGTTGCATTAGTAACAGCTAGGAAATCTAATACTACCAAAGCAATTACCGTTGAGGATTTTTTAGGTGGTTTTATTATAGGATCACTAACAGGATTGTTCAGTGAAAATTTCCTTGATAAATTAAAAATCTTAATTCAGTAACTCGAAGAAGACGCCAACATCTTATAACATAATATTCACGCTGCGGGCATACGCCCTGGGTCCGGCATGCGCCGGACGCCCAACATTCGTTGGGTCGTGAATACAGGAACGTTAGTTGAAACCAATGCAATTGTATTAAAACAAAATAGGAAGTGAAGATATTGAAGTATTCAGACCTATCCAATCTTAAAGACATATATTTAGATCAGATATTCGAGACAAGAGATAACCATCTACGATTACTCTTTAGTAGGAGTAAGACAAATAGAGTTGCAGAGACAATGACAATTGGAAATATCGAAATTAATGAATCCTACTCAATTGATATTGATGTAACGTTGCCTCAAATTCAAATGGATTTTGAATGGTATATCGGATATTCAATAAGAAACGAAAGCTATACAGTTTGGGACGATTATGAACAATTTGATGGTAAGATTTTTAGAATTTATAGTAAGTCTAGGTATTTGGATTTTATCAAAACAAGCACAATAGCAACTGGTGATTATCCAGGACCATATAAGCATTATGGAATATCCTGTTTAAATCATATAATTGATATTGTTTCGACATCAGATCCAATAATAACTGAAGTAGCAAGAGGATTATTTTGAAAGTAACTCAGGGAGGCATCGGCATCATCTAACATGATATTCAAGCTGCGTCTCCTTCGGAGCCTTGGTCTGCGGGATGGATTTCGGGTAAGCATTTCAGCAGACACATCCGACTATGTCGGACGTCGTGAATACGGGAACGTTAGGCGAAATTGTCACAAAGGAGTTAAAACATATGTATAAGCATATCGATACAGCACAAGAGAATCTTGAAAATTATTTAGAAACAATACCCAATAAACAATCGAAGTTATTTTATCAAACAAGAATTAAGAAATTCTTTAATGAGTATATGTCTCAGAAACATAACATACTACGACCTCTTAATACAATTAACTTCCACGATTTGAACACATATATAGATCAATTAGAAAGTTCGGATGCGGAAAAGTTGAATTATTTTAGAGCTTTCAATGGTTTTTTCAGATACATGTATTTATCAGACAATTTACAGAGCGATGTTATGAAAGGAGTAAATAAGCCTGTTCTTCAATCTAAATTGCTAGACTATATTAGTCGGGTTGAATTAATACAAATTCAGAGATTTATTAAAGATTCAAATGAAAAAATAGAAGATAGGCTTTTGCTCGGTTTGCTGTTATATACAGGTTTAAGTAGAAAGTATGTAGCTAATTTAACGCATTACCAATTTAGTTTTGGAAACGAGTATGTATCATTGTTTTTTGAATTTGGTGAAAGTACAATAAATATCCCGTTAAAAAGTACAGTTGTAAACCTTGTCAGAGATTATTTTAATTCGCAACAAACCATTAATCCTTTCGAGAAAATATTTAAAATTGATGAAAACTATGTGAGTGAAAAAGTAAAAATATTAAATAAGAAAATAACAGGAAAGCCACTTACACCTACTGTCTACTCGAATAGCTTTATTAAAGAAGCACTGAGACAAGGCAACGATGTCCTTACGGTTAGCCAACTTACTTTAGAATCAGTTCATACAATCATGAAACATGTTGATGTAGAAGAATATAGAATTAGTAAACAACAACATATACTTGAAAATATATTCGAGGATGACGACAAAATCACTTAACATAATATTCACGCATCAGGCATACGCCCTCGGTCCGGCATTGAAGGATTTCGGAGAAGTAGAAACAGCCGGACACCTCGGCATTCGCCGAGGTCGTGAATACAGGAACGTTATCAGAAATCAGTGCTAAGTGTTAGCCAAGAAGATATTCAATGGGAGGATCTACAATGAAGATTGATTTTGCGATTGAATCAGATTATGAGTATATCTTGTTAATAGACAAACACATACATAAGACACTTATAAGACCAAAAATAAAAGAAAATGAAATTCTAATAATTAGAGAATCCAATCAAGAAATAGGTTTGATGAGATACGGATTTTTTTGGGACAACAGACCATTTATGAATATGATATGGATAGATGAGGAGTATAGAGGAACAGGTATTGGTAAAAAAGTTGTCCACTATTGGGAAGAATTGATGAAACAAAAAGGATTTGAAATGGTTATGACCTCAACACTTTCAAATGAAGGAGCTCAACATTTTTATAGAAAGCTTGGATATAGAGATGCTGGATGTTTAATGCTTGAGAATGAACCACTGGAAATAATACTGACAAAGGAGTTAACAAAAATTGATGTTGAGTAAATCAAGGAAGGTACTGACATCTGATAACATAATATTCAAGCTGCGGCTCTTTTTGGAGCCTAGGTCTGCGGGATGATTTCGGAGGAGCGATTCAGCAGACAACCCCTTTGGGGTTCATGAATACAGAAACGTTAGGTGAAATTAATTACTTAATTTTATTTCTAATCAAAGGAGTATGATTAGACAATGAGTTTTACTTCAACAAGTATCCTTCCAGATGATGCATCCTATAATAAATTAATAAATTTAATAGACTTGTTAGGTTACACAAAGCAGAGAAACGAATTTAAAACTGAAGGTCTACTAGCAAGTTATTTTTGGTATCAACATAAAAACTATAGATCGTATGTTGGAGTCGAACTTTATATTTATAGAGAAAACGGCGTTATTTCAGTTGACACAAGAACTAGAGCGGGAGAAGTTATTGGGATCTTGAACATCAAAATAAAACTATTAAATATATAAAAAATTATTTTAAAGGAAGCTTTTCGACGGATGAAGGGAAAAATCGTTATTTTATAATGGATGAGGAAGTTCCTACTGAGTTAGAAGCAGGACTATTTATTGCTAGATGGACTTATAATAATGCACTTATTAAACCTAAGATATATTTGGATTCAAGAAATTTACAAGGTCAAATTGCAAGGCCAGATTCTACAGGTATTGTGTATATGGATGAATTGAATCCAAGGTTCTTCTCGAATAACTTATTAATACCTTACTTAGTAGCGATTTGGGAAGAATATTTAAAGACATCATTTATTGTGCTGTTGAAATATACAGATAATAGAGACAAGATTTTTAAAGAAGCACGATTTTCGGTAAATAATCTGAAAGATATCTCTGCTGGAAAAACGTCAATTGAAGAAGCTTTAGTTGAAAAGTTTTCATTTCAGAGGCCGAGGATAATCGCTGAAAATTATAAGAAGCTTGATGAGAAACTAGATATATTTACTGTGTTAAACAAACCGATATCAAAGAGAAAAATATCTCTTTTCGATTCTATTGAAGAAATTATTGAATTAAGGAACGCTTTTGTTCACGAAGGTGGAATGGATTTAAGTATTACTGACAAAAAACTTAAAGTCATCATTAAAGATTTTGAAGTTGCGGTAGATAGAATTTACGATAGATTTGGAGCTTATTATAATTTTGAACCTAGTAGAGATTTTTAATGCGAAGGACGTAATTAGCCCCACCTAACATAATATTCACACTGCGGACATTCGTCCTTGGTCCGGCGATAGCCGTACACATCCGACTGCGTCGGACGTCGTGAATACAGGAACGTTATAGGAAATAGCTAAAAATCTTATATAAAGGAATATGTGAATGATTAATCAATTCTCTAGAAGCCCTAAGCTCCGAGACATCCTAAATGTAATAGAGGCAGTACCAACACAATACTCTGATGAAGAGATAATTCTGTATGTAGATAAATTCCTGCCAAGTTACAACTGTGAAGGAGCTGCTATAGGATATTTCTCTATTATTTCGCATCTTTGTTATTATAGACCCGATCTTGAAAGCCAATTAATGAAGATTGCATTAAAACCTTTATATTATCTAGGAATTGAACATCCGGATAGTGCTATTAAATGGATTAAAACCTATGTAAAAGAGAAAAATGATAATGATTATTATACATCAAAACAAGGAAGGACATGGATAACAAATCACTTGAAAGATAAACATGAATTAATTACAAGAATTTTTAAAGAGATAGATTTTGAGGATAATGATGAGGATATTAGATGATTAAGTAAACGCATCATGTAGTGGCTACTTCCTATAACATAATATTCAAGCAGCGGCTCCGCTGGAGCCTTGGTCTGCGGTATGGAATTCGGGGAGGCATTTCAGCAGACAACCTCTGGCGAGGTTCATGAATACAAGAACGTTATACGACAGAACAAATAAATAAGGAGAAGGATATTTATGAGCTATATTAGAATAAAAAGCATTAGTGTTGAAAACTATAGATCATTTGGAACAAGACAGACAATACATTTTCCTGATCAGAATCATAAGAAACCTGTAGCTATCGTTGGGTATAACAATTCAGGGAAAACAAATTTTCTCAACGCAATTCTATATGGGATAAAAGAGAAAAATGTTAATAAGGATACATTCACAATTAACGATTTTCACAACCGTGATTACAATAATCGTCCTTTTATTGAAACTGAAATTGAAAGCAGTATAGAAGTTAAAGGAGACGGAAACCAAGCAGAGCTTAAAGGATTTCATTCATTAAGAATAAGCGTAGTGGATAATGAAATTGAGCACGCTGGAGTCCGATCTTTTCGTGACAAGGAACAATTAACAAAAAATCCTGATGCTTCGGGAGCAGCAAAGTATTTTAGGATTTTCTATGTGAATTTTCATGATGTAAAAAAAGAGTTATCAACTAAGAAGACTACCTGGGGAAATCTTACTTCGTTTTTAGCGAAACATATTAAGAAAATTGTTGAAGCAGATGCGAACATGAAAGGGAAAAGGAAAACTTTTGAAGGAGAAGTGAAGGATTCAACTGATAGGGTTCTAGCAGATTCGAAGTTACACAGTTTTCTTGAGGATATAAGGTCAAATTATTCAACAAACCTAAGAGACAGTAATTTTTTTATAGGTTTTGAATTGCCTGATTATGAAGATATTTTTTTGGATATGATTTTTAAAATCGGTTTAAATGGTGATACCGAAAACCTTATTTCTATAGATCATTTCGGTGATGGATATATTTCTATGTTTGTTATGGCTATCATTCAAGCAATTGCTGAGAGCAACAAGAGTGATAAATGTTTATTTTTATTTGAAGAGCCTGAAAGTTTCTTGCATGAAAATCATCAAGAGTACTTTTACAAAACTGTCCTCTGTAACTTGGCAGAAAAAGGGCATCAAGTTATCTATAGTACTCACTCGGACAAAATGATAGATGCTTTTGATACACGAGGACTTATTCGTTTTGAATTTGATGATGAAGCACACGAAACAATTTTGAAATATAACAAACCAGATGAGAATATTTCAGAAGCTGATCTAGAAGGTTTCTCTTTGGATCAAGTAGCAGATTTTAATAATTACATTAAAATGATAGAGCCAAATTTGAATAAAATTGTGTTCAGTCAAAAGGTGGTTTTAGTAGAGGGGCCAAATGATTTACTGACCTACAAAGAAATTATAAAGAAAAAGGTATATCTGTTAACTAAAGATTCTATGTATTCAGAGACATATTTAAACTTTAAAAATATTTCTATAATTCCTCATCATGGTAAGATTACAGCCAGAATCTTGGTTAAGTTATGTAAACATCTTGGAGTGGACTTTTTTTGTATAAATGATTTTGACTTCAAAAACAATTTCATTTCAGAACTTTTATTTGATTCACTTGAAGATTTAAAGAAAAGTGAATTATACACAAAAAGGATATTGGATTTAGAAGAATTTAATTCTAAAGGCAAACCTCTAAGTGACAGTACAAAACGACAAATGGTTACTACAAATTGGGGATTAATTAAAGAAGCTTCTTTGGAAAAAATACATTTCAACATTCCTAAGTTAGAAGCTGTGATAGGTTACGAATCAAATGATAAAAGCAGTTTAGGCATATGGACTAAACTCCAAGAAACATCAGAATTCGGAGAAGAAATTTTTCCAACATCTCTAAAGAAATTCGTTGGAATTGAAACTTTAGAACAAGCATGTTCCAAACAATAATCGAATCAAATACTTCATGTAAATTCAAGTAATGTTCCGTCGTATAACATAATATTCACGCTGCGAGCATTCGCTCTTGGTCCGGCATTCGCCGGACACACAGCGTGCGCTGGGTCGTGAATACGGGAACGTTATGTGAAATCCCAGTGGAAGGAGAATAAAAATGGCTGAATTAGGAGAAACAATAGTGAGGAATTTCCTGGAAAACAGAGGGTTTCAAGTGAATAAGATACCTGAATCTCAAAGCAAAACACCTGATTTTGAAGTATATAAGAACGGTAAGTTAGTCTTTTATTGTGAAGAAAAAACCTTAGATAAAGACGATTTCGAAGGTTACAAAAATGATTCGACATACAATGCAATTACAAGACATTTTCATACAGCTGCAAAGCAATTTGAAAGTATTAATCCTCATAATCAAGTACCTAATATCCTAGCCATTGTTAATTTTGATACTATGAAGGATTGTCACGATTTATTTATTAGCCTGACTGGACATGCTTTATTAGAGAGCGGAGAGTATTTAAAAATAAGGAATTTCAGTGATTATACTAAGAAAGATATGAATTATATAAACCTATGTTTGTGGTTTGATAAAGAGACATTTATTAGATACTTATGGAGAGACGACAAAGAAAACACAGATAGGAAAAATATTGAAAACCTATTTGATGGTTAATTTTGAGAGGGCATGGACATCACATAACATAATATAATATTCATGCTGCTTCTCCTGCCGGAGCTTTGGTCTGCTTGATGGATTTCGGAGAGGAATTTCAGCAGACAACCCCTGACGGGGTTCATGAATACAGAAATGTTATGCGAAAGAACTACAAAAAATAATAAAGGCAGGTATTACATACATGATCAATATCTTTATTTCTTATTCTAATATAGATAGAGAATTAGCCAGTGCATTTATAAATAAATTAAGAGATTTTGATATTCGAGTATCTGTAGATGTTTTGGATTTGAAAATCGGAGATGATTGGCAGACGGTTTTGAATAATGGGCTTAGGAATTCTGATGCAGTAGTAATATTGATTACAAAAAATTCAATTAGAAGCGATAATGTTATGTCAGAATTACACGCTTCCCTAGCTTACATGAAAGAACGAGGAAAACCCAAGATTCTTCCTATCATCTTTGATGATGTTCCAATCCCCGATCCATTAAAACATATCTTAGCATTAAGGGCTGATCGAGATAATCTGGATTTAACGATGTATAAAATAAAAGATTCTATTGCAGGAATAACAGGCGAATTAATAGCAAAAGCTGATGAAAAGAAAGAGTCGAGTGCTAAAGTAGAATCATCTGCCGAACAATATATTCATGATTCACTAAACACATTAGAGAAAAAGGAGAGAAAGTATAATTTAATTGCATATGGTTGTTATATAGTATCTTGTTTCAGTTTGATAGGATGTATAATTTTGGCTCTTGCACGAGGAAATACTTTGTTAAAATTTTATGTAGATACCACGGTGTATAAATATATTGAATTTTCTTTGCTGAATATTTTGACTATTAGTTTAATTATTGCATTGGCTAGATTGTCATTTATTTTAGGGAAATCGTTTATGGTAGAAGCATTAAGAAATGCTGATCGAATTCATGCAATATCTTTTGGAAAATTTTATTTGAAAGCATATGGTGAAAAAGCCGAATGGAATGAAATAAAAGAGGCGTTTCAACATTGGAATATTGATAATGGCTCTTCGTTTATTTCTCAGTCAACTAAAGACTTTGATCCAGAATTGATCCAAAATTTAATTGAATTTACAAAAGCAATAAAAGGAAATGAAAAGTAACAACAGATAATTCTAAGAAGAAAGTTCCTTCGCATAACAATATATTCACGTTGCGGACTTTCGTCCTGGGTCCGGCATTCGCCGAACACCTCAGCGTGCGCTGAGGTCGTGAATACAGGAACGTTATACGCAATTACCTAGATAGAATCATTGAGAGTACCTCTAGCTAGGGAGATGAAAGAAATAATAAATAAAATATCGGTTGAGAATCAGAATAGTAAGTATTTAAAAGATGCTCATCCAACTATACTAATAGACGATAAGCCCTTGGATCAATTTTTTGGTGAATATTATCCGAATGATTTCATACCAGGGCTAATTCCAATGATCGTTGATTGGATGAATTTAGATGAAGAGTCGAAATTGGTAGAGTACGTATATGACTCGACGGATAAAACAAAGATATTACCTATATTAATGTGTCCGGATGATTGTGATTTTTCATGTACAATCATCGTTGCAGAAGTAGAAACGACAAACAATCAAATAAAGTGGAATCGAATCGGAATAGATAGGAATAATCCTAAAGAAGTGATAGATAAGAAAAAGTTTTTAGAAATAGGAATTGAATGGATAGATAACGTTCCAATAATGATTTTCAATAAAGAAGAGTACATGTCACTGGAGAAGATATACAAGTATAGAAGCCAAAGTGAATGACTATTCGAAGAAGTCAGGTACAGCGTATAACATCATATTCAAGCAGCGGCTCCTAACGGAGCCTTGGTCTGCGGGATGGATTTGGAAGATGATTTTCAGCAGACATATCCGACATTGTCGGATGTCTTAAATACAGGAACGTTATACGACAGAATCAAGAACAATAGAAAAAGAGGGTCATATGACCCTCTAAATACTAGAATTTTGCAATTCACTTAATAGTTGTAGAGCATCTTTGAAACCTTGTATGTAGATACTTCTTTCTAGGATGGATTGGAGAGAAATTTGGGCGTCTTCGTAAAGAAAAACCGTATGTTGAAGTTGATCGGGCAAAGCATCACGAAGCGTTTTAAAATATTGATCTGTCTCCGAAGAAAGCTGAGTGTACTCCTTATGACACTCCAGAAGCTCAGTATAGAGTAATTCTAAACGTATTCTTATAAGCGGCTCTGTTAATGATTCTAATGTATTAATCATATGTTATTCCTCCTCTAATTAACTCTATAGAGTTATTATATAACCTTATAAAGTTAATTGCAAGGTGAATATTTGACTTTATAGAGTTAAAACTTCGCTTTTCGTTTATGATTGCTGCTATGGGAGATAAGATAGAATTATGGAGGGGAAAAAATGAACGTAATCAAGTGCAATATACGAGAACTCATGGCAGAACATCGAATAGATGATATAACAGAATTGATGGCGAAATCGGGCTTAAGTCGGAATTCAATCAACAAGTTGTATAGGGAAACGAATATAGAAACAACAAAGCTGGAAACTTTATTCAAGCTATGCGATACATTTAACTGCAAATTATCAGATTTAATTGAGTATGTACCCGAAGAAAACCAGTAGTGAAGAAGCGATTCCGTCATATAACATAATATTCAAGCAGCGGCTCCTTTGGTGCCTTGGTCTGCGGGAAGGATTTCGAAGAGGCATTTCAGCAGACACCCCCTTCGGGGTTCGTGAATACAGAAAAGTTATAGGAAATCAGCGCAAGAAATTAATTGATGAATTAAACTAACGTGTAGTTATGCTTAGTGGAAATGAGCAAAAGCAGCCCATCCTCTGACGAGGAACGAGCTGCTTATTACTTTTCTATCTCTTTTTCCATTTTGGAGAACATATTCTCTCAAAATTGAGGTTTTTTACAGGTCTATCATTCAAGTGCTGAAAATTGCAAATATGGTATTAGGTTCTCGTTTTAACGGCTAACCCACTAAACGATACAGGCCCAACAACATCGGCTCTTGTTTTTGCAGTAAGGTTTTCTGCTGTGACTGTGTAAACATGGGCACCGGCTTTTACATTTCTATCTTCCGCCTGGAACGTAACTGCATAATTTTGTTCAGAACCAGCAGATTCGATACCTTGTTGGGTGTTGAAAATCTCTCTTCCATCGCGGAAGATTCTAAAGAGTATTTGCGCAATGCCAGTGACACCTCGAACACCCACAGTTGCTACTAAATCTACCCGATTAGGTTGAGAATTGACTGGAATCCGTAAAGTGATTGTTGCCAGGAGAGATCTTGCTGGTGAACGTCGGATAGTAAATGAGTTTGCTAAGTTGAATCTACGGCGCGGTTGTACGGCAGCTTTATCAAGAATACGTACCACAAAATATCAACTCCTCTTGTTTGATATCTCCATGATATGTTGGACACAAAGATAATGATTGGACAATTATGTAAGATGTTTTGATTTGAATCAAATACATTATGAACAATGGCAAAGAGCAAATTACAGGTGGTGGTGAATAATTGTAAGGGGTCGTACAAGAAATCCTAACCTACGACGTATTTCATAACTGTAATGTTACTAAATAATTATTATCCACCAGGAGCGCCTCAGCAGACATAGAATGATGTTAACGGGAAACGATAGTTAAAAAATGATTTTGTATTTCGAATAAGGTGCTGACATCCTATAACATAATATTCGCGCTGTGGCCGTTGGCCCCTTGATCTGCCAGAAGTTTTTTCGAAGAAGAAGAGCCAGGCAGATACATCCATTCCCCTAAGATAGGAACTATCAAAGGGGAATGGACGTCGCGAATACGACAACGTTAGACGAAACCTGTGCAAGGAAAAAAATAAAAAAATAAAAAGACAATGGAGGTATGTTTGGTGCAGACATTAGAAAAAGCTAGAAAAAATGATGCACAAAAACTTGCTGAAATACAAAAGGCCAGTTTTGAGGATGAATCAAAGCATTTTAATAATAACGAAGCCGTTGGGCCAATAGGATATGATTCCATAAGTTAGCAAGAAGAGATGATGCAAAATTGCGAATATTTCAAGGTACTCTTTAATGGAGAAATAATAGGGGGAGCTATGATATTTGTAGAATGCAATCAAGTGCATAATCTAGGAAGAATCTTTATTGATCCAAATTTTAAAAATCAAGGAATCGGAACGAAGGTGATGGAGAAAATTGAAAATAAATTTCCAGACAGCACTGAATGGTGGCTGGATACTCCTAACTGGAGTGTCAAGAATCATCACTTCTATTCAAAGTGTGGGTTTACTAAAGTTAGAGAAGAAGGTGACTTATACATTTTTGAAAAGACTTTATAAACTTATTTTTTGTGCCTTAATCAGGGAGGACACAATTATCGTATAACACAATATTCAAGCAGTGGCTCCTTACGGAGTCTTGGTCTGCTGGAAGGATCACGGGGAGGCATTCGGCAGACAACCCCTCCGGGGTTCATGAATACAGAAACGTTATATGAAATCGGCGGATAATAAAAAGGGGGTTCAAATACAAAAGATATATTGCGAACGCACGACTATAAGTATGATAAAATCAAAATAGAAAGAAGGAATAGGACGAAATTGTAGGAGGTAGAACGAATGAAATGGCAAGAAGTAAGAGAATTATTCCCTGACCAATTTGTTCTGGTTTCCATACTTAATTATCATGAGGAAGGCAACAAAAAAATAGTAGATGAAGTTGCACCGATTCGCACAATATCAGAAGAAGATGCTAATAAAGAGTTTTTTCAAGCAAAGCCTGGGAATTTAGTGTACCATACTTCAAATCAAGATTTTGTGATTCATCTTCGCAGGGATCCATTAATGAGAGTGAGACGTAATAGTGATGAGAATTAACTATGACGGACAATTAATTATGACGTCACTTACTGTAACATTCAGAGGAAGAGATTTGAGAATAGATGATGTAATTATAGATACAGGATCTTCCCATACTATAATTAGTCCTGATATCTTAGAGAATATCGGTGTGACTTACGAAACAGGGGATTCAATATATGAAGCATATGGGATCGGCGGAAGCATTCCATTCTACACAAAGATTATGGACAGGATTGAAATAGGTACAAGCAGCATTGAAAATATAGAAATAGATGTAGGCATACTGCCTAAAGATCATAAAGGGCTACTTGGACTGGATATTCTGAAACAACAAAATTTTATTATTGACTTGAAAACATTAGAATTACGTATATGACTTTTGAGAAAGAATAAAGTTAGTAAAATCGAAGATGTCGTCGAAATCATATAGCAATGCAACTATGCTGTGGGGTATTGGCCCCTTGGTTATCAGGTGTCACGCACAGAAGCATATTCAGACAACACAGGACCCGACCTAAGATAAGAGCTATCTAAGGTCGGGTTCTGTCATAGATATAGAAACGTTATCTATAATCAAGGTAATGAATGTAACCTAGCAATTCAGGGGAGGAGTTTCTTTGAATCGAAATCAAGCATTTAGAATAATTGGTAAATACTTTGAATCATGGATTAAGAAAGACATTGAAATGTTTGGTAAGGTTGTACATGATGCAGCTATTATAAAGGAATGTACCGGTGCAGTCATGGAAGGAAAAAATGAATTAGTAAACTGGTTCACTCAATGGAATAACAGTGATAATAAGGTTGATTGCTGGGAAATCAAAGAAATAGGATTTGATGAAGCAAGTGAAGCAGCGTTTGTTGAATGGAGATTCAAGTGTTTATACGATGCTCAAGAATATGAATGGGATGGGGCTAGTATAGTATATTTCAAAGATTCTTTAATAATTGAACTGAATGAGTATAAAATGAAGCAAAATAAGTTTTTTCCTTACAGAAGCGTAAAAAACAAAGAAAGCGCAAGGGAATACAGGGACGGACTTGACAGCAGATAACAAAGTAAGTATTCTCACTGCTGGCCTGACTGTCCTTGGTCTGCCCGAGGCATTTCGAGAAGCGAAATCAGGCAAACAACCCTGTAAGGCTAAGTGGCGGAGCCATCCGCCGTTCGTGTGGCTTAACCCTCTCAGGTTCGTGAATACAGAAAGGTTATTTTCAATTGCCAAAGCCTAAAAGGTATAATAGGGGGAACGTATCTTGACCACAACTTTCACTAAGATAACTGGAGTTGGTTTTATTATTTTATCAGTTTTAAGACTAACCCCTTTTATGAATGCTACTGGAAAATGGTTGTTATATATCTCAATCGCAGCATTCTTTCTTATACTATATGACTTACTGGAATTTATTGTTGAAGGCATATGGATAAAGAAAGGAGTAAAGCTAAGTAAATTTCTATTCAGCCTACGTTCTATATTTCTTGGGTGTGCTGTGATGGCTATAATCGTTTTGCCCAATTTAAAGATCAATATATCTGTCAAAGAAGTTAATACATTTAGCGATGCATTTACATTAATTAGCTTAGGCATAGCGATAACACTAATTGGGTTTAAGACCGAAAGAGTACAAACCATTTTATATAATAGGAGAAAGACAATAAATAATGAAGTCAGAGAATTTCTCAATTCAATTGAAGGGCGAAGCATGATTAATGAACACATAGAAAAACTAAGAATAGAAAATACACACCAGATTAATAAATTAGATGCTGATTCTAAGTAGTAGCAACAGCAGATAACGTAATATTCAAGCTGCGGCTCCTAACGGAGCCTTGGTCTGCGAGATGCATTTCAGTGAGGTATTTCAGGAGACAACCCTACAGGTTCGTGAATACAGAAACGTTAATTGAAATCCTGCAAGATAAACAAAAGTAAGGGGAATCAACAATGTCTTACACTAGACCAGTAATAATTGAACCATATTATGATAAGCCCGAATGGATCACGAACGAGGTTACTCGAGAAGAAATTATCTTCCTATCTGCTGAATCAAGTGAGCAAGATGTTGAATTATTTTTAATTCTTCTATTTGGTTACAATCATATCAATATAGAACAATCATTTTGTTTGTCTTTCAATGAATTACTGAAGCAAGAAGAAGTCGTTATTTCAGGAGGAATCGCTTTCTTTGAAGATGAGAGTAAATATATATTACCAAGCTGTTGCTGTGGGTTAGAAGATTTCTCTAATGTTATTGATTCTATTTTAAATAAACAAAGTCCATGGATGGGACATGATCCTACCCCGGTTATTACATATATCGGTGATCAAGTATGTGTTTGGCAAGATGATCAAGAAACAATCGATAGTAATGTTAATTTCCACATACAATATTCACATAAAGAACTAATAGACAGTCTAAATAAAACACGAAAAGAAATACAGGGGTTTATTGAGGGCCCATTATATGAATGGATTAACAAGAGAGACAAAGAGATTGCTGGCACTATGAGAGATCGGATGAAACAATGGATTATGAAATAAGAAAGTTATGGAAGTATTTCGAAGAAGACGGGAACTTCAGTTAACATTGTATTTACACTGCGGGCTTTGCCCTTGGTAAGAGAAATGTTGGGCGGCAAAGTATATATCTCCACACCACACACGGCTTCCGGAATCGTAACAGGTGACCTCCTGTAGCGGTTTTAAAGACCCTTGCTGGATATTATACAGCGATGACGCCCATGGACCAATTGTCAGAACGTAGAAAAAAGTCAGCTTTGGAGTTCTGAAGAAGGTTGCTTTACTCAGCTCAAGTTGATTTTTTGTTGACTTTTGAACAAAGCAAATACACTGCCGTAAGCCGCAATCGCTTAAGGCAGTGTATTTCCTTAGAACCTGTATATTCGTTGAAAACTTTTTATTCTTCCTCGGTCGCTACCGGATTTTCCTCATAACTGATCCAATCGCTCCAGCTTCCCGGATATAAACGCACCTTACTAAAGCCAGCTTCATTCAGGGCCAGTACATTGGGGCAGGCGGATACGCCGGAACCGCAATACACGATGATTTCTGCATTTGGGTCAAGGTTGGCAAAGTGCTCTTGCAATTGTTCTCCATTTTTAAAGCTGCCTTTTGCGTCTAATACTTCTTTCCAAAAGAAATTCACCGCACCGGGGATATGTCCTGCTGCTGTATCTATAGGTTCTTCCAGCCCGAGGTAGCGTGGCCGCTCTCTTGAGTCGATCAATATATAAGTGCCAGTGGGAACGGAGCCTGCAGACACACGCTGCACCTCTTTCATATTTGTGAGCATTTGCGCCTGTACATTCGGGGTGAATGTACTTGGTATGCGAATCGGCCGGTCTGCCGTAACGGGGAACTTCGCTGCCTTCCAAGCGCTGTAGCCTTCTTCCAGCACATATACCTGTTCATGCCCGAGATAGCGCAGCAGCCACCAGAAGCGGGAGGCCATCATACCGCCTTGGTCATCGTAAGCGATGATGCGTGAAGTTGCGTTGATTCCGGCACGACTCAGACGTGCGGCAAGTGTATCCGCATCAGGTAATGGATGGCGACCGCCATGCTCGCCAAGAGGGGCTGTGAGGTCTTCTTCCAAATCGAAGTGAATCGCCCCTGGAATATGGTCTTCATTAAATTGAGCCCGTCCCGCTCCTGCTTGTCCGAGCAGGGAACGGCAGTCGGCAATGATAATGTCTGGCTCATACAAGCGGGCCAGTAGCCAGCGTTTGGATACGATGGATTTCATAGAGGATTCCGCCTTTCTTTTTTCAATAATGATATGAGGACTTTTGCAAAATCCTTTCATGTACGAGTTGAGTATGGATTATGAAAATGGGGTAAATAAGCTAAGAACTGGCCTTCAGGGGATGCTCCGTGGTAGACAGTTCACTTTGGTGGACGACTGGCTTTTTAAAATCCGTTCCGTAGCGAATAAAAATCCATACCCCCAGCAGGATGAAGAAGCCTGCACCAAATTGCAAGGCTGATAGTCTTTCTCCCAGCAGCACCCAAGCTAGCAGGGAAGAAATAACGGGCTCACCGAGTACCGCCATCGACACCGCGGTGGCGGTAATGTATTTGAGCAGCCAGTTAAACAGGTAATGTCCGAACAATGTGGGTACAATCGCGAGCAGCAGGAACAGTCCCCATTCCCGTGGAGCGTATCCGGTAAAAGGAATGGCATTGACCACATTATACAACGCAAGCGATGTGGCGGCGATGGCGAATACCCAAAAGTTATACACAAAAGCGCTCAAATGCTCGCGTAGATGTTTGCCCATTAGCATATGGATGGAAACGGCTACCATACCCAAGAAGGACAATGCGTCTCCAAGCAGTGCTTGTCCCGAGACGTGAAAATCCCCGGCCCCGATGGCCAATGAGCCGATAAAGGCCATACCCATTCCGATGAGCATTGCGCGATTGGTGCCTGTCCGGAAAAACAAAAAAGAACCGAGCATGACAAGGATCGGCTCCAATGTCATAATAACGGTAGAGCTTGCAACGGTGGTCAGTCGCAGTGAGCCCATCCAGAGCAAGAAATGCAGCCCTAATGCGATACCGGACCAGAGGATTAGTATCCACTGCTTGCGAGTGAGGCTGAATAGCTCGGCGCGGTATTTCCAGACCAACGGCAGCATGACGAGGTTGGTCAGGTACAAACGGTACATAGCGATGACGGACACCTCGGCTTCAGACCATCTGACGAAGATTGAGGAGAACGATATAGCGATAATGCCTACGATGTACAGTAATTCAAAAGAAAATGACGTTTTGTGTGCTTGATTCATATGCAGCTCCATCCGTACGGAAGGAATTCAGGCTATTTGCTTCCTTCTTTTGCTTCCTTCCATGGGTATTTTGAAAAAGTGTTTTGAAAAGAGTATCTCAAAAATTAGTTGATACAGCCCATTATACCGTACCTGACATCTGCGTGGTATGAGGATTTTGCAACCACCTGAGAATTTAAAAAAACGGGAGCAGGAGAAGGGCTTTTATTGGAAGTATTTTAAGTGTGCTGTGGCGTAGAACTTTTGCCGCACAAACTCGTCTATCTTAATGGAGGTGGATTTTATGAAAAAAAACAACACATTTTCAATCATACTATTGACTGTAGTGGCAGTGCTGGCCCTGTCAGCCTGTGGAACGAAACCGCAAACGAATAACACTACACCTCAGGGTGCAAACCAACCGCAAACGCAACAACCGCAAGTGAACCCGGTCGCTGAGCCGGAGGTCAAACAAGGCACAGGCGTATACAACGGAGCCGCTGATCCGCATACGGTTGAAATTGAAATCAATGGTGAAGCCCAATCCTTCCAACTGGGAGATGGACTGGACAAGGTAGTGGCCGGACTTGAGGAAGGCGATTCAGTATCGTTTGAATATAGTGAAAAGGCTGTTGAGGGGGACACAACTGCGAAGCAGCTCATTTTAACGAAAATACAAAAAACAGAAGCAGCAACCGGGGGCAAGGAAAACGAGGGTTCCAGTCAAGCAGCAGGCGGGGACAAAGACACCGGAGGCTCAAGCCAAGCAGCAGACAGGGAACGCTCGAAAACGCAAGCCTTTGAGCTTACCCTTGAAGGCAAAAAGGAAACGCAGACGGCTACATTGGCACAAGGAGAGGGCTATTCGTTGTATGTGTTTGATCCGATGTCCCTGTTCCCCGACCAAAACCGTGTCGCCTTAGCGGTAGATGATAACTATTATGCTGAGATTACGAAGCTGCCTACGGATTTTAACCTGGATGAGCTTCAAAAAGAAGGCAAGAAGGATCTGGCTTCGATAGGCAAGGTACAAAAACTGGACAAAGCAACAGTGCCTCAAGCGCTGTCCAGCAGCCGTCTGTTCTTGCAAGCAAGCGGTTCGAAGGTCACACAACAATATATTGTTGTGGAAAATACAACGGGGGCTTTCATTGTGAAAGTGAACATTCCCCAAGGGGAAGCTGCCGAAGGTTTTGAATCCTTCATTTATACATCGCTGGAGAGCTTGCAAGCTAATAAATAACCCTGTTTTGATGTCGGGCGGTCGCTGGCTTACAATGATGAATCAAAGCAGTCAAACTGCTGAAACTTGTTATTGTAGGTACTAGGTTAGCGCTCTGAAGATCTATTCTGTAATTGCGAGACCTGCACTTTTGTGCTATAAAGGATGAGAGAATAAGATCATTCCGGCTTGCGAAGTCGTATGAAGTGATAAAGGAGTTGTTCGATTTACTATGTCCATCGAAATGAATACACAAGAAGTCATCAACGTAATTAAAAACAGCAAGAAAAAGACGCCTGTTAAAGTATATGTAAAAGGAGCTTTGGCTTCCGCAACCTTTGGCGAGAATGTGCAAGCTTTTATTTCCGGGGACAGTGGTGTTGTATTTGGCGATTGGGCAGACATCAAGCCTGTACTGGACAGCGCAAACGCTAAAGAAGAAGACTATGTGGTGGAAAATGACCGCCGTAACTCTGCAGTGCCTATGCTTGATCTGAAGGGCATCAATGCACGTATTGAGCCAGGTGCGTATATTCGCGATATGGTCGGTATCGGCAATAATGCAGTCATTATGATGGGCGCAGTGATTAACATCGGTGTTACGATTGGTGAAGGCACGATGATTGATATGAATGCTGTACTTGGCGGTCGTGTTAAAGTCGGCAACATGTGCCATATTGGTGCAGGCGTTGTCCTAGCGGGTGTCATTGAACCACCGTCCGCACAGCCTGTTATCGTAGAAGATGAAGTATTGATCGGTGCAAATTCAGTCGTATTGGAAGGCGTACGAATCGGTAAAGGTGCGGTTGTTGCAGCCGGAGCTGTCGTAACGGAAGATGTGCCTCCATACTCCGTGGTTGCTGGTACACCAGCACGTGTGATCAAACAGGTCGACGACAAGACGAAATCCAAAACTGAGATTTTGAAAGAGCTACGCGTTCTGTAAGAGAAACGTTTTTGAATGTACCAAAGGTGAACGATTCCTTGTCAGAGATGAGATGTACTGACACACAATTTAGGGACGAAGCACAACGGACAAGGCTCGGCGGCTGCGCCGGGCTTTTGTCCTTTTATTCTTTTGCCGGATAAAAGCTGGTGAACTAGAAAAAGGAGGCGGAGCAACAAAATGAGTACAGTCGATTACCGTTCTTTTGTCCAAATACGGAGGGATTTACATCAGATTCCCGAACCAGGTTTTGAGGAATATAAAACACAGCAATATTTGTTGAATTATTTGGGAACGCTCCCTCAGGAGCGTCTGGAAATTCGTACATGGCGTACAGGTATATTGGTGTTCATTCATGGAACGGCTCCCGAACGCCGCTATGGATATCGTTGCGATATGGACGGCTTACCGATTGAAGAAGAGACGGGGTATGATTTTCGTTCGACCCATCCCGGCTATATGCATGCTTGCGGACACGATTTACATATGACGATTGGGCTGGGCATAGTCACTCATTTTGCAAGTCATTCCATGAAGGACGATCTGGTTGTGATATTTCAACCTGCCGAGGAAGGGCCGGGCGGAGCGTTGCCGATGCGTGACAGCGCAGAACTGGCAGACTGGATGCCGGATGAAATTATCGCGCTGCATGTGGCACCGGAGTATCCGGTCGGTACGATTGCGACTCGCCCGGGCATTTTATTTGCCAACACATCGGAGCTTTTCATCGATCTGAAGGGTACAGGTGGGCACGCTGCTTATCCGCACAAGGCAAACGATATGGTCGTCGCTGCTTGTCAGCTGGTAGGCCAACTGCAAACCATTGTAGCTCGTAATGTAAATCCGCTCGATGCAGCAGTCGTTACCGTCGGTAAGGTTAGCGGCGGCACGAAGCAGAATATTATCGCGGAAACCGCACGTTTGGAGGGGACCATTCGTACATTGTCAGCGGGTACCATGAAGCTGGTTAAATCCCGGATTGAAGCGCTGGTGCGCGGTATGGAAGCTGGGTTTGAATGCCAGGCGGAAATTCATTATGGCTCCAATTATTTGCAAGTGTACAATGAAGCCAAGGTGACAGAAGAATTCATGAACTGGGTCAGTGATCGGCAGGATGTGCAGCTCATTGAATGCGGGGAAGCGATGACCGGCGAGGATTTCGGATATTTTCTGGAGCGGATTCCGGGCCTGATGTTCTGGCTCGGTGTTGATACGCCTTATGGCTTGCACCATGCCAAGCTGGAGCCTGCGGAGGAAGCGATCGAGGTAGCCATTCGTGTGCTGACAGATTATTTTACATGGAAGTCTCAAGGGTAAAATGATACGGCTTGAATAAATATGTTTAATGAAAAGAAAGAATCGGAATGAAATGAAGTCGAATCTTTGAAGGAGGGTGTTATGGGAGAGCAAACCATCATCCGATTTGAACGGGTGACCAAGCAATATGACAACGATCCCCCGGTGCTGGCGAATGTCAGCTTTGAGATTGAGCGTGGTAAATTTTATACACTGCTGGGTCCTTCCGGCTGTGGTAAAACGACGATTCTGCGTATGATTGCAGGCTTTGCAGAGCCGACGGAAGGCTCCATCTATTTGAATGACAAGCTCATTAATCGTGTTCCAGCCAATGAACGGCAGGTCAATACCGTGTTTCAGGATTACGCGTTATTCCCGCATCTGAATGTGTTTGAAAATGTCGCTTTTGGTCTGCGGATCAAAAAGATGAACAAAAAAGACATTCAGGAAAAGGTGACACAGGCATTGTCCTTTGTCAATCTGGAGGGCTACGGTGAACGGGAAATTTCCGAAATGTCCGGGGGACAGCGTCAACGTGTAGCCATCGCACGGGCCATCGTCAATGAACCGGAGGTTTTGCTGCTGGATGAACCATTGTCTGCGCTGGATTTAAAGCTGCGTACAGAAATGCAGTACATTTTGCGCGAAATGCAGCAGCGCCTTGGAATTACCTTTATTTTCGTTACGCATGATCAGGAGGAAGCGCTGGCTATGTCGGACGAAATTTTTGTCATGAACAAAGGCAAGATTGAGCAGAGCGGCACACCTAATGATATTTATGATGAACCGATCAATCGGTTTGTTGCGGATTTCATTGGTGAATCCAATATTGTCCCTGGACGTATGATTGCCGATTATCAGGTGGAATTCAACGGCCGACAGTTTGAGTGTGTAGACGGTGGGCTGCGTCCTAATGAACCGATCGAAATCGTCATCCGGCCGGAGGATTTGGAGATTACCAGTGTGGCTGAGGGGAAGCTGCGTGTAAAGGTGGATACTCAATTATTCCGCGGGGTTCACTATGAGATTAGCTGCTACGATGATTCGGGGCAGGAATGGCTGGTGCACTCCACCAAAAAGGCGGAGCTTGGTAGTGAAATCGGCCTGCACTTTGACCCGGAAGCGATTCATGTGATGCGTTTTGGGGAAACGGAGGAAGAATTTGATCGGCGTCTGGAAGCCTATGAAGAGGTGGAGCAGCATGTCCGGTAATACAAGAGCAGCGTATCTGCTGCCTTACTACTTATGGATTGTATTGTTCGTGGTAGCACCAGTTGTGCTTGTGTTTTACTACTCTTTATTTGATGTGGACGGTCATTTCACATTCAGCAATTATGCACAGTTTCTGACACCTGTTTACTTGAGTATGACGCTCAGTTCGTTTTGGTTCGCATTTCTGATCACGGTGTTTTCGCTTCTGGTGGCTTATCCGGCGGCGTATTTGCTCACACGAACCAAGCATAAGCAGCTGTGGCTATTGCTCATTATTTTGCCGACATGGATTAACCTGCTGCTTAAAACGTATGCTTTTATCGGGATTTTCGGTACCTATGGTCCGGTGAATGCTGTATTAGGTATGGTTGGATTGGGTGGTCAGCAAATTTTGTTTACCAGTTCCAGCTTTGTGTTTGTGTCGGTGTATATTTTTGTGCCTTTTATGATTTTGCCGATCTTTAACGCACTGGAAGGGCTAAACCCTTCACTGCTGGATGCTGCGCGTGATTTGGGAGCCTCCAAATGGACTGCGTTTCGCCGGGTTGTTTTCCCGCTAACGCTTTCGGGCGTGCGATCCGGCTGTATGGCGGTGTTCATTCCGGCGCTGTCGCTATTTATGATCACCCGTCTGATTGCGGGCAACCGTGTCATTACCCTGGGAACTGCGATTGAGCAGCATTTTCTGGTGACACAGGATTGGGGGATGGGCTCTACGGTGGCTGTGTTCCTGATATTGGCGATGGGTATCATTATGGTGGTCACATCGGGAACGAAACGGAGGGTACGACATGGCAAATAAAAATCGATTCGGGAATATGTATTTGGTGATCGTTTTTCTCGTGTTGTACGCACCCATTCTGTATCTGATGTACTATTCCTTCAACAGCGGCGGGACGATGCACAAGTTTGAAGGCTTTACGCTCCAATACTATAAAGAAGTGTTTGCAGACACTCGCCTGATCATTATTGTCATTAACACCTTGGTGATCGCGTTGCTGTCGTCTGCACTGGCTACGATTATTGGCATCATGGGCGCGCTGGCTATTCATCAGATGCAGAATCGTCGGGTCAAAAATACGCTTTTGTCACTCAACAATGTGCTGATCGTGAACCCTGATGTGATTATTGGCGCGTCCTTCCTCATTTTGTTCACGATGGCCGGGATCAAGCTGGGTTTCTACTCGGTTTTGTTATCCCATATTGCATTTAGTGTACCGATTGCGGTCATTATGATTTTGCCGCGGCTTCAGGAAATGAGTCCATCTCTGGTTGATGCAGCGCGTGATTTGGGTGCCAGCCGGCTGGATGTGCTGACCAAGGTGATTTTACCCTTTATCAAGCCAGGGATTTATGCGGGCTTTTTTATGGCGTTAACGTACTCGCTGGATGATTTTGCGGTGACCTTTTTTGTGACAGGCAGCGGCTATTCGACCTTGTCAGTGGAAATTTACTCACGTGCCCGCCAAGGGGTTTCCCTGTCCATCAATGCGTTGTCCACGCTCATTTTCCTGTTTACGGTGCTGCTGGTGGTGGGCTATTACTTTATTATGCGTAAGGCGAACCGTAATGGAAAAAAAGAGCCTGCGGCGGAAATGGGGGTACCTAGATGAAGTCGCTTGTGCGCGTATTTCTCTCCATTTTTATCATCTCGTTTAGCCTGATGGGGGTGGCGGCATGGCTCAACTCCAGTCAGGGCTATTCCGGTGGCAACACGCTGACGGTGTACAACTGGGGAGACTACATTGACCCTGAGCTGCTGGAAAGGTTTCAGAAGGAGACGGGGATTACCGTCATTTATCAGACGTTTGACTCCAATGAGGCGATGCTGACGAAAATCGAGCAGGGTGGAACTTCGTTTGATGTCGCGGTTCCTTCGGAGTATGCGCTGGCTAAAATGAAGCAGGAGCACCTTTTGCTTCCGCTGGATCACAGCAGGCTGCCGAATTTGAAGCATGTGGATTCTCATTTTCTAAACCTTTCGTTTGATCCGGATAACCAATATTCAGTCCCGTATTTTTGGGGTACGGTCGGGATTGTGTTTAACCCGGAGCTGACCAAAGGCGTTGATTTTCATAGCTGGGATGGCCTATGGGACCCGAAGCTGCGCAACAATTTGCTGCTGGTCGATGGAGCCAGGGAGATTATGGGCATGTCGCTGAACAGTCTTCACTATTCCTTAAATGATACAAACAAGGCGCATTTGCAGCAAGCTTTGACGAAGCTGGAGAAGTTGGCGCCGAATGTCAAGGCCGTTGTCGGTGACGAGATTAAAATGCTGCTTGCCAATGAGGAAGCTGCTGCGGGGGTTGTATGGTCCGGTGATGCGTCGGAAATCATGGATCAGAACGACAAGCTGGATTACATCGTGCCGGATGAAGGCTCCAACCTGTGGTTTGACAACATGGTTATTCCCAAAACAGCTACCCATGTGGATGCGGCCCATAAATTCATCAATTTTATGATGCAGCCCGATGTAGCCGCTCAAAATGCCGAGTTTGTAGGCTACTCTACTCCTAACAAAGACGGTAAAAAGCTGCTGCCTGCAGATATTTCTGGCGATGAGCGCTTCTACCCACCGTCCGAAATTACCGACAAGCTGGAGGTATACGACAATCTCGGCAAGCGGATGCTGGCTCATTATAATGAATTGTTTTTGCAATTCAAAATGCATTTAAAATAGGCGGTGGAGGTGCGGCGCGGATTCAGGTTTTGAGCTTTGAAGGCCGCTGCGGTGGCGGATGGTGCTTACCATCGCTGTTAAATTCCGATTTTTTATGATTGGATATACAAAGGATATTCATTTCATTCACACATTTGTGTTGAACCGAATCAAATATCCGGTCGCAGGTACGCTGTACCTGCTCAAAGGTTAAAATCGGAATTTAAAGGCGACCGCTTACGCTTGTCCAGCACTATTCCGCCCCCTCCGCTGCGCTGTGCTTAAAGCTACGCACCCATGAATCCCACACCGACGGTGAGGGAGTAGTGGAAGAGCGAACAGGCCGTTGGATCACCTGTATGGGTGGTTTGCTATTATCCCTTTTGAGTAGACAGTTTGGAATAAGCCCCCTAACTATCTATATTCAAAAGGGATTTTTTTACGTCCTTTATCAAGTTAAAAATATGTTTACTATTTAATATCTTTCTTATATATTAATATTTGGAAATTGGTTTCATAAATTTTTCCTATAGAACTAGATTAAATTAACAGAGGAGATTACTTCAATGAGCATTTCATTAAGAATCGAACGCAAATCCGGTGGTGAGCCAATCGAGTTTGTAAATGGTGAAATCACTGGTTTTACATATATGAACAATAGTGCCAAAAACCTTTCAGCTAAGTCTTCAGTTTTGGCACATTCACTACATATTCGAAGCAAAATTCCGCTCCATTCGCTTCCTTCGGTTATAGACAATGCGGATAATACCAACATGCTGTATACATGGGCAAACACAGAATATAAACCTGATAGTGAGGATTACTATCGAAAATGTAACATCCAAATCGTGAGAAATGAAAATACGATCCGAGAAATTACGTTTACACACGCTTATGTAGAAAAGTATCAGGAACAAATGGATACCAGCAAAGAGATACTTGAGTTTGAACTTGTTTTAAAACAAAAAGAAGATCAATTGGGAAAAATTCAATACAGCCCTCAGTTAGAACCTAAGGAAACAAGAGAATAGGATCTGTCTGATATCTCGCAGGAAGTGCTGCAAGGCGCATATAGTAAGAATATGTTAGTGTATGCTGGAAATAATACTTTTCCGTTTGAAAATCCTCTGGTAGAACTAGAAAAGGCTTGGGTGCGAGGTGTAGAACAGGTAAAAGATTCGACAGACACTGTAATACATTATCCTGATCGTAAAGCATTTACATCCGTAGCTGTTCCTATAGCTCGAAAGAAGTACGGAGACATCACAGCCAATTTACTTCAACATTCACTTGATTACAAACCAGGAAATTTATACTTTAATGAGTGGTCATATGAGGCGCAGCAAATTAAAAAATCTAAAGAGCACATCGCAATAGTTAATGACGAAGTCAAAAAAGCTAACGCTAATAAAGTTAAAAGTTTTTCATATAATGGATCTAAGGGATTAGAAAGTGATAAAGATTTATATAATGCTTTTCACAACATGTATTATGAAATAAATGGAAATTACTTTGGCGGGCAATGGAAAATTACTACAACGTATTCTGATGTCTATAATTTTGAGTATAATTTTAAACAAATGTTTACTGGGAACAACAAACTTGGTTGGGCTGCAGCCAATCTAACAAATTTAATGGAATCATGGGGAACACTCAATGAGTACACATCTTATGTTACAGTAACTGATGCAAGAAAAGCTTGGAAGTGAGGTGTGAATTGCAGATGAAGCGTAGATACATCTTTATCTTGATTGCTATACTAGTTACAACTACTACTCTAATTTTCCTGGTGAATTCCGGGGATCATACGAAGTATAAATACCCATCAGGCAAAGATACCGTAGAATATTTTGGTGACGGGACTTTTCAAATTTTTAGAGGGGGGCCGCACGACCCTTTAATACTTTATAATCATCTTGCTGATCCACTGGAAAATACTGTTGATAATATTGTGTCATATAAGATAAAAAACAATATCGTATATGTGGTTGGTGAAAATAGCTTCATTAAATTGGATTCAAGTACCAACACATACGAGCAAAAGAAACGGATTTCCGACTTTACTTCCAAAGATAGAGATATATTCAATAAATTAATGGAAAAATAGAGGAATATCATAAGCAATGTGGTTGCCAGGGAGCGGTACTGGGAACACTAAAACTAACTGGAACGTATCCAGCTTGGTTTAAACAACAAAAGCTCGGTTGAATACCGGACTCAAACTGCTTAGTTTAAGGACATTTTCTTTACTGTCAACTTGACAGGGGATAAGTTCAAATTCAAGGGCTGTCTTTATATTTACTCACCGCGCAAAGCGGTGAGTATTGTTTTTTAACCCTGCTATTCTACACACACGTTAGAGACTTGTGGGACTTTAAGGCGGGTAGTAGCAAGCGGGCCATTTGAATCTGGAGAAGCGATAGCGTTCGCCTAAAAGCTTTCCATAGGAAAGCTCGCTTCGAAAGCATATGCTTAGTGGGATTCTTACCTATAAATGTTTTATACAATCCAAGAATCCCACTGCAACAGCGATCGGAAGATCAAATGGACCGCGTAGCGCCTCCTCCCACCTTAATTCCTCACAATTCCTCTAACAAACCTTTCTATTTTATCCAGCCCTTGCTCAAGCACCTCTGGTCCGTAAGCGTAGGACAAGCGAATGTATCCTTCGCCATAGGAAGAAAAGGCATCTCCCGGCACAACTGCTACTCCATGCTCTTCCAGCAGTTTCAAGGTGAAGTCCATCGAGCTTAATCCAAAATGGGCGATGGAAGGAAATAGATAAAAGGCTCCCTCGGGTTTCTCAAGCGGAATCCCCATGCTTGTCAGCCTGCCATGCACATAATCACGACGCTTACGGTACTCCTCGCGCATCGGAAGTGCATCGTCCACACCGGCGGTCAGAGCTTCCAGCGCAGCATATTGGCTGATCGAGCTGGCACAGGTCACGTTATACTGATGAACCTTAACCATGTGCTGTGAAATTTCAGCGGGTGAAAGCGTAAAACCAATGCGCCAGCCCGTCATGGAATGTGACTTGGACAGTCCGTTGATGACAATGGTACGTTCCCGCATACCTGGAAGTGCTGCAATGGACACGTGGGGAGCATCGTAAATCAGTTCGCTGTATATTTCATCCGAAATGACAAACAGCTCGCGTTCCTTCAGCAAATCGGCGACCGCTTCCAATTCCTCACGGCTCATCACTCGCCCGGTCGGATTCGAAGGATAGCCGAGGATGACTGCTTTCGTCCGCTCGGTCAGGTAAGGCTCCAGCACCTCAGCAGTGAGCTTGAAGCCGCTGCTGCGAGTATCGGCAAACACGGGAATGCCGCCTGACAAGCGGATCAATGGCTCGTAACCCGGGTAGATTGGCACAGGCAGAATGACTTCATCGCCGGGTGACAAAATGGTGCGCAGGGTAATATCCAGTGCTTCACTGGCCCCGTTCGTTACGATAACCTCATCCTGTCCACGGTAATTCAGCCCGTATTTATGGGCTACAAATGCCGCTGCGGCTTCCCGTAACTCGGGTAGTCCGGGATTAGGCGTATATGAGGTGCGTCCTTCGTTAATCGCCCGATGGGCGGCCTCCATAATATGCGCAGGGGTAGGGAAATCCGGCTGTCCAATCGTAAGGGACAGGGTTCCGGGCAATGCGGCAACCTTATTGGCAATTTTGCGGATGCCGCTGATTTGAATGTTTTGAACCTGATTGTTAAGCAAATGCTCCATAGCGTATGTGCCACCTTTTTCTGTATTAGAACAAGTTTACAATAATATGATCTGATTATGCTACGGCAAGAAGAATTCATTTTTGCTTTTTACTTGAGGGTTTGCTGGAAAAGGAAGCGCAGCGATTACCCACGACTGCCAGGATCAGTCTATATGTAGCGAGGCGGCTGAATTATCTCGGACCCTGGAAAGTTGGATTGGCAGCAATAGATAATACGAATGTCAGATTATTTGACTTTATACGATAGTTAAGTTATCTTTTTTGAGAAGCAGTGTGAAAAACAGAATTTAAAACGTATGAAGAGGTGAAATGCCGTGGGAGTAACAGCCAAACAAATTTTTGTGAATTTACCGGTTAAAAATCTGCAGCACTCCATTGACTTTTTCAATGCAATTGGATTTGAATTTAATGCTCAATTCACCGATGAACATGCAACCTGTATGGTGGTTAGTGAGCATATTTTTGTTATGCTGCTGGTTGAAGAGCGCTTTAAAGCTTTTACGACAAAAGAAATCTCAGATGCAACCAATAGCACGGAAGCGATTATCGCTTTATCGGTAGAGAGCAGAGCAAAGGTGGACGAGATCGTCCACAAGGCTTTGGAAGCGGGGGGCAAGCCTTCGAACGAACCTCAGGATCATGGTTTTATGTACGGATGGAGCTTTCAGGACTTAGATGGTCATCTGTGGGAATTCTTTTATATGGCAGATCAGTAGCAGAAATAATGGCGGAAGTAATAATGATGTAACAGAAATACCATGGAAAGTAAGCTATCGTAAAAGGATAGTTTGCTTTCTTTATTATATGTTATCAACGCCATTGGGAGGAATCATAGTGTCTGACAAAATAATAGTCTATCCTATCCAAGCTCTGAATGAAGAAGTGGTAGACACATTGATTCGACTTTTAATCGACGTGGTAGCAGACGGTGCTTCTATAGGCTTTTTGCCACCACTGACCTATCTGGAAGCAGCTGCTTACTGGAATCGTGTGCTTGAAGATGGTGTGGTGTTGTGGATTGCCGAGAAGGACGGAGTGCCTGTGGGCACGGTTCAGCTTCATTTGGCTCAAAAAGCCAACGCTACACATCGTGCGGAAATTGCAAAGCTCATGGTGCATCCGTCGGGGCGCAGGCTTGGGATTGCACGACAGTTAATGAAAGCGGCAGAAGAAGAAGCACTTCGTCAGGATAGAACGTTACTGGTGCTGGATACGCGGGTGGGTGATCCTTCCAATAGACTATATGAGTCTATCGGTTTTATAGAAGCGGGTGTGATTCCGGGTTATGCCAGGTCGGCTGATGGTCAGTTGCATGCCACGCGGTATTATTATAAGCTCTTGAATCCCCATGCCGATCATTGCTGAGCATTTGTCGAATAATTAGAGTCTATACAGGCAATCATAACTTGTCATAAGATAGTGTAACCTTTTTCCGCGTTAATTTGACTGGAAAAGCACGGGAATGGGAACGTATAATGAAGGAGGGACCGTCCCAAGGTCTCTGTATGGTCAATTCGGCTGGTCTGGATTGAAGATCGTAGCACACACAGCGGAGGAATCGAAGAATATGAGGCTGGAGCATGATTTTTTAGGTAACAAGGAAGTGCCGTCAGACGCCTATTATGGTGTACAAACCCTGAGGGCAAAAGAAAATTTTCCAATTACAGGCCAACGGTTGCACCCTGAACTGATTAAGGCCATGGCGATCGTCAAAAAGGGAGCAGCGACGGTAAATATGGAATTGACCCGCTTGCATCGTCCCAAAGCAGAGGCCATCATTCAGGCAGCTGACGAGATCATTCAAGGGCAGTTGCATGACCATTTCATCGTCGATCCGATTCAGGGCGGCGCAGGCACGTCTATTAATATGAACACAAATGAAGTGATTGCAAACCGGGCGCTGGAGCTGATGGGTAAGCAGCGTGGAGATTATCAGGAGATCAGCCCCAATAACCATGTCAATATGGCGCAATCGACCAACGACGCTTTTCCTACAGCAGTCCATCTGGCTGTATTAAGTATGATTGACCAGTTGCTGGTCACCATGAGTGAGCTTCAAGAAGCGTTTTCCCGTAAGGCGAAAGAGTTTGATAGTGTGATTAAAATGGGTCGGACCCACTTGCAGGATGCAGTGCCGATTCGACTGGGACAGGAGTTTCAGGCTTATGCGCGTGTGCTGGGCCGTGATATCGGTCGCGTCCGTGCGACCAAGCAGCATCTGCTGACGATTAATATGGGAGCGACTGCGGTTGGTACTGGTTTGAACGCAGACCGTCGTTATATTCAGCGTGTCGCTGAGGTGTTGGCAGAGGTCAGCGGCTTCCCGCTGGAAGCTGATGAGAATCTCGTGGATGCTACACAAAATACGGATGCCTACACCGAAGTATCTGCTGCGTTGAAAATTTGTATGATGAACATGTCAAAGGTGGCAAATGACATCCGTCTGATGGCCTCCGGGCCGCGTGCTGGTCTCGGAGAGCTGAGCTTGCCTGCTCGTCAGCCGGGGTCATCCATTATGCCGGGCAAGGTCAACCCGGTGATGTGTGAGGTCATTAACCAAATTGCTTTTCAGGTTATTGGAAATGACCATACGATCTGTCTGGCTTCTGAGGCAGGGCAGCTGGAGCTGAATGTAATGGAGCCTGTGCTTGTCTACAACCTGCTGCAATCACTGGAAATTATGAAGCAGGGCTTCAACGTCTTCCGCATCCATTGTGTGGACGGAATTGAAGCCAATGTAGAGCGGTGTCGTGAATATGTGGAGAACAGTGTAGGCATTATTACAGCACTTAATCCTCATCTCGGATATGAGGTTGTATCCCGCATTGCACGCGAGGCCATCACGACAGGAAAATCGGTGCGTGAACTGAGTCTGCTGTATAATGTCCTGACCGAGGAAGAACTGGACATTATTTTGGACCCGTATCAAATGACCCAGCCTGGCATCGCTGGAGAATCTTTGCTGAATCGTGAATAATTCTGCTTTGAGCATAGAATTTAAAGAGCTTTGAGGCAAGACGAAGATAGCCCCGTCGAATTTGGCGGGGCTTTTATCATGTTAATATGTGATTGTAACATGGGAGATGTAATACGTGAGTCAGGTGTAACTTAGGGATTTAACTGTTAGGGGTTATGCGGCTGCACCTTTATTGTAGAAAAGGGGAAGAGGAATGCTGCTGGAGCAATTATCCGCATATAGGGAATTAGGGATAGGACTTATTGTAGTCTTCGTGTTGCTTGTACTTATTATAAGAGGACTTATACGTGGTCGCCGGAATCGAATTTTACGCGATCTGGACCCACGGCGAATTGGAATTCAGGATATCGATCGTATGGAGGACGGCTCGGAATTTGAGCTTTATTTGCAACGACTATTATCTGCCCTTGGCTATAAGGACATCTATAAAACAACCGGCAGCCGGGACTTTGGGGCGGATTTGGTTTTTACAGACCGTGAAGGCGCCAGAGTCGTAATCCAGGCCAAGCGCTATGGTGTACAACATCCGGTAGGATTGGGTGCGGTGCAGGAGATTTACACCTCCATGCGCTATTATGCGGCAGACAAGTCTGTCGTCATCACCTCCGGGCGTTATACCGATTCATGTAAAACACTTGCTGCTGTGAACGGAGTTAAATTATTGGACCGCAACGACTTGATGGACATGATTGATTTGTTCAAAACGAAACGCCGTGAGGAAGCTATGGATTTAATAGAGAGTAAAGCAGATGTGATTGCTTCCAAATGGAGTAAAGGCAAATAGATTTGAGGACTGATTGTTAGGCGACGTGATTCAAGCCTGGTGATCAGTCCTATTTATTTTCTCATAATAAAATAAAAGAACTGAATTTACAGAAATTATCATGAAAAAATATGCTATTACAACCGATATAAAATTGTTGGGGATTTCCAAATTATGTTGAGGTGATATGTCATGAAGAAACGAGCTGTATTATTAACTTTTAAGTGGATTCCCATGGTCATCATTTTTGCATTACTGCTGGGAGCATGTGGACAATCGGCAGCACAAACCAAGGCACAGCCCATGAAGGTGGGAATCGTACTGTCAGACATCGGTCTGGGCGATCAATCCTACAGCGACGCAGCTTTTCGAGGCTTGATCCAGGCACGGGATGAAGGCAAAATTGTGTTTGAATACCGGGAAATTTCGGAGACCAAGACATATGATGCTGCTTTTGAGCAGCTTGCGCAAGAGAAAGCAGATTTAATCATTGGATTGGGTTATATGGTAAAGGACAGTCTGGAAGCCGTTGCTAAAAAATATCCGGACCGCAGCTTTTTAATCGTGGATGAAAAATCGGATCTACCGAATGTGGCTTCGATCACCTTTAAAGAAGAAGAGGGCAGCTTTATGGCTGGAGTCGTCGCAGGTTTGACCAGTCACACAGAGCAGGTAGGCTTTATCGGAGGCGTGGAGTCTCCCCTGTTAAAAAAGTTTGAGGCTGGATATCGCACAGGAGTTCAATCCGTCAAGCCGGATGCCAAAGTCACCGCGACGTATGCCGGAGATTTTGGAAAGCCGGAGCTAGGCACGGAGATTGCACAGGATATGATCAATCAGAATCAGATTGATGTTATTTATGCAGCAGCAGGTCTGACGGGCGTGGGGGCACTACAGGAAGCGCAAAAGCAGCAAAAATATGCGATCGGGGTTGACAGCGATCAGTTTTTCATTGCGGAAAAGGCGGTTGTCACCTCCATGATCAAAAATGTGGACATTGCGATATATAAAGCAGTCACAGGCTTTGCAGATCATCAAAGAAAATTTACGGACAAGAATATGGTGTTCGGTCTTGCGGAGGATGGGATAGGATTAGCACCTATTCGTGTCGTGACACTGAATCAGGATCAGCAAAAGTTGCTGGATGATTTAAAGGAAAAAATCAAGTCCGGCGCGCTTGTGGTACCTGCCCAATAAATTTTTGCAAAACGGAGGATGAATGTTGATGAAACTGCAAGGTAAACTGGTGCTGAACGCGATGGTTTCCCTGATCGCTTGCCTGGCTTTAGTAGCGTATATTATTTTCGAATTACTACGTATTAACTCGCAAAGCAGCAATCTTGTACCTGCTATGCTAAATGTACAGCAGCTCAATGCTTATTTGATTCAGTCGGGGCAGGCGTTGCAAAATTATTCTTCTTCCATGACGGAGAGCAACAAAGCCGACGTTTTGAAGCAGCTGACTCAGTCTGAAAAAACGATTACGCTGCTATCGCAGGGCATGATGCAGACCGAAGCGCAGCAAAAACGTCTGAGTTCGGTTAAAATCAAATTCAGCAAGTTTAAGACAGCAACGGAAAAAGCAATGAGCACTCAAAACAGCCCGGAGTCCAAGCGGGAGGCCATGCGCGTACAAGGGATTCAAAACGATGTATTTATGCTGGACTTGCTGACTAAGGCACGATATGACGAATACACAGAGGACTTGACCAAGAGCATTCGTTTTACCTGGCAATTGGCCTTGGCAGGTGCTGTTTTTCTTATGGTGGCGGTCGGGTTATATAATACATATACCTCCAGGCAGCTTGCCCTCAGAACCCGCAGGTTAACGGATGCCGCGAAGCAAATTGCCGAGGGGAATCTGACCGTGCAGCTCGCCCAAACGAAAGGACGCGATGAGCTGGATGAGCTCAACGAGTCGTTCCGGGTCATGATTGGCAACTTGCGTACCATTGTTCTTTCTATTGATCAGGCGGGTAATCGTGTCGATCTGATGGCTCGGGATATTGACCAGTATAATGAAGCCATGAAGGAAATTGTGACACAAGTCAGCACATCAACAGAGGAACTGGCGATAGGCAGCCAGAAAATTGCCGAGGATCTGTCGACGACGGTTGGTGTGGTGGACGAGATGCAGCAGAAGTTTGAGGCCAATCTGCTGGAAACGACGCAGTCGACCGCGTATAGTGAGGATGCTTTGCATGCCGTTGAGCAGGGTACGCAGGTCATGAGCGAGCAACTGCGCATCGTTGCGGAAAATCGCTCAGCGATGGCCGAAGTGGAACAGACAGTCAAGGAGCTGGAGGCCAATGCAGCCGAGATTACAACCATGACCGGCTACGTATCTGAAATTGCCAGCCAGACATCGCTGCTGTCCTTGAATGCTTCCATTGAGGCTGCGCGTGCAGGTGAAGCGGGAAGAGGCTTTGCCGTCGTAGCCAATGAAGTGAAAAAACTGGCAAACCAATCAGAGTCCGCTGTCAAGCAAATTTATACCGCTGTTGAGCGTATTATGCAGGCCATGGATAAAGTGAAGACTTCTGTGGCGCAAAGTCAGGATCTGTTCCGTGAGCAGGAGAAGGCTACCTCCTCCACCGGCGAATCGTTCGCAGAGATTAGTGACAAAGTGCAGCAAATTGCTGGCCAGGTCAGCAAGCTATCGACAGATATGAATGTATCGCGGGAACTAAGCGTACAGGTGCAGCAAGCTATCGAAAATATGAGTGCTATCACTCAGCAGTCTGCCGCAGGCAGCGAAGAAATTACGGCATCCACGGTGGAACAGAAGCGTTCCTTTGAGGAATCGGCTGAGAAGGTGAAAGAGCTTCGTCAGATTCGCGAGGAGATGCAGCGCGAGCTGGATCGTTTCCAGGTGGAGAAAACGAGCTAAACAGCACGAAATGATCTAGAAGAAGTCTTACCCTTGCCAAGGGAGGCTTCTTCTTTTTGATTTTAAGGACGTAACTTCTCTGAAGTTTCGTTATATATAGGCAGGGATTTCCCTATCTGGTGTCAAATAGATTTAGGAAGAGTATTTTATTACTTTTACAGCCTGAGCAAGAGAAAGATGGAGAAGGAAGTCCGGAAGGATGAAGTTACGGGAATGTTGCGACTTAAGCTTCGGCTAATGCTGAAAAATAAACAGACAAGACTGATTCTGCTGCTTACTCTATGTGTTTCGTTCGTTATTAGCGGGATTGGCCTGCTATCCTATTCGAGGTATCGTGAAGGTTTGGATACCGAACTGAACACTCCTAATATAGAGCTGCTGCAAATTAATCTGGATGTGACCAATCGTGCTTTTCGCGAGTCAGATAACATGGCACTTGATGCGGCTTATCACCCTGATGTGGAGGCATTTGCTCGTATCCAAGCAGATGGAAATTCGCTATCCAATAGCGCTTCCATCATAAAACGACTCCAGAAATATTTGAAAGCCCTTTCTTCACATGAAGAGATTGATTCGGTTGAAGTGATCTCATTGGAGAATCATGCGCTTGTATCCAGCAATTACGGCTTCTTGCCTGATTGGAAACAGGCACCGGATACCACGTGGGTTCCCTGGATTCAGGACATCCACAGGAAGCCGCTACTGATCAAGCGGAGGTGGTATGGCACAGACCCCCAGTATGGGACGGTAGAGCTGCTTTCACTGGCGAGACCCATAGTAGAGGAGGGGAAGGTTATCGGTGCGGTGCTGATCAATCTGGATTACGACCGTTTTTTCTCCAAACTGTATATCCATTTATCCAACTCGCAATACGTGTATGATCTGGAAGGCGAACTGATCTATCCCAAGCTGAGATCGTCCGTACCCTTAAATGAGATGAACCGGGTTTTGCAAGAGCTGGATGTGAGTCCCTATGCTTATGTAGAGATAGGGGATATGGAATATATGGCAAACCAGACCTTTTCGGATGTAACGGGCTGGCGTCTAGTATCGCTCGTTCCTATGGACAAGCTCCTGAAAAATGTAAAGCTGGCGCGCAATATGATGCTGTGGCTGGCCTTTATCTCTATACTGGCTGGATGCTCAGCCGTCTACTATTACAATTATGCGGCTTTTCGCCCCATGAAAAAAATTAATAGCCTGTTGAATTCGGGCAATAGGGGAACGCGCCAAGGAGGGCTGTACGACCTGGAGCCTGTGATTAGCAAGCTGGTTGGAGAGTTCCACCGCAAATCACTGGTGGTTGAGCGAAGCCTGCCTGAGCTGCGTTCCAAATATATTGAAGATGTCATCCAGCGTAGAATGGGCATACAGGAAATGCGGATGAAATGGGAGCAGTATTTTTCCGATTGGGAAGGCAATTCCTTGGTTGTCATGGTCGTATCGATCGACCGATATTCCACGTGGGCCGCAAGCTTTCCAGAAGAGGATGCCATGCTGCTTAAGTATGCGCTGAACAATATTTTGCTGGAGACGCTGGAGCCTTGCTGGAAAGCGGTAAGTGCGCCGGATGAGGAGAGTGGCTTTGTTGTGCTGCTACAGTTCGGCGAGCGAGCATACGAAGCTGGTACGGAGGCTGCTGTCCAAGAGGGCGTTGTGCTTTACAAAAGTGTAGACAGGCTGATCCAGGTTGTCGGTGAGCATCTTCCTTTGACGATTTCTATTGGAGTTGGTCATGTAGTCAAAGATATTCAAGAGGCGCGGGAGTCCTATGTAAAAGGAAAAGAGGCCCTTAACCTGCGCTTGTATGAAGGGTATGGACGCTCACATACAAACATGGACTGCGACGTATATGTGGAAAAGGATGGCTCAGCGGATGTGCTGCTACAGGAGCAGACTCGGGATTCAACGCTGCTGGACAATCGGCGTATTGACATGATTCATACTCTGGGGTCACAGGAACCGGGTGCAAGTGCCAAGCTGATCGGCCAATGGGTTGAAGAGCTTCGTCTTCACAGGACAGCTCCAGCCCAAGTTTACCTTTTTGTTCATGAATTGCTGGAAGATTTGCTAGAATGGTGTGCCACCCAAAGTGTGACACCGCCGGATAAGCTTGCTGATTACCATTGGAATCAGATTCTGACGCAGGATCTGCAAGATATTGAGGCATTGCTGGTCGTCATTCTGTCGGATATGGAAGAAAAATGGAATGAACGCAGACGATCCAAGGATTTTGTGCGTGTGCAAGAGATGATGGATTATATGGAGCATCATCTGCATTTAAACATAGGGCTGCAGGAGATTGCGGATCAGGTTCACATGAGTGTATCCTCGGTCAGCAGCATGTTCAAGGAAGAGACGGGGAGTACCGTTTACGACTATTTGACTGGATTACGCATGAAAAAAGCATGTGCTTTACTGTGCGAAACCCATTTGAAAATTAGTGAAATTGCAGACCAGGTCGGATACCGGAATGAGAACAGCTTTATTCGTGTATTCCGCAAGCATAAACAGGTGACTCCAGGGAAATTCCGGGAAATCAGCAAATGTTCTAATGAATATGCAGATCGACCAAAAGATCGATATGCTGGCGTTTTAGAAGATAAATACGAAGATTAAGCGATAGCTGTGGCCCTCCACGGTGCGGTACATTAGCTTCATGTAAGCACAAAACATGGCCGAATACGTTGGGGGGTGAAAACGGGTGCATGTTGGACCCGGTTTATTTTTTGGAGAAGAGGGCGCGTAATGAAGAAAAAGCCATGGCAAAAATATGTGCTGGTTGCGGCAGGAGTAGCTATGCTTTCTGCCTTGAGTATCAGTGAATATGTGGATCACCGCACCCTGCGGGATCACAGCAATACATTTCCTATGAAGCCAATTACGCTTGTCGTTCCTTATGCGGCAGGGGGTGGTACAGATATTACCGCCAGAGCGCTCGCAAAGGCCGCCGCAAAGCATCTCGGTCAGCCAATCACCGTCGTTAACCGGACGGGGGGCGGCGGTTCCGTTGGGCTGATGGAGGGGGCTGAGGCGCAGGCGGATGGCTACACCGTAACGTATCTGGTTGCGGAGCTGACTACGTTACCCCATTTGGGACTGCTGCCGCTCACCTATGAGCGCTTTAAGCCGCTGCTTCAAACCAATATGGACCCTTCTGCCATTACGGTCAGGGCGGATGCGCCGTGGAAGACAGCGGAGGCATTTCTGGAGGATGCCAGTGCCCATCCCGGCAAGCTGAAAATGGGCAATGCAGGTACGGGCAGCATCTGGCACCTCGCTGCCGCGATGCTGGAGCAGAAAAGCGGTGTTCGCTTCACTCATATCCCTTATGAGGGGGCGGGGCCAGCCGTTTCCGCTTTGATGAGCGGATTCGTGGATGCTGTACCCGTTAGCCCCGCAGAAGTGAAAACATATGTGGACCAAGGAAAGCTTCGCATACTGGCGATCCAGGCAGACACGATTTCGGAAGCGTTTCCAAGTGTGCCGACACTCCAGCAGGCCACCGGGCTGCGTGTGCATTTTATTGGCACCTGGAGAGGGCTGGCTGTACCAAAGGACACACCGGATGACATTGCCGGGATGCTGGCAGACGCACTGATCAAGGGGACAGAGGACGAGGAATTCAGGGAGGAAATGCGCAAGCATGGGCTAGGATTGCGTGTCAAGGATGCAGAGGCATTTGCACGGCAGCTGAAGGAGAGCCATGATACCTTCGCAAGACTGATTCCTGATCTCGGCCTGAGCCGCAAGTAAACCGGCCTTGTTTTTGCATTGGCAAAAACGAAAGGGTTGAACGAAGTTATGAAAATTAAACAAAGCATTGATAAAATTCCAGGGGGCATTATGCTGGTGCCGCTGTTTATTGGCGCACTGCTTCATACGTTTACGCCATGGGCAGGAGACTATTTTGGATCTTTTACCAAGGGGCTAATGACGGGTACGGTACCCATTTTGGCAGTGTGGTTTTTTTGTATGGGTGCTTCCATTGATGTTCGGGCGACGGGTACCGTATTGCGTAAATCAGGTACGCTTGTATTGACTAAAATCGCAGTCGCCTGGGTAGTGGCGATCATTGCCTCCAGACTGCTGCCTGTTGATGGTGTGGAAAGCGGGCTGTTTGCAGGTTTGTCCGTGCTGGCGCTGATTTCCGCCATGGATATGACGAACGGCGGGCTGTACGCCTCTATTATGCAGCAATATGGCTCCAAGGAAGAGGCAGGAGCATTCGTGCTGATGTCCCTGGAATCAGGTCCATTGGTGACAATGCTGATTTTGGGCAGTACCGGCTTGGCCGTTTTTGAGCCGCAGACATTTGTGGGCGCGGTCTTACCATTTCTGGTCGGATTTGCATTAGGCAATCTGGACCACGATTTCCGTAAATACTTTGGTAACGCAACGCAAGCCTTGATTCCATTTTTCGGCTTTGCACTTGGTTGTTCCATTGACCTGAGTGTCATTGTCCAGACGGGCGTGCTTGGTATTTTGTTAGGCATCTTTGTCATTATCATTACGGGTATCCCACTGATGCTGGCGGATAAATATATCGGCGGCGGCAATGGCACAGCAGGGATTGCAGCCTCCAGTACGGCAGGTGCAGCAGTAGCGAATCCGGTTATTGTCGCGAATATCAAGCCTGAGTTTTTGCCTGTAGCGCAGTCAGCAACGGCATTAGTTGCCGCTTCGGTCATTGTGACCTCCATTTTGGTGCCTATTCTGACGGCATACTGGGCCAACTATATGAAACGTAAAGGAGAGTCCAAAGGTGCAGGACCTGTAAATCCAGGCGCGAATGTACCCAAATAAAGTTCGAAATATGGTAGCGCTTCTTATGGCTCATTCCATTACCCGGGAAATGCTTAACAAAACTTGTCCTAAAACGCTTCTGCAAGCATACATATGTAAGCAGAGGAGCGTGATGGATTTGGAAAGCAAGGTGCGTCGCTACTATCAGCTAAAGCAGCAGCAAAAAGAAATCGAAGGCGAGCTGAATGATCTGCGTCATGATATTACGAATCATTGCGACCAGCAGGGAGTGGCAGAATGGGAAATTGGCAGCTACCGCGTCAAGGTTGTGCAGCAGCACCGCAAGGAATATGATCACACCATGCTGTATAATTTACTGCCAGACCCGCAGCTATGGCGCTTGTTTTCCAAGCCGGATACCGCAAAGATTGCCAGCTTGCTTAAGCTGAAGGTCATTGCGGAGGAGCAAATCAGGGATGCCGTTTCGCTTAAAACGGTGACGCTGTTGCAGGTGGATAAAAAATAAAAGAGCTGTCCCAAAAGCCATGAAATGGCTGCTTGGGACAACTCTTGTTTTTGTAGCAGGATCGACCTGGAAGCTTGGTGTGGAGGCTCCGCGAACGGACCATTGTATTAGCTATTTATTGGACAACCCTTTTCCCATTCCTTTGAGAAAATGAATGCCAAAGCCCATGGCCCGGTTTACATCCGGATCATTCATCGCCTTCATGAGATCGCGCAGCCGAGTTTTTTTGTTCTGCTGTAGATGCTCTTCAGCCTCGCTCAGGCCTGAAGTCACGCTGCTGGTCAGCTTGTTCATCAGCTCGGGGTCTACCTCGGACAGCATTCCGGCTGCCCCCATCAGATTGTTGATGATATTTGTTACAGGTTTGCGTGTCGCTTGTCCCACAGCAATTTTGGCGATGCTTTCTTTGGCTTTCAGCATAGACTGTGCTGCTTCGAGAAGACCGCTGTCGTGCAGCTCACGTACAATTTCGAGCGTTTTCTGCAATGCGGGCCCGTTATCTGCCAAATCAGCAGTAAGCTGATCCAGCGATTGTTGTTGTCGTTCTTCTTCTGTCAAAACACGTTTTCTCACAATTGAAATAGGCTTGGCCATGGGGCCGACCTCCTTATTTTTGATCTACCAAATCGACGTAACCGGGACGATTCCACTTCCGATCCACTTCAACCCCATTTTGCGGATGCCGTTTTTTGTAGCGTGGATTGATACGCGGCAGCGGATTTTGACCGTCTACCTCCAAAACTTGCATCCGAACCTTGGCTTGTTTATAGGCAGGCGTGCGGGTAATCACGTCGAATGCTCCACCGGTTAACAGGTTTACAGCACCATCATGGCTGGTGGAGTGCATGGGTACATAGATTTCAGTTCCCTGTACCCGATCTGTGACCAGAACACGCAGCTTCACCGCACCATAAGGCGATTCCAATCGGACCAGCGATCCGTCCCTGACTCCGCGCTCCTCAGCCAATTCGGGCGACACCTCCACAAATACTTTGGGGAGCTTGAGCTGGATACCTGCTGATTTGGTTGTCATATTTCCTTCATGGAATTGTTCAAGCAGCCGGCCGTTATTCAAGGTCAGATCGAATTCAGCCGGATACTGTACTGGCGGTACATATTCGAAAAGTCCCAAACGCGCCTTTTTATCGGGGAAATTAAAGCCGTTGGTGTGTAGCAGCGGCGTATTGCTGCCATCCGTCGATCCCCAATGGAAGCTGTTCCAGCCTTCCAATACGTCATAATTACATTGGGAGAAAAATGGGGTAAGTGACGCCATTTCCTCAAAAATTTCACGCGGATGACTATAACCCCAATCAAATCCCATGTACTTGGCAAATTGGCTGAAAATCCACCAATCCGGTTTGCTGTTCTCCACAGGGCGCAGCGCTTCATACAAACGCTGTACACGACGTTCGGTATTGGTGAAGGTTCCATCCTTTTCCAGTGAAGGTACGGCTGGCAAAATAACATCCGCGAATTGTGCTGTCTTGCTCAGGAATACATCCTGGACGACAAGGAAATCCAGATTCGCCAGCATTTCCTGAGTGTGATTGGAGTCCGCATCCACCCATGCCATCTCTTCTCCAGCGATATACATCGCTTTAAGCTCACCAGTTTTAATGGCCTCCAGCATTTGAATGTTGTCCAGTCCGCGTTGATTCGGAATTTGTACGCCGTAGGCCGCTTCGAACTTGGCGCGAATGCCATCGTTCGTCACGGGCTGGTAGCCAGGCAAAATGTCCGGCATCGTGCCCATGTCGGCAGCACCCTGAACATTGTTATGTCCGCGAAGCGGGTACGCACCTGCACCTGGACGCATAAAGTTTCCAGTTACCAGCAGCAGGTTGGCAATTGCAATCGAAGTGTAAGAGCCTGCGATATTTTGCGTCACGCCCATGCCCCAGCAAATGGCAGTGCCATCGGCTTCATGAATCATAGTTGCCACCTGAATCAGTGTCTCTTTGGAAATGCCTGTTTCCTGTTCGGCAAATTCCAGCGTGTAGGTTTCTAGCAATTTCAAATATTCAGGATAGAAATTGACATGTTCTTCAATGAATCCGGCAGCATGCCAGTTTTGGTCGATGATATATTTGGCTACAGCAGATAACCATACATAATCCGTACCTTGCTTCGGGCGAATGAACAGATCTGCGCGATCTGCCATTTCGTGCTTGCGCAAATCCACCGAAATCAGCTTTTGTCCGTGCAGCTTATGCGCACGTTTGATGCGGGTAGCCAGCACCGGATGTCCTTCTCCAGGCGCACAACCGACCAGTATGACCAAGCCTGCCTGAGCAATGTCTTTAATCGTACCGCTGTCTCCGCCGATGCCTCCGGTGTATTGCAGTCCCCATGACGCAGGAGATTGGCAATATCGTGAGCAGTTGTCGACATTATTCGTCTGGAAGATCTGACGCGCCAATTTTTGCATCAGATAATTTTCTTCATTGGTAAATTTGGACGAGGAAATAAAGCCGAGCGCCTTGCCGCCATAGGTTTCTTTAATAGCTCCCATTTTGCTGGCCATCAGGCTTAGTGCTTCTTCCCAGGTTGCTTCCACGAATTCGTCGCCTTCACGAATTAAAGGCGTGGTCAAACGCTGATCGCTGTTCACAAAATCCCAGCCGAATTTCCCTTTAACACACGTCGAGATGCCGTTGACAGCCCCTTCCGAGGTAGGCTGTACCTTTAAAATTTTGCGGCCTTTGGTCCATACCTCAAAACTGCAGCCTACGCCGCAGAATGTGCAGACGGTTTTCGTTTTTTTCGTACGGGTTTCACGCATTGCTGCTTCCGCCTCGGAAATGGCAAATATCCCGCTATAGCCTGGCTCCACTTCCTTGATCAGATCCACCATCGGATT
Source organism: Paenibacillus kribbensis (assembly GCF_002240415.1). NCBI lineage: Bacteria > Bacillati > Bacillota > Bacilli > Caryophanales > Paenibacillaceae > Paenibacillus > Paenibacillus kribbensis. Next base: position 1,780,408 of record NZ_CP020028.1, read on the forward strand.
TAATAAGTCCTTATTCATGCCACTCATGAAGCCTGCTTCTCCCAGCATGGATTTCTCCATCAAGGCATTGCATGGGCAGACCGTTACACACTGACCACAGCTGACGCAGGAGGAGTCGTTAATTGCAACTCCGTCATCCCATTTGACGCGAGGGCGTTCAGCTTCCCAGTCAAGAGACAGCGTTTCGTTGACCTGAAGGTTTTGGCATACTTCTACGCACTGGCCGCATGCAATACATTGATTGGGGTCATAGCGGTAAAAAGGATGGGACATATCTACTTCCGTTGGGTCGACTTTCGGTCGATACGGATATTTTTGATGTTCAATTTCCATAAGCTCTGCTGTATTATGCAATTTACAATTACCGTTGTTGTTATCGCACACCGTGCAGTAGAGGAGATGATTTTCCAGTAGTCGGTCCATGGCCTCTGTTTGAGCTGCTTTCGCACGGTCCGAATGTAAATGAATATTCATACCATCCGCAGCATGTGTCGAGCAGGAACGCACCAGCTTTCCATCTACTTCAACGATACAGGTGTCACAGGTGCGGATCGGATCAACTTCGGGAACGTAACACAGTTGGGGATGGGCAATGTTGTTTTCATTAATGATTTCAAGAATTGTTGCACTGCTGTTTGCTTTCAGCTCCTGTCCGTTTAATGTAATTTTGATTGTACTTTCAATCACGGTTCAGGCTCCTTTCAGATTTTGAATTTGAAAATTAGAAATAAAAAAACTCCACCATAAACACAAGTGCCTGATCATGAGCACTTGTGTTTATGGTGGAGTAGTGACCAAGCTCTAAGTCCTGGAAGCCAATTCACCATAGGAGTATGTATTAATAACAAACAGCACGCACCGCTTGTATATCAATTACCTATAATAATTCTTAAGATATGTCATTTTCTGCATGTCACCTTGTGTAACTATAGCGTAAAATTTAAGATAGTTCAACGGTACACTATTGAATTTTTTAAATGATAATGATTATCGTTTGAGAAATTGAAAAAGCATTGACAAACGTTCGAGGATTGCTAACAATAGAAATAGTAATCTACTGCAGAGCATTCGTGAATGGAGTGTACGTGGGGAATCGCGTATATTTTATTTGTCGCAGCGCTTGTTAGTTTGATTTTTCTATATCACATGATGTAAGGATTTGTGAAATCTTGATGTAGATAAATTAACCGGCATTTAGCAGATTCTTCGATTTCCAAAGGCGAAGAAGTTGTTGCGATGCCGGTTTTTTGGCTATTAAGCTGAAATTAAGGTGCTTGATCGCTGTTGCCCAAATTTCTGGAATGAAGGCATCCGTTGTAGAAGTCTATAACGATGGCAGATTGAGGTGAACGTAATGACAAACCGCAGCGACGATCAATGGAATCGTCCGTTACGGGACTTGAGAATATCCGTTATAGACAGATGTAATTTTCGGTGCCGGTATTGTATGCCGGAAGAAATCTTTGGGCATGACTATCCGTTTTTGCCAAAAGAAAGAATATTGACCTTTGAGGAAATTACACGCCTTTCCCGTATTTTTGTCTCGCTTGGCGTCACGAAGCTGCGTATTACTGGCGGTGAGCCGTTGCTGAGAAAGGACTTATCCTCGCTCATTCATTCGTTAACCCAACTCGAAGGGGTCGAAGATATTGCAATGACGACGAACGGCGTATTTTTGCCTAAGTATGCTGCGGCACTTCGAGAAGCAGGATTGGCGAGAGTAACGGTTAGTCTGGATTCGCTGGATGATGAGCGATTCCGCCGAATGAACGGTGGAAAAAGCAGCGTAAAGGCCGTACTGGATGGTATTGATGCTGCGGCTCAGGCGGGGATGCAGGTGAAAATAAACATGGTCGTGCAAAAGGGCTTCAACGATCAGGATATTGTGCCTATGGCAGACTATTTTCAAAAGAAAAAGCATATTTTGCGTTTTGTTGAATTTATGGACGTAGGCAACACCAATGGCTGGAAATTGGATCAGGTCGTTTCCAAGCAGCAAATCCTCCATACCATTCATGAGCACATGCCCTTGGAGCCTGTTCCGCCCCAGTACACAGGTGAGGTGGCGACGCGTTACAGGTATCGGGACAGAGAAGGGGAGATCGGCATTATTTCGTCTGTTACGGATGCCTTCTGCTCCACATGTACACGAGCGAGAATTTCTGCTGAAGGCTCCTTGTACACGTGTCTGTTTGCCTCTCAAGGGTATGAGCTTCGGACGATGCTGCGTTCCGAACAGTCCGATGATGAGATTAGGGCTTACGTTGAGCGTGTTTGGAGAGGGCGTACCGACCGCTATTCTGAGGAACGGCTGACCCATACGCAGCGAACATTGTCCAAAATTGAAATGTCACACATTGGCGGGTGAACCAAAGAGCCAGCCTGCCAGAAACAAGGGAGTGGAGCACGTGGAAAAGCCGGCTGAGGTACGGCGCGAGATTTTGCGTTGTTGCGACGGACAAATCAAGCGTTTTGAGGACACTGTGGTGACGGAGCATCCGGTGACTATCAAAATCAATCAGCAGGAATTTGCAACCATGGTTTGTACACCGGAGTATGTGGAGGATATGGCAATAGGCTTTTTGGCCTCTGAAGGCGTCATTCAACGGTATGATGATATCGAAGACCTGTGGGTTCAGGAAAAAGAAGGCTTTGTTCATATCAAAACCCGCCGAATGAACGAGTTTTATCAAAACTTTCATTCCAAACGGTATATTACCTCCTGTTGCGGAAAAAGCAGACAGGGCTTCTATTTTGTGAATGATGCTAAAGTAGCCAAAAGAATGAATGATACTCATGTGACGCTGTCCTTTGACGACTGCTTTCGCCTGATGAATTTAATGCAAAGCTCGGCACATACATTCCAGGAGACTGGCGGAGTTCATAATGCCGCACTATGTGACAAAAACGGGATTATCCTGTCGAGAATGGATATTGGCCGTCACAATGCACTGGATAAAATCTATGGATATTGCTTGAAAAATGATATTGTATTACATGATAAAATCATTGTATTCAGTGGGCGCATTTCGTCTGAAATCTTGTTGAAGGTCGCGAAGATTGGCTGTGAAGTTGTTTTGTCCAAGTCAGCTCCCACAGAGCTTGCGCTTGAATTGGCTGAGGATCTGGGGATTACTACAGTCGGCTTTATACGAAGTCGTTCGTTAAATGTGTATACACATACTGAACGGATTGATGAATTGGTTGAATCTAAAATATAATATGAGAATCCGCAATGTACACCAGTACAGTTAGCCAGCATGGAATAAGATCTCTTTTACGAGGTATTTGCTCATGTTGGTTTTTCTTGGTGTATCTATGGACAGTCATTGTACCTGGGAAGGGGTGAGTATGTTAAATGAAATATCATATTCAGGTATTTGCCGGCCTTGCTGAACTTATGGGAGGGCCTATGGTCACGGTGCCTACTGATCAGGAAGCGATGACCATTACTGCGTTAAAAGGCTTGTTGTCTGAGCGTTTTCCTGAGGCAGCCGCCCAGTTGCAAAGTGCTTTTGTTGCCAGAAATCAAGTTTACGCTGCTCCAGAGGAGCTAGTAAGTATACATGACGAGATTGCGATCATTCCTCCGGTTTCAGGAGGTTAGATTTTTCAGTTCAGACTGGTTAAATTCGACAGATGAGGTACAAAGGGGTCAGATGCATATGCAGTACCGTATTCAACTATCCGCGGCTATGGCGGAACAATTTGGTGACGTGATTACGGTGGAGCTTTCACAGGAAATCGTGACGATCGCAGACATTCGAAAAAGACTATATGAGCAATATTCGGAAGTAGCTTCACAGCTGCAGGGCTCTTTTTTTACCCACCATAAAAGGCTGGCTTCTCCTGACGAGCCTGTTCTTCCATCTGATGCAATCGCTCTTCTTCAATCGGCGCCTGGCATGGAAACGGTTATTTCAAAATGTGGGTTGTTCGCTATCACATACGACCCGATTGATGCCGATGAGGTGGCCTCCAAGGTGCAAGACCCTTCTCATGGGGCCTCGCTGACCTTTAATGGAACGACTCGGGAATATACGCAAGGTCAGCGAACCGTGCTGCTTGAATATGAGGCGTATGTCCCGATGGCGATGAATACGATGAAGCAAATTGGTGACGAAATTGCAGAGCGTTGGCCGTCTACTCGTACTGCAATGACACATCGGCTTGGCACGGTAAGGATTGGAGAGACGAGTGTGGTGATTGCTGTTTCTGCTGCACACCGCGATGCTTGCTACGAAGCCAGCCGTCATGCGATTGAACGGTTAAAGCAAATCGTACCGATTTGGAAAAAGGAAGTGTGGGAGGACGGCTCAGAGTGGAAGGGACACCAGCTGGGTGGCTGGAACCCTCATAATACCCAATAGCTTCCGAATGAGGGCGAGGATATCTGGACTTTTAGCTTGTCTGATCAACTTGTCGCTATCAATGGATAAGAAGTATGGGGGCGTAAATCAACGATGTCAGAAATAAACAAAGACCAGACAACGGGTACTGATGCACAAGCACATACGCATGCTTCTCCTGCCCGTTATTCCAGACAGGAATTATTCTCGAAAATTGGAACGGCAGGTCAGCAAAATATCCGCAGTAAGCACGTCCTGATGGTGGGGGCTGGAGCACTGGGGACTGCCAATGCCGACATGCTGGTGCGAGCGGGCATCGGACGGCTGACGCTGGTAGATCGTGATTATGTAGATTGGAGCAATCTGCAACGCCAGCAGCTCTATGACGAAGCCGATGCCCGTAATCAGATGCCCAAGGCGGTGGCCGCCCAGAAACGATTGCAGCAAATCAATTCGGACGTGGACATTCGTGCGCTAGTCCGGGATGTATCGCTGGAGGAAATCGATGATATCGCAGCAGGGGTAGACCTCATCATCGATGCCACTGATAACTTCGATACACGGCTGCTGATGAACGATTACGCAGTCAAGCACCGAATCCCCTGGATTTATGGAGCATGTGTGGGCAGCTATGGAACAACCTTTACCATCGTGCCGGGGCAGACACCGTGTCTGCATTGCCTGCTCGGAGCTGTACCGCTTGGTGGTGCCACCTGCGACACGGTCGGTGTGATTAGTCCGGCTGTACAGATGGTGGCGGCCTACCAAAGCGCGGAGGCATTGAAGCTGCTCACCGGGGATGATTCAGCCTTGCAGAGCAAGCTGATTACCTTCGATCTGTGGAACAATCAGCACCAGGCGATCCATGTAAGCGCCATGAAAAAAGCCGATTGTCCGACGTGCGGCGAGCATCCAGTGTATCCCTTTTTACAATCGGAGCATCAGGCTAAAACGGCTGTCTTGTGCGGACGCGATACGGTTCAAATCCGCCCGGCGCCGGGTGCTGTACGTGATCTGAACGAAGCAGCGCGCCTGTTATCCCGTCAGGGGGGCAAGGTGGACCATAATCCGTATTTAGTATCCGTCGTTATCGGGACGCACCGACTCGTTCTTTTTCAGGATGGACGCGTCTTGGTTCATGGCACGAAGGACATCGCCGAGGCGAGATCTATTTATCACAAATATTTGGGTTGACCCCATTTTCGTCACTTCATTCTGGAATTTATAGGATAGGGGAATCTGGCGCTACGTTGATGCTTGCGGGCAATATTCCTGGACATACTCAAACCCTGCCCACGGCGATCTACATCGCGTCTGAGGCCGGGAATATGACACTCTCCTGGAGCTGGGTAGCAGCCATCGTTTTATTCTCTTTTGTTATGCTTATGCTTTCAAATCGACTGGTAAAGGATTAGTCCGTTTGAAGTGAGAACATGCGCAGTCTGCCGATAAGGCAGGCTGTGTTTTATTTGTCTTGAGAAAATAAAGTCTTTGTGTCCAATGGACATTCCGTCGTGCGGGACAGGCTTAGTGAATTTGTGGTATAATTTACAAGACTAAACAAAGGGGGATGAGGAATCATGATGAAATTCGGGAAGATTTTTCTAGCAGGTTTAACCATGATTTTGGGGCTTGGTCTAATGGCAGGAAATGTGCAGCCCCTCTCCGCCTCCGCGGCCGGTACAGAATATTATGTGGCCACGAGCGGCAGCGACTCCAACGCCGGAACGAACGATGCGCCGTGGAAGACGCTGCAGCACGCGGCCGACGTGGCTCCTGCGGGCAGCACGGTTTACGTCCGGGGCGGCGTGTACAATCAGAAGCTGAAGATTACCCGCTCCGGCTCCGCTTCGCAGGGTCCCATTGTGTTCACCAACTATGGGACGGAGACTGCCGTCATTGACGGCACCGGACTTTCGGTCAGCGGGACCCAAGGGCTGATCGAACTGGCCAATGTCGATTACGTTACCGTTCAGGGGTTTGAAATCCGCAATTTTGCCACTGCTTCCAAGAACGCGGTGCCTGTAGGTATTTATGTCCACGGTTCGGGCGGCTTTATTAATCTGTCCAACAACAAAATCCATGACATCAAAAATACGGTCACCCCGACTGGCAAAGATCGGCTGGGTCGGGACGCCCACGGCATCGCTATTTATGGCACGAAAGCTCCGGCTTCGATTCACGACCTTACGATCAGCGGCAATGAGCTGTACAATCTCGTGCTGGGCTCCAGCGAATCGCTCGTTTTAAACGGCAACGTGGATGGCTTTGCGGTGACCGACAACCTCATTCACAATAATGACAATATCGGGATCGATCTGATCGGCTTTGAGGGAACCGCTCCGAATACTGCTTACGATCAGGCGCGAAACGGGTTGGTGAAGGGCAACCGGGTGTACAATAATTCTTCCAATAAAAATCCATCTTACACGAAAGACGACAACTCGGCCGGCGGCATTTATGTGGATGGCGGCAAGGACAGCATTATCGAGCAGAACTACAGCTACAGCAACGACATCGGCATCGAAATTGCCTCCGAGCATGCCGGCAAAGCCACCAGCAATATTACGGTCCGCAGCAACGTGATATATAACAACCGACTGACCGGCATCGCCATGGGCGGTTACGATGATGAGCGTGGCTCAACGGTAAACTGCAAGATCGTGAACAATACGCTGTACAAGAACGATACACTTGGCGGTGGAAGCGGCCAGCTTTTCGTTCAGTACGATACGCAAAACAACGTGATCAAGAACAATATTTTCGTAGCCAGCTCTACGGATGTGTTGATCTACAATGAATACACAAAAAATTCCGGCAATGTTGTAGATTATAATTTATATTTTGCTCCGGCGGGCAGCTCGGAAGCCAGCTGGACCTGGAAAAATAAAGAATATACGGGTTTCCTCGCTTATAAAAAGGGAACCGGCAACGATGCACATTCTTTGTTCATCGACCCCAAATTTGTGAATGCCGCGAACGGCGACTTCCATTTGCAGTCTTCGTCTCCGGCAATCGATGCTGGTGACACAGACCGTGCCATCATCGGAACGCTGGATATTGACGGAAAGTCCAGAGTACAGGGAGCCGCTGTGAACATCGGCGCCTACGAGTGAGCCTCATATTCAATGAAAAACAGTGCGTACCGACACTATGCGGTGCGCACTGTTTGTACGTTTTTACTATGTTCCTTGCATAGAATTAAAAAAAAGTTTAGAGATTTGTTGAGTAATCGTATGATTAAACAAGGTAACAATTAAAACTTTATTTTTCAAGTCATAGTCTTTTTATCAATACCCAAAATAGGCAACAAAGTATGTTCCAAAAATCACTTTCTCTTGCTCTCTGTTTTATATGAAAGGAATCGGTTATGATGGAAATAGTAACAGAGATTTTAGTAGATTTTAGGAGAGCGGTGCGATATGAGAAGGGAAACGGGTTTTAATGAAATTATTCGAAAAGTACGTAAAGAGCTATTCGGAAAAGGCCCAGAACGCATACATACGACCTTTGTAGATAATATGGCCATCACGATACTGTACGGTAATTTAACTCCATCCGAAAAGTTTCTGGCGCAAGAGGCTTCCGGGAAAGAGATGGTGCATGCAGCCCGGACCAAAATGGTGCAAAAAATCTATCCTGTACAGTTTAATAAAGAACTGGAGGATTATATGGATTCCCGGCTGCTGCACCTCTTTTCAGATATTAAGGTGGAAGAAGATATAGCCATCTCTGTTTTTGTGTTTGAGGACAATATTACAGCGAAATAGGGCGGAGGTGAACATGGCTTTTTATACGTGTTTTCTTCTTCGGTATTGATATTGAGACCACTGGTAGAGAATAAAGCATCCGATACAAAAACCTAGAATCGCTACTACTGCTGCTACCAGCACCATCGCAGAGAACACATAAGCTACAATGCTCCACTGGAATATAAATCCTACCCAAGCCACCAGCAGGAAAAAGACGGCCAGGAGCTGATTAAATCTTTGCTGTCCCCGGTCTTCTTGTATATAAGAGGAAGGGCTTTTCTTCAAAAACAGCTTGGCTACCCGCATCACCGGATTGAAATTGAATATGACGCCGAGCAACCCCGCTACAAGCGGAATAGCCAGCACCCAGTATACTCCTGTAATCCAGGTGAAAACTACAGACAGCACAATCACCCACTGGTTAACCCTGACTAAAGGACGTGGAATCGAGGCTGCAGCTTGACTCATATATATCATCCTTTTCTTATCGGAATAAAATAAATAGTTAAAATTATTATAACGTAATAGTGGGGGAATAGATAGCTGAAAAACGGAGGAGTCTACATTGATTATGAAAAAAGATGATTTTGGCAATAGAATGAAAGGCTATGAGAATGCCTACAGATTAAGTCTGCCACGCCGTCTACCCGTAATTATCAGGATCGACGGTGCTCATTTTCATACCTTTACACGTGGAATGACAAAGCCTTTTGATGAGAATCTAATTTTGGCATTATGGGAGACATGCAAATATCTGGCTCAGAACATTATGGGATGTAAACTGGTGTATCATCAGAGTGATGAAATTTCCCTGCTTCTTACGAATTATGACAAATTAACGACACAGTCCTGGTTTGAAAATAATCTTCAAAAGATGGTGTCCATATCTGCCTCTCTCGCAACAGCCAAATTTAATGAGGAAATCCAAAAAGTTTACCCTGATAAGCCTTTAGCCACTTTTGACGCAAGAGCATGGGTTCTGCCCCACGATGAGGTTGCAAACTACTTTCTATGGAGGCAACAAGATGCTACTAAAAACAGTATATCTATGGTAGCTCAAGCTCATTTCAGGCATTCAGAGCTTGAGGGATTAAACGGGAATCAGTTACAGGACAAGCTGTTTACGGAAAAAGGATTGAACTGGAACAACCTTCCGGTCTGGCAAAAGCGGGGAATTTGTATTACCAAACAACAGTATCACAAAGGTGAAGCAATCAGAAGCAAGTGGGATGTCGATCATGAGACGCCAGTGTTTTCGCAAAAAAGAGATTATATTAACCAATATGTATATCTAGATAAGGATGTGTGAAATTTGGAGTGTGTCATTTTTATAGGAATTCAGGCTTCAGGCAAGTCGACTTTTTATAAAGAACATTTCTTCAAAACACATATGCGGATTAATCTCGATATGCTTAAAACACGGAATAGGGAAAATGTTTACCTTCAAGCCTCCATTGATACAATGCAGCGCTTTGTTGTAGACAATACGAATCCAACAGTCGTGGAACGGAAGAAATATATAGATGCTTGCAAAAATAAGGGGTTTAAGATTATCGGCTACTACTTTGAACCCAATTTTGTAGAATCCATCAAGCGTAATGAGGAGCGCACAGGCAAAGAGTATATTCCTGAAATCGGTATTAAAAGCGTAATGAGTAAACTAGAGGCTCCCAACTACGAAGAAGGATTTGATGAACTCTATAGCGTAATCTCCAGTGAAGGAGCGTTTCAGATCAAAAAGCTGCCGGAAAATCATACAATAAACGGGGGAGATACTTAAGTAAAGCGGTAATTTACTTCGAGTATTTCTAGGGATATAGAAAAAGCTCCCTGGACGGGAGCTTTAAAATTTATTTCTTATTCATCGTCACATCGTGCTCTTTGGCAAGTGTGTTAAGCTGTTCACCAAAATCTCTGAATAGCTTTTTACCCTCGCTGAGCTTGGTATTACTTTCATTGATTAAGTTCAGATCCTGCTTTTCCAATGCATCGACCATCGTAATGAAGGCTTCTTTTTGAGTGCTAACAGCCTTGATGTAGGTTTCGTGGACAGCTCGTACCTCAGGAGTTTCTGTCTTTACGGCTTCTACTTTATCAAGATATTTGGTGTATTCAGGGATAATATCATCTCGTAGAGTATTATATAGTGTTACATCATCTGTGTATTTATCTCCGGTCACGGATTCATACTTTTCAGTAATTGCTTTTTCATCTTGTGCCAAAGGAAGAACTCCATCATTGACATACGTAATTAAATCTTTTTTAATTGGATCGGTAGAGCAGGCTGCCAAAATCGAAAAGCAACACAATACCAACATAAATACGCTAAGTTTTTTCATCTGTATTCCCCTTTTTCTATGTATGTTTATGGGTAATTCGATGTGATTTATAGTCAAAAAGAACTATCCATATTATTTTATTATATCGTATAAATAAGAGAATGGTAGGGTTTTTATGGTAAATTAGTGTCGAAATTGAATTGAAAGACCTGCTTTTTAAAAATATGCCACTATAGGAGGCTACTAGGGTACAAACCCCAAGCGCACCTGAAAACCCCAGATCTCGAGAGGGATGCGGGATTCCAGTATTTATAACCCATTTTATTCCATTCCTAAGTTGAAAAATGAGATCCGCACTTTACGGGCTGAGAAGCTTTATTAAGTAAAGCTTCTCAGCCCGTGCTGTCACTCCTCTTACGGGAGTGCAGATTGAAACTTGAAAGGTTCGCCTCTCTATCAAAGTGAGGCGAGCCTTTCTTTTCATATTTGAAAATAGAAAAGTAGATGTGGAGGACAAAGCGTAGGGGGGATGTACGAAAGGATTTGTTTGAAATGAAAAAGAGAAGCCCAAATATTATACAGGCTTCGTGAGTGATGAACTTTAGGGTACACCGAGTGTACAATAATCAGATCTTCTCTTCCTCAAACTGTAACAAAACGGATATGTCTCTGATATCTAGGGCATGAGCAATTTTCTCAAGCATTAGAAGGTTGACTTCTTGTCGGTCACCACTACTTAGTTTAGAAATTCTTGCTTGTGACACACCGGATAGTTCTTCTAATTGTTTTTGAGTTATGCCCTTTTCTTTGAGCACTTCTTTTAGCTTGATTCTGAGTTTTAACATTCATAGATCCTCCATATATTGTTGACAAAATATGACCACGTGGTTATATCTTATTTATGACCTTGTGGTCATAAAAATAAATTTGTTTTTCCCAATTTAAAGGGATGCCATAGCATGCCCTTAGCTTTGCTATTGCCATTTTAGCAGATTTCAAAAGGAGGAAGAAACCGTGACTACGAAATTCAGAGCAAATGAGCAAGCGATCAAGGAAATTGTATGCATGAGACCGGTTTGGACACAAGAAGTTGAAAGTGGTGAAGCAGAGCTACATTACTATCATATTATGGATGCCCTCAACCGCAAGTGGCAAACCGTCGGTGTAAACGTCTCCGACGTTATCGAGGTGTTTGAAAAAGGACATAATGATACATGGACACGGATTTTGGAGCCAGCGCCATTTGATCCTGATTTGACCGATAACAATCTAATTAACATGCTCCGTATCGGCCCTGACGCGTGGCATGTTCGTAACGCTATGCAAATCATACTGAATTCGGTGGTAAGACGCAATGCATTTGTGAGTCGTCTCGTTAATGTGAACAGGGAGGATATTTGCAAGCTTCTTTGCATCATGAAAAATGAATATCTACTACATAATCAGCTTTCAGACGAGGCATTTATGCATATGTATGGAGTGAATCCTGTGGAAGCATTGTCTATTTATTTTTTGGAGTCGGTGGATATACATATCCATTGGGAATGGCGTGATGCTGGCGGTACAAGTGAAAAGGCGATTCAGTATAAAAAAGAAGTTCCTTTCATGACGCTGAATCAGGCTATTGAGAGGGCCGAAGGGGAGAGAAATGCCTGTACCTAAAATATTCTACGTATTATATTCCTAAGTATAAAGCAGAGATTGATCGGACTGAAAATAGGAATATCACACGGATATATAGTAGGTCAAATGTAGTATGGGTTGCGTTGTGTATGGATAGCAAAATATAATGAATAAAGCTGGTGCGAACCCCAAGCGCACATAAAAATCCCGGGTCCTTCGCACCTCGAAAATTGTCGAAAAGTTTCGAATTCACTATCTATCCGCAAAAGTCAATAGCTGATCCAAGCTTAGTAGGCATCAGTTTTGCGACAATGTATGAAATTGATATCGTTAGGGTATGAATTACTGCATTTTCGCTGTCGCACTCTATATGAGTGCGTGGATTGAAATCACACAACTTCGGGGTCGTCCAGGTCTGGCAAGACCAGTCGCACTCTATATGAGTGCGTGGATTGAAATATCTTTTGCTTGCAATGCTTGGTGCCTTTTTTGTAATGTCGCACTCTATATGAGTGCGTGGATTGAAATTTGTCCAGCGAAACAGACGTACCCGAAACGGCTTGCTTGTCGCACTCTATATGAGTGCGTGGATTGAAATAACAAGACTGAGGTCAAGGCCAAATTTGCGGACGGTCGCACTCTATATGAGTGCGTGGATTGAAATTTGTTTGGATTTTTGGCATTGGCATATGCGGGGGAGTCGCACTCTATATGAGTGCGTGGATTGAAATGTTTCATCCAAATCTTTCCACCTCCTCACATAAAGTCGCACTCTATATGAGTGCGTGGATTGAAATTTCCTCCGGTATTCTTTTGCGCCCCAATTATATCCAGTCGCACTCTATATGAGTGCGTGGATTGAAATCACTATAATTCCCAATGACATGGCAAACTGAATGAGTCGCACTCTATATGAGTGCGTGGATTGAAATTTGGTGAACACCGTTACATTCATGAGTGCTTTCAGGTCGCACTCTATATGAGTGCGTGGATTGAAATTTACAAAAGAAAAGGCCACGTTTCACGTAGTTGTGGGTCGCACTCTATATGAGTGCGTGGATTGAAATTTGAAACAGTCATTAATCTTCTGCCGCAAGCTGGCGTCGCACTCTATATGAGTGCGTGGATTGAAATCAATGAATAAAAATAAAGTTTGCCAATACTTGAAGTCGCACTCTATATGAGTGCGTGGATTGAAATTTCGCTGGGGTCATTTCGTTTGTTAGGGGGGTGAGGTCGCACTCTATATGAGTGCGTGGATTGAAATACAAGCGTATGGACGAGCAAAACCACAATCTTTCTGTCGCACTCTATATGAGTGCGTGGATTGAAATACAGCAGCTACAGCAGCAGTTACAAGTCCTTTGGGGTCGCACTCTATATGAGTGCGTGGATTGAAATTTGTATACGGAAAATGATTGGCCAATTTTTTGTGGTCGCACTCTATATGAGTGCGTGGATTGAAATATTTTCGCCCTCCTATCGTAACGCATTACCGCAGTCGCACTCTATATGAGTGCGTGGATTGAAATTGAGGGAAAAAACATCATATGGGACGCGCCACCTGGTCGCACTCTATATGAGTGCGTGGATTGAAATTTAACGGGCCTGTGGATAAGAAATGGACGAGGGGTCGCACTCTATATGAGTGCGTGGATTGAAATTTATTTGACGTGTGATCGCCTAGGAATCTATCATAGTCGCACTCTATATGAGTGCGTGGATTGAAATTCAACGGGAAACAGGTTGGCACAGCAGGGGCCGACGAGTCGCACTCTATATGAGTGCGTGGATTGAAATACAACTCTATCAATCTCTTTATTTAAAGAACAGAAGTCGCACTCTATATGAGTGCGTGGATTGAAATCCAAGGAGGGAACTGATTTGGATGGACTCGTTATCGTCGCACTCTATATGAGTGCGTGGATTGAAATATGGAATCCGTCCTTACTGTCTGTCAGCAGCTTGGGTCGCACTCTACATGGGTGCGACGCATTAAAATCGCGAGCAATTGAAGATTTTACGACTACTTAACCTTGCTACTCTTTTTAAGGGAGTCCGACGCATTTTCGCCAAGAATGGATACAAATCTTAATTAAACTGGCTCTCTTTTAAATCAGGGGAGCCTTTTTTGTTGTGATTTTTATAGACAGAAAAAGTAGAAAAAGAGAGGCTTCTTCCATGATGCTAGCCTCAAGTTATAAAAAAATATCAAAACAGTATCTACCATTAAAACAAGAATTGTTTTATGATAGAACTATACATCCTAGAATTTCCTATATTTATATGAAGAATAACTACAAAATCTTTAACATCATTTGAGAGGAGATTTCAGAATGAAAAGATTCAGAAAAGTGATTTCAGTTACATTAAGCTCAATGCTCCTGCTTTCTTTTGGAATGACTGCAAACGCGAGTGCAAGCACAGAGGAGAAGACGGATCAAGCGATTCAAGCGGCTTCCAATGTACAGCTAACAACGGATAAAGAAAGTGTTATAAAACAATTAACGCGTGCGGACAAACCTGAAAGTATCACAGATTCGGTGTATACTCTTACAGAAAATATCAACTTGGCGACAGCGCAGAAATCTGAGTTGAAAAAGAGAGTTACCCCTTCGCTCAAAGCTAGTTCAAAATCTGCTGTATCAGCTAAAGCCACAGCGACCGTAGCGACTGCGTCCACCGCTACATATTCCGGCACGATTACGGAAGAGGGAGGCACACAGTTTTTATATCCGATCTATTTGCAGCCGGGTGAATTATTGCAGGCTCAGTTGGATGGTCCGTTTTCAGCACAGCTTGACTATGACTTATACTTATATGAGTTTGATATGACGACAGGGGATATTAATTCAAATCCAATAGACGTCTCCAACTACGGGACTTATGTTAACAATTATGAACAAGGAGCTGCGTCCCTTCCTGAAAACGTAGGAGCTCGCAATACAACCGGGGCCAATAAGGCTTATGCGATTGCAGTCCATGCCAAGAAGGGATCTAGCATTAATGACCCTTTCTATTTAACTGTAGCCGTAAGCTCCAACTACGATGCCTATGAGCCGGATGACAGTGCCTTTCATGCTTATAATTTTACCGTTAACGACAAAGGCTCCTCGATTAACTTCCGTACCATCCATTCCAGCATAGATAACGATTGGTATCAGGTTACAGTACCGGCAAGCCGTAATTATGATGCATTAAATGTAAAGCTGGATAGTATCTCGGAAAGCTATGGGTACAAAGCGGAAGTATATGCAGCCCTCTCTGGCAACCAAATGGTGCTTCTACCGCAAACCAATCATAATGTTACTCTAAATACAGGAACCTACTATGTACGAGTGTACAGCACAAGTCAGTATTCAGCCGATCATTTGTATACATTAGCGATCAATCCGGTGCTTCGGGCTGGCAAAATCGAAATTACCGGCTATAACTCCAATGGGTATTATGATTATCCAACGTATTCTTACGGCCGTCACTATCGCATTAATGGAGGTAGTAACCTGATCGTGAATGGTGTCGTTAAAACTACGGATGGTCAACTGGTTCCCAATGCTCCTGTTACGATCGTGTGGCTGGATAAGAACTGGAGCGAGGGTAGTGGTAATCGTACGAGAACGGCTTCAACGTATACAAATGACAACGGGGCATTCAGTGTGACTCTTGCCCTCCCGCAATCGACAGGAAAAAATGTGGATTATATAAGTGAAATTGGCTCCACGCACTACTATGATCTTACTGGAGTAGCGGCTCAGGTCGATGGCACTTCGATTAGTACAACGGATATTGTGTATCTTTTTGCTTACAGCTTGCGAAATTAACACCTATTTTAATGTGATATGCTCCCCTTGCGGTAGACAGGTGAAATAATAAAACCTGCTACTGTGAGGGGAGCTTTTTCATGACTAGAGGAAAATATGAGACATGTCATGATGTCCATTTACGAGAAAGTTGAGCGTATCTTTGGATATCGTCAATTAACGCTACATTTGCGAAGCCAAACGAGAAAAACGATAAACATCGAGGCCTACATCCATTTTTACAGCAACGAACGGTTACAAGCAAAACTAAACGGCCTCAGTCCGATGGAATACAGGACCAAGACCGTCTAATTCATTTTATTATTTGTATTGTCTACTTGACGGGGTTCAGTTCAGACTTAGACGACCGCTGTTTATATTTGTACTAATGTTCCTCGTTGCTGAATGGGCGCTTGATGCTGATCACTGATAGTCACTCGTTATTTTTTAAAAACGGCGCTGCACTTATTGTCATTACATTTTGTGGGGGTAAACCCATTAGTATTCTTCCGTATAATTCCAGTCCAGTGGATGCCGTAGTCAGCGCATGATTGGACCCGCCTCTAATGTCCCGGAATATTTGAGACAATCGGTTTGAATCGGCAATGACACTTCCTCCGCTTTCTGCCATTAGCATATCTACTGCCTCCCAGCACAACATGGCTGCATACGTTATATCCGTCTGGATTTGTGCAAATTCCTTTAAACTGAATTTTTCTCCACTTTGTACATGATGCTCTAAATTATCAATCGTGCGACTGATATGAAGATGAGCTGATTCGACCTTCATAGCCGCAAGTCCTACTTTATACTGAATATGTCCAACTTCTGCTTGAGAAGTATGGGTTGTCATCGTAATCCCCTTACTAGGTGCTTTTTCAACAAAATACTCGACCGCCCCTCTGGCAAGCCCGAGAATAGCGCTTATTCCAGTTGTTATGCTAGTAATAACCTGCACATAAGGTTTATATCTGTCACGTCCTGTCAATTCTACGGGCAAAGGATTCACCTGACTCAGGCCCTGGGTTGTTACATATTTTTCTGGAATAAACACATTTTTTATCTCTAAACTATTACTTGCGGAGCCTTTTAAACTCATTGTATACCAATCATCTACAATTGTTATTTCACTCATCGGAACAACTGCTAACAGCATCTCAGGAGTTTCTTGCATGGACTTTACGTCCTTCAAATTTAACAATGCATGAGTCGCATGTTTAGAACCCGAACCGAACCCCCAAAATCCATCCTCTACCAAATAACCTCCGTCCACTTTTTTTACGATCGCTTTACGTGCCTGTAAAACAGAACAAAAACGTACTTCCTCTTCCTGGTCAAAGATTGAATTTAATACTTCGGAAGGTAAAGCCAAGGATACATTATAGTTATTTCCGTTTATGATTTGAACGACCCAACCAACAGAACCATTCCCCTTTGCCACTTCAGAAATAATTTCGACCATTGCACGGATACTGACTTCATGACCTCCATATTTTTTCGGTGTACCAAGCTTAAATAACCCAGCATCCGAGACTTTTTGAATAACCTCATCAGGAATATGTCTTTCTTCATCAATTCTGTTTGCAAACTTTTGAAGAAAAGGAACTAACTCTGTAGCATTCTTGAGTAATTGTAGTTCACTCGCAGTGAGCTGATTTTCTGTACTTAAACTGGTCATTGGTATCTCTCCTTAATTCTACAGATGTATATTTAATATGTTTTTGTAAAATATATAATATAATGTATAATATCCTGCATCAAACGATAAAATCATGGATGTGTCGAAAAACGATACAGAAAGAGGAATTTGTATGGATAATAAAACAAACGATGACCTCCGGGTTAGAAGAACACATAAACTTCTTTATAGTGCTTTATTAGATTTAATGGAAAAACAGCCCTTTGAAAATATAACAGTGAAGCAGATATGTGATTTAGCCATGGTACATCGAACCACGTTCTATACTCATTTTAATGACAAGTTTGATTTACTTTCACGTGCTTTAAGACAAATTGCCGACGATGAATTAAACTTCGTTGATACTTTCATTTCTCCATCTGAAGCTATTAAGGAAGTATTTTCTGTAGCAACTAAACATAAAAAGCTGTTTTCACAGCTTCTATCGGAAGAAAGAGATTCTCTGAGGAATCTATTGCGAAGAGAAATGGGAGTAGGCATACATAAGCATTTGGTTAAAAATACCTCATTGGAAGAAAACTCCATTGATATACAAATTGCTATAGAGGCCCATATTGGAGCAGTTCTCGGAGTGTTGAATTGGTGGATTGAGAATAATATGCCTATTGATAAAGAAGACATATATAGAAAGTTAGATATATTAACAAAATTGAATAGCAGGGACCATTAAAGAAGAGTTTATCGAGACAAAATAATCCCCAAATAAAATAAAACCTCCCAATATGAGCATTTAATCAATACTGCTCCTAATGAGAGGTTTTAAACAATCAACTGACGTATCCCGTTAACTGAGCCATCAATCATCGATTATTATCACTTTGGGAAACTAGATATCCTCTGACGGATTGATAATCGCCAGAACCTGATGATCTTCCCACTTTCCGTTGATTTTTACATTGCTTCGAGAGATGCCTTCTTTGTGAAAGCCAGCCTTTTCAAGCACACGGATTGATCCTGGATTCCGAGGAGAGGCTTCCCCGACGATCCGATGAAACTTTAACTCATCGAAAGCGTAACGAACCACCTGCTTCACCGCCTCCGTCATATAGCCCTTGCCGTTATAAGCTTGGTCCAGGCTGTATCCGATCATACAGCTTTGAAGCGGTCCCCTCACCACAAAAGATAGATCTATGCTGCCTATAATTCGACCGTCCTCCTTGTGGCATACCACGAAGGAATATTTCCGGTCCTCTATCCTATCGGCCTTGCTCTTAATAATCTTCTGGAGCTGGTGATCCTCCGAATAGTGCTTCTCTAGGCTGCTTGGTGAAAACTTATCAAAGAACTCCCGATTGCGCTTGTACATTGCTGTCAATTCTGCGGCGTCTGCCTCTTCGGAGAATCGGACGTATACTTGCTGCTCCGACATCTGCACCATCCTTCCAAACTATGATTTTGAGAGAATTATATCACAGGATGAAGAGTCGGAAATTGATTTGATGAGTGATGTATATCAGGATCATTTTTTATTAAAAAATTTTATATTTAGATATGATATTGGCTTTTAAATTCGAAAATCTCATCAACAGCTTGATGATATCCACCTGATTTTTGAAAGGATTCCCTAATATTTGCGACAGAGTTCTTGAAAGATGAGAGGCTTAACACATGATCTACGGCTTCACGTAGTTGATTTGCAGTCAAGCTTTGCATTTGTAAATTAATGCCTGCTCCGATATTGGCGACTTGTCCCGCAATGATCGGCTGATCCGCGCTTTGTGGGATTACAATTAGCGGAACCCCGTAATAGAGACCTTCATGGGTACTGTTCATTCCACCATGTGTAATAAATAATTTAGTGTATTGCAGTACATCAGTTTGTGGAACATAATTTTTTACGATGAAGTTTTTAGGAATTTCCCCTAAATCAGTAATTTGAGTTTTATTTCCAATAGACATGACAATAGTATGATCCGTGTTTCCCAATGCCTCAAAACAAAGCTTATAGAAATCAATGGCTTGGTTAAAGACTGTACCCAGTGAAATATAAATGGGGTTTTTCCCCTTGATTGCAGTTAAGTCGAAGTTTTCTTGAATTAATCGTGAAGAGATGGATGGACCTACAAATTTATAAGTTTGGTCGAATGCTTCTCCATAAGGTTGAAACTCCCTGGTTGTATAAACGATTGTAAGTGGTGCAGGATTACAAAACACTTCGTAAGGAGAATGGATCTCCACATCATATTTTTCCTTTGCCATAACCGTCAGGCTTTGAAATTTATCGTTTATAGGTTTAACTATTTCTGTAGGGACTTGTATAGAAAATTGTTCCAGCATTTTATCGAATGATACTTTTGTCTGCGCAAAAGAAGTACAGGAGTTGATTGCAGGAAGCTTAAGAATTTGAGCCAGTAAACGTCCACAACCAAACATGGAATCATGGATGATGTAATCAAAATGCTCTCCTTTGATCTGTTCAAGAACACTTGGTATCACTATATCTGCCGTAAGTAAAAGACCGTTGGTTCTTTCGAGTAAATAATCTCTCCCACCGGAGATAAAGGCTTTTATAAATTTTTGATCATCAAATGTTCGTACTGAAGCTCCCGTCTTCTCAATACGCTCCCGAAAAGCTTCTATAGAAAAGTACACTACCTCTTCTCCACGCGAAATAAGCTCTTGCACAACTCCAATCGTTGGATTGATATGTCCCTCTGATCCACCATTAATAAATAAAACACGCGCCATTTCCACCACTCCTTAGGTATACTGTTCTCTAAATTGTGTAAGAGTAAGGGGCACTGTCCCCTACGTTTGCTCGAATCAATTAATGGAATCCAGTTTATCATAGTACACTTCTTGAAAATTACAAAACTTTAATATCCATATTTTTCCTTAGATCTGCCAGTTAGTTGAGAAAACGACATACGATTTAATAGTCGATATGCCGTCCTCTAATAGTCTTGTTTTCATAGATTACAAACAAATAATGTTTTGCATAATATATTCCAATAGAACCAATGATGTTTTATGATAGTGCCATACAGCCTAGAAATCACCCTGGTATATCCGGGGAAAAGCAGGAATTCCTAAACCATTTGAGAGGGGATTTCAGTATGAAGAGGTTCAAAAAGGCTATTGCAGTTATGTTAAGTACGATGCTTCTGTTTGCTTTCGGGATGACTGCGAATGCGAGTCAAGGCACAGAGGCCGCATCGGATCAAGCGATTAGAGCGGAATCCGAAATTCATCTAACAACTGGAAATAAAGACATAATTAAGCGTTTAACGCGGGTAGACAAGCCAGACAGTGTTACGTCTTCGGTTTATGTATTGCAGGAAAAACTCAACTTCAAGACACCAGAGACAACCTCATTGAAAAAGGAGACCGTTTCTTCGCTGAAAGCAAGCCCAATGGCTGCATTAGCCACAGCTTCCTCTGCTACGTATTCCGGTACAATTACGCAAGAGGGAGGCTTACAGTTTTTATATCCAATCTATTTACAACCAGGTGAAATGTTGCAAGCTCAGTTGGATGGTCCATTTTCAGCACAGCTTGATTATGACTTATACTTATATGAATTTGATATGACCACAGGTGATATTAATCCTAATGCCATTGACGCCTCCACCTATGGAACTTATTTTAATAATTATGACCAGGGGGCTGCATCACTTCCTGAGAACGTAGGAACCCGCAACGCTGCCGGTTATGAAAAGGCATACGCGATTGCTGTCCATGCCAAAAAGGGATCCAGCATCAATGATCCTTTCTATCTAACTGTCGAAACAAGTTCTAGTTATGATGTCTATGAGCCGGATGAGAGTGCTTTTCATGCCTATAACTTTACTTTTAGTACGGGGGGATCATCGCTTAATTCTCGTTCCATTCATTCAGGCATTGATAACGATTGGTATCAAATCACGATCCCTGCCAACCGCAACTATGATGCTTTGAATGTAAAGCTGGATAACACCTCTGAAAGCTATGGATACAAAGCAGAAGTTTACGAAGCCCTTACTGGCAACCAAATGGTGCTTCTGCCGCAAACGAATCACAATGTGTCTTTGAATACAGGAACCTACTATGTGCGAGTGTATACAACGAATCAGTATTCACCCGATCATTTGTATACACTCACACTTAAACCGGTGCTTCGGGCTGGAAAAATTGTAATTAACGGTTACGACTCTAAAAACGGTCCGAATGACTATCCATCCTACTCTTACGGTCGCCATTATCGGGCTGATCAACGCAGTAACCTTACCGTGAAGGGTGTCGTTAGTACTACTGATGGTTATGCAGTGGCAAATGCGCCAGTAGATGTAACCTGGTTGAATCAGAACTGGACTGAAGGTAGCGGAAATCGCACTCGTACAGGCACTGCTTATACGGATCAGAATGGAGCCTTTAGTGTAACCCTTTCCCTGCCATCTTCAACCGGAAGTATTGCGGAATACCTGCCTGGACCAATCAGTTTTACACACTACTATGATCTTTCAGGGGTAGCTGCTCAAGTGTCAGGTACTTCGATTATAGACACAGATATTGTATATCACTTTGCCTATAGTGTTTATGGCGGGTGATGGATGGATTCATGAATAAATCGCCACAGTAACTTGTTAACTGAATATTTTAAATTTTAATCCAAGGTATCTTTTTTTCAATATTTGTTCATTTTTGGGACAAAGCATATATTCATTCCATATATGCTTTGTCCGATATATATACAAACAGGGTCACATTACATTATACATACGCCTCAGATCGCCTGTTACAAACATGACAGGAGGAAATAGGATGAATTTTGGGCCTCTTAGAGCACAACAAGCGGTTCTTAACTCTAGTAGTTTACGGATAAATCCGGCAAGCAAGCAAGGAGTTCCATCACCCCAGCTTCATGAAGAAAAAGTCTCCAGATTTGTTGTTCAAGACTCTGTGGAGATTAGTGAGACTGGCAGACAACTGGCGGAAGGAGCTATTGTGTCACAGGCTGCCAAGTATTTTGGTACAACACAGATCAATGATTCATTAAACCGTGTTTTGGAAGGTCAGCCGGAAGAAGTGTCCAATGCAGTGTACAATATGATTCAATCCAATTTTATCGTCGACGGAACGGTAACGGATGAGAATCAGCGGGCTGTATTGCTAGAGATGGGAGTTTCCCAATCCAAGTATATTGCTGACCATTATATGGAGGGCGATAAGGCCAAAGAATTTCTGGAAACCATGAACCAGATAGCTGGAATTGCTTTGACACGATCCATTGATTCAGAGAGCGGAGATATTAGCTACACGACTCCAGCAGATCGTCCGTTAGGTGCTCCTGAGGATTATGTCAAACTGTCGGAAGTGATGAAGCAGGCTGACCCTCAACAATATGCGGCATTCATGAATGACATTAAAGGTGGAGGCAATGGACTGAACCAGCTGTTAAGTTTTGCGCAAAAGGTCCCTCAACACCCCGATTGGATTAACAATTACAAGGAACGTACGGGACAGACTGAAGAGCTGTTAAATAACACACAGTTAAAGAATCGGTTTGATAAAGCTGATACGACATCGGCTTCCGCATTTATGAACAGTATGCAAAATCTTCTTAAGGAAGCTTCCGCTACTCAGGACTCTTACATGCAGAATATGCGGGGATTTTTTCGGAACTTGGGTGTTCAGGTAGATTAAAACCTTTAAATAATTTTACACTACTGTTTACATCCTGCTAGGAACGAAGTATAATAGCTTCAAAACATACTCGTGATATTGAGGAAGCACCTCAAACTTGGGCATTAACGCCTTCGTTTGAGGTGCTTTTTCTATTTTGGCCGAAGCGAGTCTGTAAAGCTCTTTGAAAATAAAATAAAGTAAGGAGAAGTGTATGTATCGAAAAAATAAGCGAAAGGCAAGGAAGCATAGCAAGTGGGTGTATGGATTTTTGGCTGTACTACTCCTATTAACGATGATTCCCATATTTCCTGAAAGGGTATCAGCCGCTACCCAAGAGATCATTGGGGGCCCTTTTTGCCAAAACAATTTGCCGGGTGGGGGCGACAGTTGGGGCTCTCCGTCAGGAAGCGGGGTAGGAGCAACGGAAGTTTACAGCGGCATGGGTTCGGCAAGATATAAATGTGATGGCAGTGTGCAGCCAACCAATCGTTTTATTGATATTGGCAGATCTATTAAGACTGCTGATTACAGGGTTTTTGTTTACATTGAAGGGTCTTATCATACAGAAATAAGTGCATCTAATGATGCAGGGGGGAGCAACTGGAGACCTGACGGAACGAATTTATATACATGGACTAATGTAACGAAATTCTATGCTGATAGCTTTTATCAGGGAAAATGGGTAGAGATTACTGACTCTATTACATTAAGAGATATTCGGTATTTTAGAGCCATGGGGTACAATCAGCAGACAAGTAATGAAATATCCAGGTTTGGCATCCGTCTCATTCCCAAATCGGACCTGCTGCCTACACCGCCTCAGATTCATGCAGGCGCAGAGGGACAGGCGGTTACAGGCTGGACCAAAGAACCCGTAACTGTTTGGATCAACGGGGACGTGGCGCCTGAAGGGCTAAAATACTATGAATATAGCCTGAATGGAGGATCATTCCAGCCATACACAGGACCCTTTACTGTATATGACCATGGCGTAAATACGATCTATGCCAGGACGGTGGACGTAAATAACCAGTACAGTGGCCTTTCCTCCGGGAAGGTACGAATAGACAAGATGCCGCCAACTCCACCCACCATCAGCGCAACGGGAAACAGTAATGACTATGCCATTTCATTGCAGCCAGGAACAGACGATTATGCTGGACTGGCCCATACTCAATTTCGTATGACGGGCGTTGTGAATCAGGGTTGGCAAGACTATGGTGGAATGTTTCATGTGAATAAAGATGGCAAAAGCACGATTTATGCACGGTCTATAGACAGCGTCGGTAATATGAGCCAAGAAGTAAGCAAAGAAGTCATCATTGATAAAAAGGGGCCGACTGCTCCGACCATCCGGGTTAGCGAGGCAGGCCCAACGGCCCGTGATGTGAATATTGCCATTGATTCAGGAAGTGATCCTGCAAACGGAATTAAGATGACACAGTATCGTCTGAGCCCAATGGGGGAATGGCAGACATACCTTGGCGTCTTTACATTAACCGCTGAAGGGAATTACGAATTGTCAGCACGGACAATCAATAACCTTGACGTACCTGGTCCAACTGCGACTCAATCGGTCATGATAGATCGAACCAAGCCAACACCTCCAGAAATTACATTTTCCGAGGTAACGATGCCGACCCGCTATACCAATAAGCCAGTGCAATTTGCTTTATCAGGTGCGATGGATATTACTGCAGTACATTATGAATATCAATGGGGTTCTGGCGGCTATGTGCCTGGATCATCGGGAATATTAAATCGCTCCGGTATCGTAAAAGTGACTGCTCAAGCTGTAGATGCAGCTGGAAATCGAAGTGATCCGGTGTCTGCAACGTCTTATATTGATTTGGAACCCCCGACGGTCCAACTGACGCCGAATTCGCGTGAATGGAAAGATTCGAGTATGGATGTGGAGATACGATATACCGACCAGCATTCGGGGATCGAACCAGCAACAATGCAGTATAGAATCACGAACAGTCCTGATTCACCCGAATATTGGGATACAGCAGCCAATACGGCAATCCGGTTGAGTCTTTTAAATGAAGGTGAATGGTATGTTCATGCCAAGGTCAAAGACCGGGCGGGTAACATTTCTCAAACGGTCAGCGGTGCACTTCACATTCAAAAGCAGCCCGAGCCGGTTGTGCTCTCAGCGACATCCATACGAAACACAGAGGCCGATTTACAATGGACTCTTCCATCCGGCTTTAATGATGGCTACGTCTATACCATCCGTAATCTAACAACCCAAGAAGTTTGGGAGGTTGCGCATCCGACAAATTCTTTTACCGACAAAGGGCTACGAGGAGGACGACAATACGAATATGAAGTACGTGTAAGTAATCATGTAGGAGGCAATGCGTATTCCAATCGAGTCCGTGTATTAACGCTACCTGATGCACCCGATCATATCAGGCTAAAAGCTGTCTCCCATCATCCAGCAGATATCCTAGCCGATTTTACCCCAGTTGCTTCTGCTAACAAATATAATATGATAGCAACGGACGTAAGTACGGGAGAAGTCATATTTAGGGATACCGTTACACAGGATGTTTATAATCCAATTACGGGAATGAAACCTGGTAAATATTATGATGTTTCTGTATCAGCTATGAATGACACTGGAGAGGGGGCGGCAAAGCATGTATCTTTTTTAAGCCTGCCAGACAGCCCAGCCGGATTCCAAAATGTAACTGTAAGAGAAGATGGAGTCGAATTGAAATGGAATGATGTAGTCACAGCCACATACTACGCCCTAGAACGAGACAACGTATCGGTTTATAACGATGTGTATACGGAATACACAGATACTGATCTTCAGGCGGGAACAGAGTATAATTACCGCATTTCGGCTAAAAATACAACGGGATTCGGAGATTATGCTCACCTGGGAGTCATCACATTACCGGCTCGGGTAACTACGCTGGCGAGTGTGACGAAGGATGTATATTCCGTCGGTGTAGCGTGGCAAGATGTGCAGGGGGCTGACGGTTACATTTTGAACGTGAACGATGAACCGAATATGCGGGTTCCCCGAGGTATCCATTCTTATACTTTTGAAGGCTTGCCAGCGGGGAGGTCTTCAAGTATTCGAATCCGGGCCTACAATCGGAGTGGTATAAGTCAAGATGCGACTATCAATGAATTGACACTACCTGTTTCGGCAGTACAGCTTGCAGCAGTAGATGTTGGGGAGCATGAGGCTACATTGAAATGGGACCCGGTTGATGGAGCAACTCAATATAAGATAACGATCAACGATCAAGATTATTACAGCACTGAGCCATTTGTAGCTGTATCTGGATTAGAAGGTGGGAAAAACTACAATTATCAAGTGAGTAGCGGTAATAGTAGTGGTTTCAGTCAGCCAGCGTGGGGTGAGTTGCTAACACTTCCGCCTCAGGTGCAAAATGTCAAAGTTACAGAACTCGGGAATGGCCAGATTTCGCTGAGCTGGAATGAAACTGAGAGTGCTTATGAATATGCTGTAATCCGTAGAGATACCGGTGAAGTCTTAGACACCAGAGATGCCCATATTAAGCTCTCAGGTATCCAACCCGGTATGATTTACTCGTTTGGCATTCAAGCAATGAATACGAGCGGTGCAGGTGATATAGCTCCCTTTACGTATCGTGCGTTGCCAGATGAAATACCAGACAACAGGTTAATTATAAAAGACATAACAGATACGAATCTGGTTGTTACGTGGAAAGAAGCTCCAGGGGGAGACGCTTACAATGTATACCAAAATGGGGTACTTATCGGTCATACAGACCATCATGAGTTTGAAATAGATAGATTAGACAGTTCTACAGTGTATCTTATTGCCGTCAACCCGGCTAACACGAGTGGTGAAGGTAAGCCGACAGAAGCTGAAGTAGAAACGCTGCCATCTCCAGATTTCAAATTATCGAAGACGGAAACGACGAATAATGAGTTTATCATCCATTGGGAGTCAGAGCATAAAAATGATATTTTCGTGCTAACCAGTGAAGGAGGAACAGAACTATACCGTGGTAAGGAGCGAAGCTTTATCTGGAGACAACTCAGAGAGAAACAGTTGTATACAGTTCAACTCTGGGCAGAAAACAGTCAAGGAAAACGCACAGAGGCAAAGCAGGTGAACGGTAAAACAACGGGGAATCCTGTGGACACAGGTGGCGGAGCAGGAGGTGCGGGGGTTGCAAAACCAATTCAGCCTGTTGTGAAGGAGCAGATAGAAACAAAGTTCATTCAATCCCCGTCAGTTGAAACGAAGTCCAATCATTTTAGTGACATTGATCGGGTATTTAATAGAGATAAAATAAATGCACTTGCTGATTTGGGTGTCGTGAAGGGGATGACCCCCACACTTTTTGAGCCGAACAGACCTGTAACACGAATGGAGTTCACTTCGATGCTTGTCCGTTCATTGAAATTACCGCTCGAAACGGATGTGACTTTAGGCTTCGAGGATATCAATCCATCAGCGTGGTATGTTGATTTACTCAAAACGGCGATTAAAGATCAGGTCGCTCGCGGGTTTAGCGACAGAGAATTTGGCCCGGATCGGGTCATTAACCGTGAGCAAGCGGCTAAAATGGTGAATAACGTTATCAAGGCTACACCACAACATGAAAGCAGCGTATACTCAGATACCTCTCAAATTGTGGAGTGGGCCAGAACGGATGTACTTGGTCTAACCGAAATTAATTTAGTACAAGGGTATCCGGATGGAAGTTTCCGTGCCAAACAGGAGGTCACACGTGCGGAAGCGGCTGAAATGATTTATAATATGCTGCAAATGAAATAGAATGAATTAAGGGGCGGCGTTGGCCGGCCCCTTTTTTGTGTGTACTGGCCTTATTCTGCAATAGCGGGGTTTAAATTGGACGCTCTGTAGGCAGGAACACCATTGATTAGGGCGGTTCTTAACTCAATATATCGTATACCATAATATGAGGTTGAACTATTCAGCCCTGATGAAAGTACAGTGATTTTATAATATTGAAAAGGAATCTCATTACTAAATTGGTAGGTTGTTTTTGCAGTAGTTGGCAAAGTCTCGACTTGGCCTAATCTAAACCAGTTTACTCCGTCGTTAGAGCCATGAAAAGAGAATGAAAGAATAAAGGCTCTGAAAGTGGGCTGAGCCAAAAGGATATCATTGATCGTTTTGCCTTCATCTAATTTGAAGATAATTTCTCCACCTTTGCCACTTAAGCTACTTTCCCAATAGAGATTATTATCGACTAAAACATTTTTCGGAAAGGTATTTTTGGAATCTCCGTTGGTTGAAACATTTTCCTCTGCAATAACGACAGGATTCATGAAAAAAGAGTAATTTTCTGGATTTTGATTGAATTTTGTCATGCTGGATTTCCTCCATTAGTTAAATTCTTTAAGTTTGTTAAGAACGCTGTTATATATTGATTGAATCTCTAAATGTATTCCTTGATCATGAAATACATATTATGACCACCTGAATATACAAGGTAATATGCCAGCAGCAGATGGAGATGATCGTCTTCATAGCTCCAATTGGAGGGAGCTAAACCCGGGTTAGAAATAGCACCTTATTGTTTTCTTATGTGTATACACAATTCTTGTTTGGATACTATTCATGACGACGCATACAGTATAAGTAAACATGGCATATTTTTAACATCCATATGGAATAGTATTGAATCAGTTTATCGGGAACAGAAAAAATGAAAAGGGCCCTCAGTAGACCCTTTTCATAGCTCATGAATGTAGTTTTATTAATTTCTGCTCAATATGTGAGATACAGCTTAAGCTTGAGTTGGCATATCCGACGATGGTTTATTCAAAAACATAATTCCCTTCGCCAATGCCTATGGTTTTTCCTTTTAATACCGGCGAATCTGTGTGGAAACCAAGCTGCGTTAAACGTTTTTCGTTACCTTGTATAAAAATAAACGATTTGTCGCCGATACCACACTCAATCCCCCCCTTGTTGGTTGACTGGGATACAGTAGCAGATAGTCCGAACAATGCTTGCCAATGCGCGGCGGTCGCCTCTGGATCAGGTACGGAAAAGACAGCTTGCCGAAGTTCGACGCTGCCTGCAAGATGTGGCTTAACTGCCCCGGAACGGGTCAAATTATCCAATCGGTCCGTATCATTTTCCTTCCATTGGATAATAAATGGATATACAAGTCCTTGAAAGTTTCCTTCAATAGTCATCATTCTCCATTCAATCCATTGCCCCTGTGTATTCAGCCGTTTTCCATCCAGAATCGGCGACAGCATTAGACCCTGTGCTGTTAACTGTTCTGCGATCTTTTCAATGTCATTGGTTCGAAGGGCGACACGGCTAAAAACTTCTTTTTCAGGGAGCGTCCGAAGCGCATCATGAACAACGAGGTTGGATGTTCCGATCTGTTGCACCAACTCACGATCTTCAATCCCCAGAAATTCAATGTAAGTCAGGCCAAAATAACAGAGTGCATTATGTGTACCCCAAGGCTTGTGTGACCCCCCTTGGAATGCATTCAATCCGTTCTCCTGAAAAATACGTATCGACTGGTCCAAATCATTGACATAATGAACCGTATGATCCCATTTAATCGTTGTCATGGCCGATCCTTTCCAAGCTCTGCTGTCCGTTTGACAGCAGCCAACACGCTTCGCTGCAGACCAGCTGCAAAATCGCTGTTGTTCAGTTCATACAGTCCGTGAATTCCAACGCCCCCAGGGGAGTTATTTATGTCGAGCAGCTGTCTGGGATGAAGCTTGGTCTGGCGAAGCATCGCCACAGCGCCCTCGACATTTTCAAGAGCGACCTGCCACGCTTGTTCCCGCGGAAGACCGGCAAGCACGCCGGCATCAGCCAAGGATTCGATAAAATAATAAACGTAGTTTGGTCCTGCTACCCCATAGCCAGTAAACGTATCAATCAGCGATTCATCTAAATATTGAACTTTTCCGAAACCATTCAAGAAAACGTCCACCTGTTCCTTGGTCGCATGAGCATTCAGGGCTACTCCGCTATATCCTAGCCCCGTATCAGTCAGGGTGTTCGGAATCACACGAATAATCGCGCGGTCGCCGCCAATATAAGAGGCCAACTGCTCAATTGTCACGCCAGCTACAATCGATATGACCGCACTATTTTTCCCGGCATACTCATGTACGAGCTGTCCGACTTCGGTGAGATTATCCTGGGGGCGAACGGCAATTATAATCAGATCAGCTTCCGACAGAGCAACCTCCTGCCGGATATCCGTTAGAATACCGTACTTTTCGTTTAATAAACGAATTCGTTCCTCATTGATGTCTGCTACGGTGATGCTTCTGGCCGATGCGGTTTGATTGGCAATGATTGCGCGGATGATTGCTTCGGCCATTTGACCACCACCGATGAAATGAATGCGCTGCTCCGCCATTTTAATCACTCCTTAGTTATTTTTCCACGCCTCTGGGAGAATGAAGCCAACATATTTATTCTGGGAATGAATGTAATCCTCGAATTCCCTGGACTCATAAGCTGCTTTCAGATCCTTTGTCCACTGGGTATTTTCGTCTTTTTTATTAATGGACACAATGATACGATGCTGTTCCGGTGTATTCTCGATCTTCAAAGCATCCGTAATTTTTCTTTTGGCGCTGGCAATGTAATTCCCATTAATCACTCCAAAATCCACATCGTTTAAAGAAACCAAAATTTGGGCCGCATCCAGCACCTCAATATTAAGCTTCACGCTGTTTGGTTCAACGCTGTTCAGATTGAAATCCGTGGTTCCCGCATCGTCTTTTACTTTTACCCAACCGAGTTCTTCTAAAATCCGAATCGCACGCTCCTGATTAACCGGGTCCTGAGGAACTGCGACTGTCGAGCCGTCCTTTACTTCGTCCAGTGACTGGTGCTTTTGGGAGTACAAGCCCTGTGGTGCACCGGGGACGAATACGAGCCTGGTCATCTCCATGTTCAGTTCCTTATTAATGGATTCCATATAAGCTGTGCTTTGGAAAACACTGGCGTCAATAGAGCCTTCCTTCATGGCAGGATTGACCTGCATGCTCTGTGAGAACGTCTTGATGTTGACCTTGTATCCTTTCTTCTCCAGAATCGGTAGAATACCTTGTCGGAATTGTTCTTCGTAATTACCTACGCCAAATCCAACAGTAATTTCTTTTTTATCTTCGCCGGGTATACTTTGTTTCCCACAAGCGCTTAGTACCAAAATGAATGCTATCCATACGATCATAAATATTTTTCTCATTCTTTCACTCCAATTCATTTCAAATTTTTTATAATTCCAATAATTTCAATGTGATTAATTAGTTCGGATATTAACACACAAAAAAGGATAACGTCAATACAATTTACAACTATATAACAAGCGTTTAGCTTCTTTTCAAAAAATTAAAATAGAATAAAAAAAGGCCCTAATTCGGGCCTACAAATAGTGGAGATTTCTGCGTATCTCCTAATCCATTATCCTTTCTGCTAAATTATCCAGGTTGCGATAGATTTACTCTTTTCGATTTTAAGCCTGACCTTGGGGAGCCAGTTTTTTTATTTATCTAAAATGAATAGTTAATTACAATATTGCAAATAGGATATCATTAAGGAAAATTTATCTAATCACAACCTGTGAATATGCCGATATTTCATCTAACATCCGAAGAAGTAATTGGTGTGTAATCATAATTCTTATCTTTAGGGAGGTGATTCTAAGGGCTGATAAATGAAGAGATAACCCGAAACAAAATTTAAATTGAGATGGAGGCGTATTATATGTTGAAAAAGAGCAAGGGTATTAAGCGTGGAGCATTACTATTATCTATTATTGTAATCATTAACCTGATTTCATTTTTATCTTTCACAGAAGCTTCAAATGCAGCAGACTCGTATCCTTACCAGGCCATGAGAATAGAAAATGTCAATAAAGGCTGGAATCTTAATATATTGGGTTACGGGGACAATTCGGAAGTCAATGTGTGGCCGACGAGAGGGGAAAGCAATGAAAGATGGAAATTTTCTACGGCAGACGGAGTATATTTTAAATTGACCAACGAAAGAACAGGGCTGCTGCTTTCTCCTTTAAATTGGTCGGTCACTGAGGGCAACCCATGTGTACTGTATCAGGATTCCAACAGGGATGAGCAACTATGGAGAATCATTGGTGTGGACAAAGATGTGAATGGTGATGATCTTACCTATCGAATTGTCAACAAGGCTAACAGCAATATGGCGCTT
Organism: Paenibacillus kribbensis; assembly: GCF_002240415.1. Taxonomy (NCBI): domain Bacteria; kingdom Bacillati; phylum Bacillota; class Bacilli; order Caryophanales; family Paenibacillaceae; genus Paenibacillus; species Paenibacillus kribbensis. Next base: position 1,812,725 of record NZ_CP020028.1, read on the forward strand.
ATGCTTAATCTTGATACAGGCAAAACCATGCTTGGTACTTATAAAGGAAACTCTACACATAAGTGGAAATTGGTTTCCGATGGACTGGTTGGCTTTGCCGGACATGCTAAAGATTTGAATGGAAAAGACAAAACAGGAACCATTGGGGGACTACTAGGTAAAACCGTATTTGTAAATACACTTGCCGAGCTCAAGGAAGCCTTGCTTGATAAAAATCCGCTTACCATTGTGATCTCCAGTAATATAGACAATGCCAATTCAGAAACCTACGATCTGAGAATAGCATCCAATAAAACCATCATCGGCTCTTATGCTGCCAACAGACTCACCGATCCACGCCTGAGAACGGATGATTATTTTAAAAAAGAAGGCGTAAGCAATAATATTATTATAAAGAATATCAATGTAGAGGTTAAAAATCGAAGAGATGTAGTAGCGATTGCGATCTATGGGTCACGGAATGTTTGGATTGATCACAGTACCTTTAGATCGAGTTTGGGTATCGACAAGGATGAGGTGGGTAAATTTGTTTGGGTTAATACCAGTACTTATACTAATACCGATCCCGACTACGTTACGCTCTCATACAACAAATTTTCTAACCGCTATTGGACGGTAGCCTTCGGCACCACGTCCTCATTAATCAGAAATAACGCCACGGTCATGTTAAATTATTTTGACTCCTGTGTACGGAGAACGCCTCAGTCTGGCAATGGCCGTCTGCATGTACTGAACAATTTAATTCAAAGAACACTGTCAAGTCGAGATGATGCCGGTTATGCTTCCATCATCGGTGGCGAGGGCGCACACGTTTACTCCGATTCCAATCGCTTTGACAACTTTAAGAAAGCATCCAGCGGATACTGGGATACAGAGATCACCATTGACCCTAAAGCTTTTGTAAAAGATGTGGGTTCCTATACCAATAAAGGAGAAGTATCCCCGGTCGCCAAGCCTTATACATTGCCCGCTCCCAATGGAGCAGCAACCTCCTTCGATCCAGGTTCAAAATATAGCTACCCGATTATAAAAGCCTATGATGCCGACGGAAATGATGTAAAAAGATTCAATATGGATTATACGGGGGCAGTTAATCATGCTTCCGCTCTAAAATATATACACTTTCCCGAATTTCAAAAATATCTGAAGTAAGATGAACGAGCACTTCTACTCTCCTTGTTAGATATACAAGATGCCGTATGAATTGCCTGTTTCCGATATGAAAGCTGGAAACAGGCTGTTTTCGATCCATTATCCCTTTTGCTTGTAAAATTCATGGTACAACTTCATCAGTGCACGCTTTTCAATCCGTGATACATACGAACGCGAAATCCCGAGCTCTCGGGCAATTTCCCGCTGTGTCCGTTCCTCTCCTCCGGCTTCCAGGCCGAATCGGCCAATCACCACTTCTTTTTCGCGCTCATCCAAAATATCCAGGTTGCGATAGATTTTACTCTTTTCGATTTTAAGCTGTACCTTATCTACTATATCGTCTGTATCGGTGCCCAGGATATCAATTAAAGTAATTTCATTGCCCTCTTTGTCCGTCCCTATAGGATCATGGAGAGATACGTCTTTGCGTGTTTTTTTCAGAGATCTTAAATGCATCAGAATTTCATTTTCTATACAGCGAGCTGCAAATGTTGCCAGCTTTGTGCCTTTTCCAGTCTGAAAGCTTTCGATGGCCTTAATCAGTCCGATGGTGCCGATGGATATGAGGTCCTCCAAATCTTCGCCTGTATTATCAAATTTTTTCACAATATGGGCCACCAGCCGCAGGTTGTGCTCAATGAGCGTGTTACGCGAATGCGCATTGCCTTCGGCGAACAGCTTTAGGTGTCGTGCTTCCTCTTTCTCGGTTAATGGCTGCGGAAAGGCGTTGTTTTTCACGTAAGAGACGAGTAACGTCAATTCCTTGATGAACAGAGCTATAGCGCTAAATAGTCCGGGCACGGATGACACCTCCTGAGGTAGTTGCGAACTTACCAGCCTTTGTTACTCACCGGGCTTGCGGTCTGTTTATTGTATGTGGGCAGGTGCCCATCCGTGCCTGTACTCCTAAAACTGCTGCATAACAATTTATGGGTCTATCCTATACGAGTACATTGCTGAAGTTTAATTTTTGTGCAATGACGCTATGAGAAAATTTGATTATACTTAAACTGCTTAAGCAGCGAAGAGCGCAATAGATTCGAGGAGGAAATTAATGATTCTAGTCAGTTCGTGTTTGGCAGGCATGAAGGTGCGGTATAACGGAACGGACAGCCTGGATGTACATATTCAGAAGTTGGTAGAGGAAAAGAAGGCTATGACGATTTGTCCTGAGCTGTTGGGGGGCTTTATGACTCCGAGAGAGCCTGCCGAAATTATTGGGGGGACGGGAGAGGATGTGCTGAACGGTACAGCCAAGGTGGTCGAATTCTCGGGCAACGATGTCAGTGATATGTACATTAGAGGTGCACACGAAGCTTTAAGCATAGCTAGAGAGATTAACGCAACCCTAATCGTTTTAAAAGAAAACAGTCCGTCCTGCGGATCAGCAGCTATCTATAATGGGGCGTTTGAAAACCGTAAAATAGCGGGTAATGGAGTAACCTCGGCTTTGCTAAAAAAAGAAGGCTTTAAGGTGATATCGGAAGAACAAATATCGGAAATCTTTTTGCATGAGGATATGTAAGGGAAAATCAAGCGTCTTGACAGCTTACAGGCTAATACACCTGCGAGCGCAAGACGCTTGTTCGTGCTGTGTGCCACTATACTATATGGACAGCACATTATTTAAGTTTTAATGCCAAAACACCTAGATATTCCTTGAGGGCTGTTGCTGTTGTAGACATGGCTCCGGCAGACGGCGAGAGCTTGGCGGCATACAGTGACAGATTTTCACTCGCCAGATAATCAGTCGGATAAGGTGTGACCTGCATGCCTGCACGCTGAAATTCCAGTGCAGCACGTGGCATATGGAAAGCGGAGGTCACCAGTATGGGTTTTGTGAGCTGATGCTGTTTCAAAATTTGAGCTGTAAAAGCGGCATTTTGCTGTGTATTCAAGGAACGGTTTTCGATCAGGATATCCTGGGCCGGAATACCGAGTCCGAGAAGCTGCCTTTGCGCAATATCCGCTTCATTACCACTGTCGCCAAACACTTGCCCGCCGGAAAAAAGAATGGGTAAGCCTGTTGCTTCGTGCAACCGGGCCGCAGTGAGTAGCCGATTGGCCGCAGAGCCCAGCAGATTGCCTTGGCCATTGATGTCCGGTGTTCCTTCTGTGGCTCCGCCTCCCAGCACGACAATGACATCCCCTTGAACGGTGCGAGGCTGTGGATACTGCTTTTCCAGACTGCTGATTAGCAAATCTCCAACCCAATTGGTGGAGGAAGCATATAGCAGCAATGTGACCACGAGCAGCACGACAGCAGGTTTACGTGAACGTTGCCACAGCCAGACTACAAGCCCAGCCATGATGAGAATAAACAAACCGGGAGGGAGCACGAAGCTGTACAAAAATTTGATGATATAAATCAAGTGCAGACAACCTCCTATCCTTATAAGCTCTATCTTTCTTTTTGGTATATTGTAACATAGGCAAATGCATGGATTCCTCTACTCAAAGACCGCGCAGGAGTCATAGCTAAGTCAGCCATGGCCCCGGTTGATTAACTCATTCAATTTGTTGAAGGGGTTTCCTCCCTGGGGTGTTGGTTAAGATTAAGATATGGATGACAGCATACAACCTAACAAAGAAAGGAGCAGCAGACCATGTCACGCAAATTGTTGATTACGGGAGCGGCGGGTACAATTGGGAAAGTATTGTATGAAGGGCTGAAGCGTGAAGGAAAATATGAGATCACCGCAGCTGACTTGAAGAGGGATGAAGAGGCTGGAATTGTCGAAATGGACATACATGATGTCGCACGACTGGATGAGCTGACACGTGGGGTGGATACGGTATTGCATTTTGCATGGATCAAGGATGAAGGGGATTTCCTCGGCAAAGTACTGTCTGGCAATGTAAGCGGAGCCTATAAGCTGTATGAAGCGGCGATACAAAATGGGGTAAAGCGTATTATTTTCGCCAGCTCCAATCATGCGACAGGATTTTATAAAGTGGGTGAGATCATCGATGTGGAAGACCCCTACCGACCGGACAGTTTTTATGGCTTGAGTAAGTGCTACATTGAGCTGTTGGGCCGATTGTATGCTGATCAGGGTAAAATATCCTCATTTAACATTCGTATTGGCAATTTCCCCGGGGATGACCGGCCTCATTCGGAGCGTGCCGCGCATATTTGGATTTCCGAACGCGATATGCTCCATCTGACCGTCTGTTGTATTGAGGCCCGCTCGGAGATGAGCTATCTTAATTTGTACGGCACATCCGCCAACACGGATAATTATTATGACATCGGCTACCTGGAAGAGCTAATCGGGTATAAGCCGCAGGATAATGCCGCTGGGCTGCTGGAGCAGGCGAAGATGACCGGATTTCGGGTGAAACAGGACGAGACCGCTTTTCAGGGTGGACAAAAGGAATAGAGTAAGGCGCCTATCTGGCGCCCTATATTACACAATACTTCACAAATATCCGAATTGTTCACTACTTGGGACACTCCTTTGTTCACGAAGCATGCAAGGATTCACTTTCCATTTTGAATGCGCTTACATAAAATAAGGTCATACGACGGCGGTGCCGCAAACCATGCTGTCGGTAAACATATACAGAGGGGGAGTGACTCACATTGAATCAACCTTTACCTAAGAGTTCCGCAATGCTTGCCACAGATTCCCGTCTGGACGAGAGGAGGCTGGCAAGCGGCAGGAAAAAAGGATTTTTCCATGAATTGATCCGCAATCGGATATTATTTCTGATGCTGCTGCCGACCTTGGTGTTTTTCTTCATTAACTCTTACATTCCAATGGTGGGTATCTATTATGCATTTACCCAGTTTGACTTCAATACCAGCTTGTTCGATGCCAAGTTTGTCGGACTTCAGAATTTTCAATTTCTATGGCAATCCGGCACGCTGACGAAGTTGACATTGAATACGGTCGGATACAACGCAGCATTTATTTTATTGGGCAACGTGTTAGCGATTGTTCTCGCTATTTTGCTGAATGAGCTGCGGGGGCGTTACTTTAAAAAGATCGCTCAATCCGTGATGTTCCTGCCTTATTTTGTTTCTTTCGTTATTCTGAGCGTTATCGTGTATAACATATTTAATTATGACAATGGCTTTCTGAATACGCTGCTGCTGCAACTTGGTGGTGAACGTGTGGATGTATACAACAAACCGTGGGTGTGGATTTTCCTGATTATCCTGTTCTATCTGTGGAAAAATCTCGGTTACAGCATGGTAATCTACCTGGCAGCGATAACGGGGATCAGTGACGAATATTATGAGGCGGCAAAAATGGACGGTGCCAACATTTTTCAGCGAATCTGGTACATTACCGTCCCTATGCTCAAATCGACGTTCGTCGTGCTGCTGCTATTTGCGCTCGGCAGTATTATGAAAGGACAATTCGATCTATTTTATCAATTAATCGGCAACAATGGGGTGCTGTACAATACGACGGATATTTTGGACACTTATGTGTACCGTTCGTTGAAGGTAACCTTTGACGTGGGCATGGCTTCGGCCGCAGGCGTGTATCAGTCCTTGTTCGGCTTTGTACTGATCATGACTGTGAACTATATCATCCGCAAGCTGAACGACGAATACGCCTTATTCTAGAAAGGAGGACCCAAACGGATGGCGATCAAAGAGGATGCATACACTCGACTTTTTAAAATAATCTCTTATGCGGTTATCATTATTGCTTCTATTGCTTGTTTACTCCCGTTTTTACTTATTATTTCGGCTTCACTGACCAGTAATGAGTCGATTATCAGGGATGGATATCACTTTATTCCACAGCAATTCTCGCTGGAAGGATACCGGACGGTGTTCACCTTTCCAGAAGAGGTGCTGCGGGCATACGGAGTAACGATTTTTACCACTGTCGTAGGCACGACGCTCGGCCTGTTCCTGATGACCATGGCAGGCTATGTGCTGGCACGCAAAGATTTTAAATACCGGAACGCATTTTCATTTTATATTTACTTTACGACGCTGTTCGGGGGCGGGCTAGTACCCTGGTACATTATGCTGACGAAGTATTTAGGGCTGCTTGATACGTATACGGTGCTTATTTTTCCGGGATTAATGACTCCGTTTCTGATCATTTTGATGAAGAACTTCATTCGTTCCTCCATGCCGGAAGAGCTGTTCGAGTCCGCTAAAATTGACGGTGCGGGTGATTTTAAAATCTACTATCGGATTGTGCTGCCTTTATCTACGCCGGGCATTGCCACTGTCGGACTGTTTTTGGCCCTGGCTTACTGGAATGACTGGTTCTCATCCTCACTCTTTATTAATGATCCGCATAAATACCAATTGCAATATTATCTGTATAATGTAATCAACTCCATGCAATTTATTGCCCAAATGGGGGCAGGTACCGGCGTATCTCTCTCCAACGACATGCCGACCGAGTCGACCAAAATGGCAATGGCTATCGTGGTTACCGGGCCCATTTTACTGCTGTATCCGTTCATTCAGCGTTACTTTGTCAAGGGCCTGACCATTGGCGCGGTAAAAGGCTAAGGCGTCATTCATGGACTGGGATGGCATGACGTGCCGACGTTGTGCCATCTTAAGCAGCACTTTTTGTAAGCGTTTTATTTAAACAGACAGCCATTTCAAAAGGAGGATTCACATGACATTTACAAAGAAAAGAAAACAACGCATGTCCATCCTGATTGCAGCAATGGTCATCATGGCGCTATTGGCCGGATGCGGAGGAGGTAGCGGGAACAGCGCGCAAAAGGCAAGCGGAGAGGATGATAAATCCCAAAAAGTACAGCTGCAATTTTATATGCTGGGTGATGCTCCAAAGGATCTGCCAGCCGTTGAAGCTGAGATTAATAAAATGGCGGAAAAAGATCTGAATGCTACCGTCAAATTTAACTATACGACGTGGACGGACTGGGACCAGAAGTATAAGCTGCTGTTGTCTTCCGGTCAGCCGATTGACCTGATCTTCACTGCAGACTGGACGCAGTATCAGGCCTATGCCAAGAAAGGCGCGTTCCTTCCGCTTGATGATTTGCTCCCGAAGGCCGCGCCTGCCCTGCAAAAATTTGTGCCCCAGGACATGTGGGATGGCGTTAAAATCGGGGGCAAAATTTACACCGTGCCCGGCACATACAAGGAGTATGTAACCAACGGATTTGTATGGCGTGAGGACTTACGCGAGAAGTATAACCTGCCTAAGCCTACGGATATCAAGAGCTACGAGGCTTATATGGATGGTATCCGCCAGCATGAACCTAATATGAAGCCGGTTTCTCTGAATAGCGATATTAAAGGGAACCTGCATGATCGCTATTCCGAATTGGTAACCAAAAGTGTGGGAGCTCTGCCATATGGCATCGGTATCAAGTATGAAAAACCAACAGAGGTTTACAAGTATTGGGGATCGGATGAGCAGAAAGAAGAGCTGAATACCTATAAACGCTGGGCTGAAAAAGGATTCATTCCTAAAAATGTACTGAACGTAAAGGATACGCTTCAGGATCAAGTGACTTCCGGTAAAGCTGCGAGTATTTTTGGTGACAATCCTACCCGGTTTAATGATATGGTCATTAAGCTCAAAGCGTCTCACCCGGACTGGAAGCTCGAATATTATCCGTTCCCGCTGACGACGGGTTTTGCAACTCCGGTGCATCCGATTCATAACGGCTTTGCGATTCCAAAAAGCAGTCCTAATCCGGCGCGCGCATTGGCCTTTTATGAAAAGCTTGTGACGGACAAACGCTACAACCTGCTCACACAATACGGTATTGAAGGCAAGAACTATGAAGTCAAAGATGGTTACTATCAATTGATAGGTAATGGCAGCACGAACGGTTTTTCACGGGAAGGCATGAACAGCTGGGCTTGGCGTAATCCGGAGTACATGCTGTTTGATTCAGGCTTTGATCGTGTGAAGAAGATTTTTGCCGAGCTGGATAAAATCCAGAAGCCTGATCTGTTTACCGGCTTTGCAGAGGATTATACGACCTATCAAGCTGAAAAAGCGGCCTTGGAGCAGGTTGAGAAGCAGTATCTGTATCCGCTCGAAGCTGGATTGATTGACAATGTGGATCAAGGTTTGCAGACCTTCATGCAAAAGGCAAACCAAGCTGGCCTGGAGAAAATCCAGACGGAATACACCAAACAATGGGAAGCCTACGTGAAGGAGAAGGGCATTAAATAGTTTGGCAAGGTGAGCGAGATTTCAAAAGTTGTTGGGATAGCAAGAAGAAAAGCAAGTCTCCAGAAAGTTGGAGGCTTGCTTTTTTGATATCAGACGTTCCGTTCTTGGAGCGGTCGCATACAGCACCTGACTATGCCTCGTTTATTGCGCATTCGCTTTAGAACGACGGAAATCTGTCGGCGTTACGCCCAAACTGCGCTTGAACATGCGGTGAAAATAAGAGCTGCTCGCAAATCCGGTTTGCTCTGCCACGTCAGCCACCGACCAGTCAGTCTGCTCCAGCAGCTCACAGGCTTTGCGAATGCGCAGCTGATGAATGACGTCTACGATGGTGGACATCGTTTGTTGCTTATATAGCCTGCTGACATAGATCGGCGACATATCCAGCTCTTCCGCAATCTGATTGAGACAAAAGTCGGGATCAGCATAAGCTTGCTCAATTCGTTCATTAACTTGTCGTACCAGTCGTTCCTGCTTCGTATTTCGTTTATCCGCCAGACTAGAGCGAACATGATCAAAGACCAGTTGGTAATGCTCTATAAGATCCACTGCGGTCTCTAATCGATCCGGGGATGGTAATTCAGGGTTGGATTCCACTGCAAATCCATTGCGCTCGCTCATATGCCGAACGGCATTATTGACACTCATGATGAGCCGGGATATCGCTACCTTAACGGTGGAAAACGGATATTCCTCCATCTGCATCAGCAAATCTTTCAACATGCTGTGAGCATCCTCAGTATGACCGGATAGCAGCGTATCGAGCATTTTCTTTTCCTTATCCGCCGGGTATACGTAAGTATTCTGCACATCTTCGTCTGTTGTGTTCTGTGCGTTAATAATGCAGCCATGGCCGCGAAAGAATCGGTGCATAGATGCTTCCTGCACCTGACGGTACAGCAAATGCAGCCGATCCGGCTGGCTCGTGATGGCGCTATAGGTGAGCGATACACTCAGCTTCAAATATTCAAAGCAGGCTTCGCGTATTTGGCGCAATAAGGTTTCCAGCAGTACCGGGTCTGTATACTCCGCGGGATCAAGAATATTGAGCATCAGCAGGATGCTGTCCTCGTCCATATCAACGGTTTCCACCCGGTACGTCTGCCCGCATATTTCAGAAGCAATATTCATAATGGCAAATTTATAGGGGAGAAGATCAGGGCCGCGTTCGTTTTGCCATCGGGCATACTCATCAATCCGCAATAGTACAAGACGGTAGTCTTTGTCGAACTGGAATGTAATTCCAAGCTCACGCAGCCGTTCTTGTTCTTTTCCGCCAGGTAGCAATTGAATACCCCGGATAATATTCTGTAAAATGTTTTGCCGAATCGTGTACATACTGTTGCGTTTCTCCGATTCCAGCGAATTCATATGAATAACAATCTGCCCAATAGGCGTATACAGCATTTTGGACAGCAGCCACGAAGCCACAAAGCCTGCGAGTGCAATGATGGCGGCTATCAGGAGCATGGCATTACGAATGACACTCGCCATTTTGATAACGCTTTCATATGGGGTGACACTAATATACTGCCAGCCTAGACCATCCGGAGAGGTGTAGGAAATAAGTGATCTTTTACCATGAAAGTCTTCTACAAAATAGCCTGTTTCCTGCTTTTTGACTCGTGTGTGCAGCCAAAGCTGCTCTTTTTCGTTCAAAGCTTCTTCTGTCAGTGTTGCACCGGACAACAGTCTGCTTTGATCATCCAAAATATAAGCAGTTCCACCTGAGGCCGGGCTTTCCGCCATTTCCTTGTTCATCCAGGACGCAGACACATTCACAATCACGGCCGAATTCATGGCTTCATTTGAGCTGATTGCGTCATAGCATAAATACGTATAAGCTGCGATATGTGTGCTTGCTTGCTCTGCTCCAGCCACGGAGTCTGAGGCAGATAGCAGCGGATACGTGCGTGGGATCGGTGTGAATGGTTTATAGTCCTGGTAATGATCCAGTACCCGAATGATATCTGTGTCCACCAGCTCATTTTTGCTGAATAACCCATTTTGGCCTCGTGAGGATGCGATATAGAAGGTTCCACTCCTCGGATTATACACATAGATGGATTCAATATACGGCATCGAATTGAGATAATTATTTAATTCAGTCATGGCAGCGGTTACATCATATACATTGGGCTTGGGATAATACAGCAACTTGGACAGGGTACTGCTGCGATACATTTGAAACGCCAGTGATTGAGCGATAGATGTCATGTTAATGACCTCTTTGCTTCTCAATGTCAAGCTGCCGTGATTGGCCTCGAACGCCTGCTCCTTTTCCACCCGAATATAGTAGAAATAATACACAGTGGTAGATACCAGCAACGTTAGCGTGATACATAATGTGATGCTGATCAGCAATTTGCTGTGAAGCTTGTGATGCTTTTTGAAATTGCTCATGTGGAGAGGCCTCCTGTCTGTGTGCACATAGCTGTACAGTACACCCTATTTATGTATTCATTATACGTATGTTGCTGTGAACAGGACAGTGAACAAACCGATTTTTTGTGAAAAATCGTGACTTTTTCGTAAAAAGGCCGGGAACACCTTACGCAGATTGGACCTGCGTCGGTTCCCGGCCAGGTTGTCAGTTCAGACGAAAGAACGAAAGCTGACGGTAGTGGAATCAGTTAGGGAATTGCACGTTGCCTTTAACGATATAGGCTCCGCCTGAGCCATTTTCCGCTAGAGCTGGAATGGTATCGTTCAGTACGACACCCCGAATGTCCGTAATCCGGATTTTGAGAGGCTGGTTGCCTAAATTATTGCCCAAAAAGTGGTTGTAGTCCTGTTTTTCAAGATTGAGCCATTGTCCGTTCTGTAGGACCTCCATTTTCAAGACCGGGTATTTATGATTGCGTACTTGAATGGCTGCCCACCATCTGCTGCTGCCTTCTTTAATGCGGTAGGAGACATTGCCGGTAACCGGAGCCTTGACAACCTTCCACGAAATATTGATTTTTCCATCAATTTGATTGCCGATTTGGCTGAAAGCATTTGGAGACAGATCAAGCGCGCCGCTTGGACCTTCAGGATAAAGATCCGTTACATATACGGTTGTTTTCCCTTTGGGGCCTTGAACTTCCAGATAGGCGCCGGCTAATGCAGCCTTGATTCCGTTATAATTCAGCTGGGTGGGGTTCAGAGCTGTAATTTTGGCGTCCGAAGGAATGGGATCAAGCAATAATGCCCCTCCCGAGTAACCTGATCCTGTATAGGTAGCATATCCCGTGTATGTATCATTCCAGGCTGCCGAAGCGGGAAGTGCAAATAAAACAAGACTGAGCAACGATGCCACACCGACGGTTTTAAACTTGCGGAGCGCAGACTTTTTTTGCATAATCATTTCCTCCTTGTTCAATTAATAGATTTATATAGTAAATATAAACACTATATTACCTAATATTTCAAATTACACAATAGGCCTTTAAGGCAAAAAAATATATGTAAAATATTTGTCACATGGGCATAGGCCATATGGCTTGTTTTTTGAGAAGTGGCTAAACTGTGCTTTTTTTCGCAGACTGGGTATAAAACAGGTGGTAGACTCAGAAAGATGTAGCATGATAACAGAAGGTAGAGATAACTGGAGAACGATAAGCATTAAGAGGAGGTCTTTGAGTATGGGAACAAATGTCTTTTATGTACCGCCAGTAAACTTAATGGGAAGCGGCTGTCTTGGGGATCTGGGACCGTTATTGCAAGAGAGAGGATTTTTGAAAGCGCTTATCGTGACAGATAAATGGTTGCGCCGAAACGGGATTGCAGATCGGGTAATCGCTGTGCTGGAGCAGCATAGAATTCCATATATGGTGTATGACGGAGTCCAGCCTAACCCTACCTGTGGCAATGTTCACGAAGGTGTTAAGGTATTTCAGGATCATAAATGTGATGTTCTCGTCTCGGTGGGAGGCGGATCGCCTCAGGATGTAGCCAAAGCTATTGGCATCATTGTTACAAACGGAGGACATATTTCAGAATATGAAGGCGTTCACAAATCCAAGCACCCATCCGTTCCGATTGTGGCGGTGAATACAACCGCTGGGACTTCCAGCGAGGTCACAATTAACTATGTCATTACCGATGAGAAGCGCAAGATCAAAATGGTTATGGTTGATAAAAACAGTTTGGCTTCCATCTCTGTCAATGATCCTGAATTAATGGTGGGAAAACCGGCTGAATTAACTGCAGCAACAGGTATGGATGCGCTTACACATGCGATTGAGGCACTGGTTACTCCTGGAGCCTATCCGGTTACGGATGCCACAGCGTTAGCTGCTGTCGAGCTTATATTCCGTTATTTGCCTCTAGCTGTGGAGAACGGTCAAAATCTCGAAGCCCGGGAAAAGCTTGTATACGCTGTTTTTCTGGGGGGAATGGCCTTCAATAACGCGGGCTTGGGATATGTACATGCGATGGCCCACCAGCTCGGTGGTATGTACGATCTTCCGCATGGCGTGTGTAATGCGATGCTGCTGCCCTATGTACAGGAGGCCAATGCACAGCATGTTCCCCGTAAATTCAGACCCATCGCTAAGGCGATCGGCTTTTCTATCACAGGGCGAACTGACGAGGAATGCGCTGAGTTTGTTGTGGATGCCATCCGTAGTTTATCCCAGGAGGTCGGAATCCCGAAACGTTTGTCTGAGCTGGGAGTAACTGATCCGGACCTCAATCTGTTAGCAGACCATGCGATGAAAGATGCATGTGCAGCTAGTAATCCATTTCAACCGACCAAAGAAGAAGTTATTGCTCTGTTTCAAAAAATACTTTAAAGCGTATGTTTGTGCTGAAACGCGAATATTTGGACTGGGACTTTTGGACGATGTCCTTTAAATAGAATAAGCGAACTATTGTTCTCCTTTTGTTTGTCGTATACAATCGAATCATGCTGATTCAAATAGAGTATTGTTGAACTCTGTTGTATGCTGCAACGAAAGGATGTTATGCACCATGATGGGAAGAGCCCATTTGATTATTGGAACCGGGGTCTCCCTGTCGGTATTAGCTTTGAGTGGACACGAAGTGGCTCCAGCTGCCGTGGTTGCTGCTGTGGTCGGTTCACTGTTGCCGGATATTGACGAACCTAATTCGATGCTTGTGAGTCGTGCATTGCCTACGAAAATGCTTAGACTCGTGCAGCTTCTGATGATTGGGGCTGCCGGCTGGGTATTTTTTACCCGTATGGCCCCGCCGCCATGGAATCTTGTTCTGGCTTTGCTGATGATCAGCGCTTCTTTTATGCCTTCACGATCCATGCGCAAGGTCATTATCTTTTTAATTGGTATCGGCTTAGCATGGTACGGGGAAGCATATGCGCCGTGGAATTACATTGCCGGGTGTCTGCTGATTATTTGTACACTTGTCCCGCACCGGGGCTTAACACACACGGTGTACGGAACAGCGGCATGGACTGCGTTGCTGTACGGTACGACCCGTTTGCATGGGGACAGCATATGGCTGGCCGGAGGTATGGCGTACTTGCTGCATTTGCTGGCTGATTCCTTGACGAATAACGGCATTAAACCTTTGCCGCCGTTCAAATGGAAGCTACGGTTTAGGCTGATGAGCACCGGAACCCGCAAGGGGGCGAAGGTAGAGAGCATCTGCATTGCTTTAACGACCGTGCTCGTTATTATTGCTTTGCTTCGCTATAAGCATTTAATTTGAGACTTCCATTCTGTAACTCCATCAAATCAAAAAAAACAGTCAATGCACGTGCAACGTGTTTTGACTGTTTTTAATAGGATTGAACTCTCTATTACCCCTTATGCGCGCTCAATAATGGTATTCAGCGTGGTACGATCCAGATTTTGTACCAGCTTGACGATCAGCTCTTTGGCTGCATCGTAATCATCGGTGTGAATAATAGAAGAGGAAGTATGAATGTATCGTCCGCAAATGCCAATGACGGTGGAGGGTACGCCAATTCCGCTCAAGTGCACCTGACCTGCATCTGTTCCCCCTGTAGAAATGAAATATTGATATTTGATTTTGTGCGTTTCCGCCATGTCCTGTACATATTCTACGATCCCGCGATGTGTAATCATACCTGGATCAAATACCCGCAGCAGGGCGCCTTTGCCAAGCTGCCCATATGTATTCGGATCTCCGCCCATATCGTTGGCAGCACTGCAATCCAGTGCAAAGAAAATGTCCGGCTGAATCAGATGGGCCGCTGTGCGTGCACCGCGCAGTCCCACTTCCTCCTGAACCGTAGCTCCTGCATACAACGTATTAGGAAGTTTGTTCTTTTCCTTATGTAATGCCTCCAGCAGTTCAATCGCCAAGCCCACACCGTAGCGGTTATCCCATGCTTTAGCCATGATTTTTTTGGGATTCGCGAGTGGCGTGAATTCACAGATCGGTACAATGGCCGTTCCAGGTACGATCCCCAGATTTTGCGCTTCCTGACGGCTGTCTACGCCGATATCCAGATACATAAGCTTGATGTCCATAGGCTTGCTGCGTTGAGATTCATCCAGCAAATGGGGCGAGACAGAGCCAACTACACCGATGACTGGCCCATTAGGAGTCAGCACCTGCAGACGCTGTGACATGATGGCCTGACTCCACCAGCCTCCAACCGGCTGAAAACGAATCATTCCATTTTCCGTAATCCCGTTCACGATAAATCCGACCTCATCCAGATGGCCTGCGACCATCACACGGGGTCCGCTCTCTTCACCGCGCAGAACACCAAAAAGACTGCCCAGCCGATCTTGCACGATTTCGTCTGTATAACCGGATATCCGCTCTTTCACCCATGCCCGCAGCTCTCGCTCATGGCCCGGAATGGACGGAAACTCCGTTAAGGTTTTAAACAATTCCAATGTTTTTGCTTCCATGTTGCATACCTCACTCCTTATTAATTAACCAGTGGTCGCATGTAATCAGTATGAATGCATTTGTACGGAATGTCCACGATATCATTTTCCTGACATAACAATTCGCCCTCAAGCTAATAATGATAAAGGCTCAACAATCAGAACCGCCAAGTGCGGAATTTACGTCAAAGGGGTGGTGAATGATGCCAGCTAAATCAGGGCAACGCGGTTTTCGTACCAATACGTCCCCGTTGTCCATAAGTGAGAAGGACTATCAGAGTGTTTCCCAAAAGCATGAACCGTCCAGAAATTTATTTGCCAATTGTGTGCGCGCTTTTCTGGTTGGGGGCGTCATCTGTGTGATTGGGCAGGCGATTCAGGAGGCTTTTATGGCAGGCATGCACCTTTCTGCCAAAGACGCTGCTGCGCCGACTTCATCCATGATGATTTTGCTATCAGTCATATTAACCTGCATCGGGGTCTACGATAAGATTGCCCAATGGGCGGGAGCGGGAACCGCTGTACCCATTACAGGTTTTGCTAACTCGATGTGTTCGGCGGCATTGGAATATCGTTCCGAGGGACTGGTGCTCGGAGTGGGTGCAAATATGTTTAAGCTTGCAGGCTCGGTTGTCGTATTCGGGGTTGTGGCCGCATTTGTCGTGGGTGTTATCTATGCCATCCTCGGTTTGGGGGGCCATCACTAATGAAAAGACAGGGAGGACAAACCTGGAAATTTGAGTCGAGACCGCGCATCATTGGGAGTGCAACCGTTGTAGGTCCGGATGAAGGTGAGGGGCCGTTGTCCACAGATTTTGATTATATTTATGACAATATCGAAATTAACGAGAAAACGTGGGAAAAAGCGGAACGCAGACTAATTGAACATTCTACTGAGCTGGCACTAATAAATGCCAATTTAAACAAAGAGGAAGTACAGTTTTATATCAGTGGTGATCTGATGAATCAGATTATCAGTAGCTCCTTTTCAGCCAGTAAGCTGGGCATTCCTTATCTGGGTGTTTTTGGAGCCTGCTCAACCTCAATGGAAAGCTTGGCCTTGGCCGCGCTGATTGTGGATTCAGAGGCGGGCGACTACGTGTTGGCGGGTACGACTAGTCATAATTGTACGGCCGAGAAGCAGTTCCGCTACCCTAATGAATACGGATCACAGAAGCCTCCCACGGCCCAGTATACCGTTACAGGTTCTGGCGCTGCAGTTGTGGGACATGCCAAGTCAGGTACGGTGGTGGATTGTGCTACCATTGGGCGCGTTATGGATATGGGCATCAAAGACCCTTTTAATATGGGGGGAGCCATGGCTCCGGCAGCGGCAGATACGCTGTTGTCTCATTTTCGGGATACAGGCCGGGACCCTGGTTATTATGATCTTATTGTAACGGGGGATTTGGCCTCAGTGGGGCTGCCGATTGCCAAGGAGCTGCTCAAAAAAGATGGATACGATATGATTCAGACGGAATTTAATGATTGCGGTTTACTAATTTATGATATCAATAAGCAAAAGAAAGTCATTGCAGGCGGCAGTGGTTGCGGATGCTCGGCTGTGGTAACCTATGGCCATCTGTTAAAGCGGATTGAAAAGGGAGAACTGAAAAAGGTACTGGTTGTGGCAACCGGGGCTTTGCTATCTCCTTTGTCTACACAGCAGGGTGAAAGCATCCCCTGCGTTGCACATGCTGTAGCTTTCGAAGCGGGAGGACAAGTATGATATATCTATGGGCTTTTTTAGTTGGTGGTGCCATTTGTGTCGTGGGTCAGTTAATGATGGATTGGCTTAAAATGACACCGGCACATACGATGAGTACGTTGGTGGTAGCAGGTGCCATTGCAGATGGCATCGGGATCTACGATCCGCTTATCAAATTTGCAGGGGCAGGTGCGACGATTCCAATTACCAGTTTTGGCAACTCGCTCGTACACGGCGCCTTAACCGAATTGGAGAAGGATGGATGGCTTGGGGTCATTACAGGGATTTTTAGTTTGACTAGTGCAGGGATTTCTTCGGCGATCATTTTCTCTTTTCTGGCATGCTTGTTTGTTCGTCCAAAGGGAAGTATATAATTTAAATATGACATAAGTGAAGTAAATAAGTATATACGAGCCCTTCGGTCTGATGACCGGAGGGCTTTTGACATGCTGTACATACGGCATGATACGAAGGAAGGATACGTTTTGAAGGATATGGGAAAGGAGTTAAGTGTACTCTGTGCCCGCCTTCATGTACAATAATAGGAAACATGTTGCTATCTAGGAGGTTTACTGAGTTATGCCCGTACGTCAAGAATCTGCGCAGATTGTATCTGCAATCCGTTCGAATCTAGAATCATGCATATTAGGAAAATCCTTTGAGATAAAATTACTGCTTACGGCTATGCTGGCGGGTGGGCACATTCTGATCGAGGACGTTCCGGGTACGGGAAAAACGCAAATGATCAAGGCTCTAGCCAAATCCATGCGCGGTGATTACCGCCGTGTCCAATGTAATCCTGATATTCTCCCAAGTGATATTACGGGGGTTTCCATATTTCATCCACGGGATGAACGTTTTTATTTTCGTCCGGGTCCTGTGATGACAAATATTTTGCTGGCGGACGAAATTAACCGCGCCACGACGAAAACCCAATCGGCTCTGCTGGAAGTGATGGAAGAGCGCAGTGTGACAGTGGATGGGGAAACGCATATGTTGCCTCATCCTTTTATGCTGTGTGCGACACAAAATCCGATTGATTTTGAAGGCACTTATATGCTGCCGGAAGCGCAGTTGGATCGTTTTATGCTCAAAATCAGCCTGGGCTATCCTGACATGGAGACAGAGCGAAACCTGCTGCTTCATCATCAGGTAGGTCAGCCGGCAGACCGTCTGGAGGCTGTAGCCCATATGGAACAGATTGCTGCGATCCAGCAGGAAATCCGAGAAATCTATATGGACGAGGCAGTGACATCCTATTTACTTGATATTGTGCGTGCGACGAGAGAACATCCATCAGTGCTGCTGGGAGCCAGCCCGCGGGCAGCGCTTGCTTTTGTAATGGCCGCCAAGGCGTACGCGTTTTTGGACAACCGTGATTATGTGCTGCCTGATGATGTAAAGGCGCTGGCACCCTATGTGCTGACGCACCGTTTGTTGCTTCGTCCCGAGGCGCGTCTGGATAACTCGAACGCCCAGTCCGTGCTTCAGGCTGTTCTTCGGCAGGTTCATGTACCTGTACGGATGGAGCGTTCTTAGAGAATGAATATGGTCAAAAGAAAACGCAGGATTCCCCGTCTGTCCGGCCGCATCTGGCTTCTGATGGTCATATGGGTGGTATGCCTGCTGTATTTGTTGTTTCAGGGCGGAAAAACGTCAGTGATGCTGTTGTGTATGGTTACGCTGATGGGTGTTTATTTATGGATCGTTGGTCTGAGCGGGGTCCGCCGTGTTCAAGGCTCACGGCAGCTGTCGCATGGCTCGGAGTTTGGCGAGCTGCTGCATGCGGGAGATCAGGTGCATGTTAAGCTGAATCTGCGTATCCCCGGCTTTCTTCCGTTGCCGTATATCATTGTCCGCGAGGTTCTCAAGCGACATACAGGCGAGTCCTGGTCGTTTGAGGACAGCGTCATTCCCAGTCTGAAGGGGGGCGGGCAGCTTACATTCCAGACTCCTGCTTTAGAGCGGGGAAGCTACCATTTTGAGGAAACCGAATGTGTCAGTGAGGACATCTTCGGCCTGTTAGAGCACAAAGGCAGGTTGAACGCACGCGGTGAATTTCGGGTACTGCCCCGAACGGTGTTCATCCCGTATTGGCAGGTAAATGATCGTCGCTCAAGGATGTCCGGGCCGCAAAGGGTTCAAACTCGAACACGGCGTGAAACGACGCAAATTAACGGTGTGCGAGACTATGTATATGGAGACCGGTTTTCACGTATTCACTGGAATGCGACTGCTCGTACAGGTAGCTGGAAATCCAAGGAATTTGAGCATGAAACAGTTCCCAAAACCATGCTTGTACTGGACCTGCAAACGAAGCATTATATAAACGCTGACCAGTTTGAACTGGCTGTGTCCTCTACCGCTTCATTGCTGGAATATGGCGGACGGGAGCGAATGGGGGTCGGCCTGTGCACGGCCGGAGAGAAAGGCATTGTTTTTCAACCCAGTGAGCAGATGATGGAACGACAACGGATGATGCATCATTTGGTAGACATACACATGACTTCACAAGGCAGCCTGATGGCTGCTGTCGAGAGCAGCGTACGTCAATTTCCACAAGGCTGCTATTTTGTACTGGTCAGTCCGTTGAAGGATCAGCGGGCGCTGGAACTTCTTCGCTGGGCTGATACCCGGGGGATGACTCCGTGCCACGTTCAAATTGGAGAAGGCTCCGCTGAGGTAAAAGCTGAAGAATGGCTAAGCATGCTTCGTACAAGGGGAATACAAGGCTACCATATTTCGAGCCTTGAAGAGCTCCCGGCTGTGATGGGAGGAGGGACACGATGAAGAGCTGGTTACAATCGTTGAAGGGTTCATGGGCGCTGGCCTTTACCTTTTTATGGATTATTATTATTGCCATGCAATGGGTGTCCTTTGCTTCCGAATTGTGGATGGAGGAGACCAGAACACTTGTATTAATGACCATTACGATGCTGGCTCTGGTGAAAATTTTATTGCCATTCCGACCATGGATTGAATTTATCATTAAGGCGGCGACGCTCTTTTTTATCTTGTATCGGACACTCGTGGCCTACTCAATCATCATCCCTTTCGGGGGTGCAGCCAACCGCTTGGATCAATTCATATCGAATATGTCCCCTTATATTTGGTTTTCTTTGATTGCTTGGCTGATCATTGAAATGGTGCCGCTCATTGTGACGACCAAGCAGCGGATTATCGTATTTGTAGGTATCAATATTGCTGCGCTGGCAGTGCTTGATTCATTCACACCAACGGTGCTCTGGGAGGAAGTAGCCTGGATCGTTTTTGCCGGTATGGGCTGGCTGGTAACGCAGCATTTGCAGTATTTTCGCCAGCATTATCCACAAGGCTGGAAACATATTCGCCGCTATCCGTATAAAATCGCAGCCAATATTGCGGTCATTTTCGCGCTGATTATTATGGTTGGCGTGAATATGCCTGAGGTACAGCCCGCCTTGACAGACCCCTATACGGCGTGGACTCAGCGGAATAGCTCTACTACTGTCGGGATCAACAATGGTCCTGGGGCGATGAATCAGCGGATGAGCACTGCGTCGGGCTATAGTCGCCAGGATAATCGTTTGGGTGGAGGCTTTAATTTTGATTATTCTCCCGTTATGACCATTATGACCAATCAGCGAAGCTATTGGCGGGGGGAGTCGAAACGGATCTATTCAGGTACAGGCTGGAGTGATGCCGGCAACGATGATCAAACACTAAATGATGTGTCCATGACCGCAGAGCTGGAAAATACACAGGAAACGCGGCATTCGACCGAGCAGGTCGTTCAAACGATTACGATGCAAAATGATCAGAGCTATCCGGTTCTGTTTGGCGCCTATTCGATCCATCGTGTTCAATCTGTCGACAGAGATTCTCGGGCTAATGGGTTGCGTTGGAATCCAGAACAGTCAGAACTGCTTTGGAGCGCAGGCTCCCGAAGAACCGCTTATCCCAAAACGTATACCCTGGTATCCTATGTGCCTGTAATTCCCGAGAAAGTGCTGCGTACAAAAACCTTTAGTGATCTATATGGGGCAAACAAACAGGAAGCTTACTTGCAAATTCCAGATGAGTTGCCGCAGCGAGTGCGTGATTTGGCTAAAAACATAACGTCAACAGCCAAAACGCCGTATGAAAAGGTCGGACTGCTACAGAAGTATTTACAGCAAAATTATGCATATACCAATAATCCGGACCTCTCACGAAAAAGAAGCAACGATTTTGTAGATGCTTTTCTATTTGAAATCCGAGAGGGCTATTGCGATTATTACTCGACTTCGCTAGTCATGATGGCTCGTTCGATTGGGGTTCCGGCCCGTTGGGTCAAAGGATATGCGCCTGGTCAGCAGACGTTTTCAGATGAAGCAACAACGGACGATGCTGGTGAAAATATGTCCTCTTACTCTGTAACAAATGCGGATGCCCATTCCTGGGCGGAAGTATATTTGGGTGAATACGGCTGGGTTCCTGTAGAAGCTACGCCGGGCTTTGATATGCCGTTGCTTACCGAACAGGAGGATACAAAGACACCTGATGCCCCCGAGGTCAAAGATCAGCCTGAACCGGAACAGCCTGGACAGACTCCTCAGGTTAATGCAGAGGAAGGGTTAAAGATTCATCCGGCCTTTATAGCTGTGGCGGCTGCAATCCTTATGCTGTGGGCTGCATATATTATTTGGCGTAATCGCGCGGATATCCACTTTTACCTGCTGCGCTTGCGCAGAGGGAAGCCGCTGACCCCAGATGAAAAGGTAATTGTCGAAACAGAACACTGGTTAGGGTACATGCGAAGAAAGGGATTTGGGCGTGCCAGTCACGAGACGCTGCGAGAATCGGTTGACAGATGGTCGATAGAAGCACCGGAACGTGCGGCCATTTTACAACAGCTGCTCAGACGGTTTGAGCAAGCGCGTTATAGTCCATCTTCAGTAACCGCGGAGGATTGGCGTCAGGTTCGAAAGCAAGTTTCCCTGTTGCATAAGGAAGGACGGACAAGACGATGGGCTGGACGAAAAGCTGCGCCAGATCAGAAGGATAAAGTGTAGTCATTTTCTCCAGGCTCAAATGCCGTCGATTTTATAATCTTTATCTATAGGCTGGGTAAAAAAGCTGTCCGTTTGTTGCGGATAGCTTTTTACTAAGCCATAGTAATATGGTATAGTTTGTCGTATGAAACTGAGGTGACCGACGTTGTTTGAAATGCTCATGCCCAAATTACGGGTGAAAACCGTCTTTGATATTGATCTTGAAGGCTTGTATGCTCAAGGATATCGCGGCATTATTACGGATCTGGATAACACGCTGGTTGGCGCAAAAGCGCCGAACGCGACTCCCGAGCTGGTGGCCTGGTTCGAAAAGGTCAAACAGACGGGTTTTAAGCTTGTCATCGTGTCCAATAACAATATGAACCGTGTATCCATGTTTGCTACACCTTTGGACATTGAATTTATACATGCTGCACGGAAACCCTCCAACTCGTCCTTTCGCAGAGCCATTCGTATGATGGAGCTTACTCCGGAAGAGACTATTATGGTCGGGGACCAAATGTTGACGGACGTATTAGGTGGCAACCGACTGGGATTGCATACGGTGTTGGTGTTGCCGATATCCATCCATGATGAGGGAGTTATGACCCGCTTTAATCGGCGGTTGGAGCGAATCGCGCTCACAAGGTTACGTAAGAAAGGCTTATGGCTTGAGGAGGAAAAGAAGAATGACTGAAAGACCTGACGGCGGAACTGTCGTCAAATGTAGCGGCTGCGGTATCACAATGCAGACTACTAGCCCGGAGCTCCCGGGGTATATTCCGGAAAAATTGCTTACAAGGGAGCCTGTTATCTGTCAGCGCTGCTTCCGGATCAAAAATTATAATGAAACGTCTTCGGTGACAGTGGACCAGGACGAGTTCCTAAAGCTGCTCAGTCAGATTGGGGACAAGGACGCACTCGTCATCCACATTGTAGACATCTTTGATTTCGAAGGCAGCTTGATTTCCGGCCTGCAACGTTTTGTAGGCTCCAATCCGGTTATACTGGCTGTCAACAAGACTGATTTGCTGCCTAAGGTAACGAATTGGAACAAGGTTCGTAACTGGGTACAAAAGCAAGCGAAGGAGCAAGGGCTGCGTACGGCAGATATTGTACTGTGTTCGGCTAAGAAAAATCAGGGCTTTGACCGTTTGCTGGATGTAGTATCCGAGCTGCGCGGCAACCGGGACGTATATGTGGTCGGTGCGACCAATGTGGGTAAATCCACTCTCATTAACCGCTTGATTCGTGATTATAGCGATATGGAACAGGAGCTCACAACGTCCCGTTATCCGGGAACCACACTCGATATGGTGAATATTCCACTCGATGACGGCAAGCATATTATTGACACGCCAGGGATTGTATACCCTTGGCGGTTCAGTGAAATCGTTTCCCGCCGGGATTTGAGCGCCATTATGCCGGACAAGCCACTGAAGCCTGCTGCTTATCAACTGGATTCCGGACAGACCTTGTTTTTCGGCGGCATGGGCCGATTTGATTTTATAGAAGGTCAGCATCAATCCTTTACCTGCTATATTAACGGTGGGTTAAAAATACATCGCACGAAGCTGGAGCGGGCGGATCAACTGTTTGCTGATCATGCCGGGGAATTGCTCTCTCCGCCAACGCGCGATCAATTGGCAGAAATGCCGGAATGGACGAGACATGAGTTCCGTGTTCCCCGTAAAGCTCCATCGGACATCTATATTTCCGGTTTGGGATGGATCAGGGTGAATAGCGACAGCGGAGCTCTGGTAGCGGTTCATGTCCCTCGGGGAATCCGTGTCCTTTTGCGGCCTGCGTTGATTTAACGGATGTTGTAAGCCATGTTATAGGGCGGCAAGGAACATGTTCAGGTTCCTGCCGCCATTCATGTATTTGTGCAGCCTAATATTTTGCAGTATGGGAGAGATCAACGATGAGCAGCAGCGGGGAGTCTGGAGCGACCGAGCAAGGTCTTGTACTATTAGGCGTATTGGGGGATCCGATCAAGCACTCCAAATCGCCTCTTATGCATAAAATAGCTTTGCAGGCAGCGGGAATTGAAGGGGATTTTGTACCACTTCACGTCAAGCCGGATCAGTTGGAGGATGCCATGAAGGGAATTCGGGCATTGCATTTCCGCGGAGTCAATGTGACAATTCCCCATAAAGTTGAGGTTATGAAATATCTGGATGAGATTGATGAAGGGGCCAGGCTGATCGGCGCAGTCAATACGATTGTGAATGACAACGGACGGCTGAAGGGTTACAATACCGACGGAATCGGCTATGTGCGTTCCCTTAAGGAAGAGACTTCGGTGGAATTGAAAGGTGCAAAAATTGCCGTTCTTGGAGCCGGAGGGGCTGCTCGTGGCGTGATTCATGCTCTTTTGGAGGAGCGGCCGGAATCGGTTATGATTCTGAACCGAACACGCGACAAAGCTGAGCAACTGGCACAGGAATGGACGACGGAAGCGATTCCAGTAACGGGCTATGCCAACGATGAGGCGAAGAACGTACTTGCAACGGTAGATGTGTTGATCAATACAACCTCGGTGGGAATGTCGCCCTTATCAGATGAGCTTCCACTGGAAACGAGCTTGATTCCGAAGGGAATTATTGTGAGTGATTTGATCTATAACCCGCTGGAAACGAGGCTTTTACGTGAAAGCCGTGAACAACGTGGCTGTATTGTGCATGGTGGCTTGGGGATGTTCGTGTACCAGGGAGCAGTGGCCTTTGAGTATTTTACGGGGATTGCCCCGGCGGTAGACCAGATGAGAGCGGCGGTGCTGAGAAGCCTGTCATAGGTCAGATTTTACATTTAAAATTATGGAAATGCCGCATTGCATATGTGGCGATGAAGGGGTTAATTATACATGTTAACAGGTAAACAAAAAAGATATTTGCGTTCCATGGCGCATCATTTGGACCCGGTTTTTCAAGTAGGGAAAAACGGTACGAATGAGCATCTTATGCGTCACATCAACGATGCGATTGAAAAGCGTGAGCTGATGAAGGTGCAAATTTTGAACAACTGTCTGGACGACAAGCATGAAATTGCGGAAGAGCTGGCTGCGGAAACAGGTTCCGAGCTTGTGCAGATCATCGGGAGCACCATTATTTTGTACAAGGAATCCCGTGATCACAAGCAAATTGAGTTGCCAAGAGGATAAACACGCGGGGAGAATACTATGAAAATCGGTATTATGGGCGGTACATTTGACCCGATTCATATTGGGCATCTGCTGGCTGGAGAGGCGGCAAGGGATGCCTATGGGCTGGATCAAGTATGGTTTATGCCTTCTCATATCCCTCCGCACAAGCATCAGGCGGGGGCAAGCGGTACGGAGCGTCTGGAGATGACGAGAGAAGCGGTGGCGGGTCATCCCGCTTTTGAAGTGCTGGATATTGAAGTGCTTCGCGGTGGGGTATCATATACCATTGACACGATCAAGGAGCTTCAGAAGCTGCACCCTGCGGAGGATTTTTATTTTATTATTGGCGCGGATATGGTCAACTACTTGCCTCATTGGCAGGGAATTGAGGAGCTGGCGCAGCGGATTTGCTTTATCGGTGTCAGACGCCCCGGTTTCCAGCTTGCATTACATGAATTGCCGCATTATTTAGAGAACAGGATATTGCTGGCGGACATGCCAGTGGTGGACATTTCATCCACGGATATTCGGGAACGTGCTGCGGAAGGGCGCACCATTCGTTATCTTGTGCCTGACCGTGTGCATGACTATATTACAAGGGGCGGTTTGTATGAAGTACAGCCGTGAGCAATTGATGGAGGCCGTATCCGGTCAGATGCCTGAAAAACGCTGGAAGCACACGCTGGGTGTTATGCATACCTCCGTGGAGCTAGCCAAGCGTTATGGCGCGGACCCGGAGAAGGCCGAACTGGCGGCTATTCTGCATGATGTAGCGAAATATTGGCCTGTTCAGCAGATGGAAGAAGTAATTCGCAGTCATCCCGAATGTGATCAGGAGCTTTTGAAGCATGACAAACAGCTCTGGCATTCTGAGGTGGGATACTGTGTTGCAGCAAGAGATTACGGGGTAGATGATCCGGAAATACGAAATGCGATTCGCTGGCATACGTCAGGGCGTGTAGGCATGAGCCTGCTGGATAAAGTCGTGTGTCTTGCTGATTACATTGAGCCGGGCCGTGATTTTCCGGGGGTCGACCATATCCGAAAACAGGCCAAAAAAAGTTTGGAGCAAGGGCTTGTCGCTGGATTTGACTCTACGATTTCATTGTTGCTGGAGAAGCAAAAGGTTATTTTTCCTTTGACGGTCTTGTCGCGCAATGACTTGATTCAACAACTAAAACAGAGAAAAACGGAGGTTCATGAATGACCCTTACGAATGAGCAATTGATGCAAACTGCGGTTGATGCCGCTAATGATAAAAAGGCAATGAACATTGTTGCACTGGATTTGCGTGGAGTATCACTTGTCGCGGATTATTTTGTAATCTGCCACGGTAATTCGGATACACAGGTACAGGCGATTGTAACCGAAATTCGCAAACGTGCTCATGATGAAGGTGTAACAATCAAGGGTATCGAAGGTATGGATTCCGCACGCTGGGTTCTGATGGATTTGGGAGATGTTGTAGTGCATGTCTTCCATCGCGACGAGCGTGAATATTATAACATTGAACGACTCTGGTCGGATGCTAAGGTTGTGGAGAAGGTATGAGTCTGATTGCTGGTACTTATGTCACCATTATGGTGGACCGTGAAGTGTCCCCTTTTGGCTACTTTCTCACCGTTGGTGAGCAGGATGTGCTGCTACATTATACGGAGCTTACACGCGAGATCGAGGTAGGCGAACGGTTGGAGGTATTTATTTTTTACGATACAGAGGACCGTTTGGCCGCAACCATGAAAAAGCCGTTCTTGTCGCTGGGCGAAATGGCAAAGCTTGAAGTGGCTGATGTGCACCCGCGCTTGGGATGCTTCCTGGAGATGGGACTGGGTCGCCAGCTTTTGTTGCCGATTCGCGAGCTGCCGGAGAACCGGGACTTGCACCCTCGGGTGGGCGACCACGTGTATGCGATCATGGAGCATGACAAGCAGGGCAGACTGCGGGCTAAGCTGGCAGGAGAGCAGGAGTTGGCTCCGCTGTGCTTCCATGCCCCTGATTCGTGGAAAAATACGTGGGTGCAGGCGACCGTGTACAAGCCGCTTCAGATGGGTACATTTGTCCTGGTGGACGGCGGGGTGCTTGGTTTTGGGGCCATTGGTATGATTCATTCCTCGGAACGTAACCGGATGCTTCGGTTGGGCGAAGAGGTTAAGGTACGGGTCGCGCTTGTTCGTGAAGACGGTCGTGTCAATCTGGCGATGTCGCCGCGTAAGGAAGTGGGCCGTAATGAGGATGCAGATCGGCTGATCGCTTTTCTGAAAGAGCGTCCAGGCGGAGGTATGCCTTATTCTGACGCAACCCCGGCCGACATTATCAAGCAACGGTTTGGCATCAGTAAATCTGCCTTCAAGCGTGCGATGGGCAAGCTGATGAAGGAAGGACTGGTTATACAAAAGGAAAACTGGACCTACCTGGTGGAAAAAATGCCTAAACCGAAGGACGGGAATGAGGAATAAAAAATGGCTTCTTACCGGAAGTTTGCCTATGTATATGATGAGCTGATGCAGGATATGCCGTACCCAGACTGGTTGCGCTTTGCACGGCAGGCTTGGGAACAGTACGGTATGCCGCATACGGTGGCCGAGCTGGGCTGCGGAACGGGCTCCATTACGATCCCCCTGGTTAACTCGGGCTTCGAGGTGACCGGCATTGACCTATCTTCTGATATGCTGGCGGTAGCCCGCCGCAAAATGGAAACGACTCCGCAAGGACAGCGGCTGTTTCGTGAGGGAAGCGTCCGCTGGCTGCAGCAGGATATGCGGGAATGGAGTTTACCCGAGCCAGTCGATTCAGTGATTTCTTTTTGCGATTGTCTGAACTATTTGCTGGAGGAAGAAGATATAACGGCTACGTTTCACAGAACGTATGCAGGTCTTAAGCCCGGCGGAACCTTTTTGTTTGATGTACATCATCCCCAGACGTTTGTACGTTATGATGAAGAGCAGCCTTTTGTATTGGACGAACGCTCCATCTCGTATATCTGGACCTGTGCGCTGGATACGCCACGCTGTGAAATTGAGCATCATCTTAGTATTTTTGCGAGAGCAGAAAATGAAGGACGCGATCTGTATCAGCGGTTCGAGGAAATTCATGTGCAGCGTGCCTATGACCCGGACTGGATGAAGGCAGAATTGTCCAAAGCGGGTTTTCGTGATGTGAAGGTGTATGCGGATTTTGAATGGGTAGAAGCAGAGGATGACGCGGCGAGATTGTTTTATGTTGCTGTAAAATAGTGAGGCTTTATTATTCGAATATGGGAAAAAGAAGGGCGCTTTCATAATGACATGAAGGGCGTGTAGTCCTTATTTGACTTTTTTCGCAGTTTTCAATATAATAGTGCCATTATTAACGGTTAAACAATCGCTGATGAGGAATAGTAGTTTTGTGTGGACATGTAGAGAGCCGGCGGGTGGTGCAAGTCGGTTGACAGCGCAAAGTGAACTCGCCTCGGAGATATGCGCCCAACGCAGGAACGCCCTATACAGGTGTTTATATTCTGTTACTAAACCGCATCGGATCACCTCCGTTATCAGGTGCAAAGGGAGTAGAACGCGAAGAACGCTTTCTGCTAACTAGGGTGGTACCACGGGAATATAACCTCTCGTCCCTAGCGCTGAATACGCTACGGGATGCAGAGGTTTTTTTGTTGCATACCGTTTGAGGAGGAAATGAGAATGACAGACACACAGCCGAAGCACGGCTATCAACCGCAAAGTATTGAACCAAAATGGCAGAAATATTGGGATGAGAACAAGACGTTTCGTACCGGAGAAGAGCCGGGCAAACCGAAGTTTTATGCTTTGGATATGTTCCCTTACCCGTCTGGAGCTGGTCTGCACGTAGGCCATCCGGAGGGCTACACGGCAACGGATATTGTTTCGCGTTATAAAAGAATGCGCGGCTACAACGTACTGCATCCGATGGGTTGGGACGCTTTCGGTCTGCCTGCCGAGCAGCATGCGCTCGATACAGGTGAGCATCCGCGTGAAATTACGGTGAAAAACGTAAATAACTTCCGCCGTCAGATCAAATCGCTCGGTTTTTCGTACGACTGGGATCGTGAAATCAGTACGACTGATCCTGATTACTATAAATGGACACAATGGATCTTCATCCAATTGTACAAGCGCGGTCTTGCTTATGTAGCTGAAGTACCCGTGAACTGGTGTCCTGCGCTGGGAACCGTGCTGGCGAATGAAGAAGTTATTGATGGTAAGAGTGAGCGTGGCGGTCATCCGGTCATCCGTAAACCAATGCGTCAATGGATGCTGAAAATTACGGAATACGCGGATCGTCTGCTGGATGATCTGGAGGAGCTGGATTGGTCCGAGAGCATTAAGGATATGCAACGGAACTGGATTGGCAAATCTACCGGGGCTGAGGTTATTTTTCCAATTGAAGGCCATGACAAGCAGCTGACGGTATTTACAACCCGTCCGGATACGCTGTTTGGTGCGAGCTACTGTGTGCTGGCTCCAGAGCAGGAACTGGTGGAAATCATCACTACACCTGAACAAAAGGATGCTGTACATCAATACCGTGAGCAAGCTGCTCGTAAAAGCGATCTGGAGCGTACGGATCTGGCTAAGGATAAAACAGGCGTGTTCACAGGTGCTTATGCGGTGAACCCGGTGAACGGTGAAAAGCTGCCCATCTGGATTGCCGACTATGTGCTGGCAGGCTACGGAACAGGCGCAATTATGGCTGTACCGGGTCACGATACACGTGACTGGGAATTTGCCAAGAAATTCGGATTGAAAATCACTGAGGTTGTCCAAGGTGGAGACGTGGCTAATGAGCCATACACCGAGGATGGTCCGCACGTCAATTCAGGCCCGCTGAATGGACTTACCAACGAGGAAGCGATTCCGAAGATGATCGAATGGCTGGAAGCCGAGGGTAAAGGACAGGGCAAAGTAACCTACCGTCTGCGTGACTGGCTGTTTAGCCGCCAACGCTATTGGGGTGAGCCTATTCCGGTAATTCATCTGGAAGATGGCACGATCAAAACGGTTCCTGAGGATCAGCTGCCGCTCATGCTGCCGGAGATGGACAACATCAAGCCTTCAGGCACGGGTGAATCCCCATTGGCCAATGCAAAAGAATGGGTAGAAACCATTGATCCTGAGACAGGCATGAAAGCGCGTCGCGAGACCAACACGATGCCGCAATGGGCAGGAAGCTGCTGGTACTACCTGCGCTTTATTGATCCCAAAAATGATAAAGAGCTTGTATCCAAGGAGAAGCAGCGCGAATGGATGCCTGTTGATTTGTACATTGGCGGAGCGGAACATGCGGTTCTTCACTTGCTGTATGCTCGTTTCTGGCACAAGGTACTGTATGATCTCGGCGTAGTGGAAACGAAAGAGCCTTTCTACAAACTGGTCAACCAGGGCATGATTTTGGGCAATAACAATGAAAAAATGAGTAAATCGCGTGGTAATGTCATTAATCCTGACGATATTGTGAATACGTTTGGCGCCGATACGCTGCGTATTTATGAGATGTTTATGGGGCCGCTCGAAGCGACCAAGCCATGGAACGAGAATGGAGTTGAGGGAGCGCATCGTTTTCTGTCCCGCGTATGGCGCCTGTTTGTTTCCGAAGATGGTAGCCTGAATGATAAAATTACAAATGACGGCGGAAGCGATGAGTTCAAGCGGACCTGGCATAAAACGCTGAAAAAAGTAACTGAAGATCTGGATGCCCTGCGCTTCAATACGGCAATTAGCCAGTTGATGATTTTCACCAACGATGCATACAAAGCAGACCTTTTGCCGCGTGCAGCGATGGAAAACTTCGTGCAAATGCTGTCGCCGCTTGCACCGCATCTGGCCGAGGAATTGTGGCAGCTGCTGGGGCACAACGACAGCATTACCTACGCGGCTTGGCCTGCTTATGATGAAGCATGGACGGTGGATGCCGAAGTGGAAATTGTCGTGCAGGTGAATGGTAAAATCGTGCAGCGTGCAAAGATTGCCAAGGATCTTGATGCCAAAAAGATGGAAACATTTGCTTTGTCGCTGGACAACGTTCAGCAGATGCTGGCCGGCAAAACGGTTCGTAAGGTAATTGCTGTTCCAGGTAAGCTGGTTAATATTGTTGCCGGTTAATCGGCTTTGAGCCGAAGGAGACATTTACCTTTTGCATGTCCTCCTCATACTTGTTGTGTGTAGCCCGTATCAGTTTAGGAAAGACACTATGCAGGCTGCTGTCCAGCAGTGCAAGGGCTTCGGCGGTAATACCTCCGGGAACCGCTACCCTGGCCTGCAACTCGGCTGGTGTCATCCCGCCTTCCGTGAGCAGCTTTCCTGTGCCGATCATCATTTCACCAGTCAGGGCACCTAGCTCCGTACGGTCTATACCTGTGGCTTGAACGGCTGCTTGAATCCACTGGTCCATAAAAAAGGCCAGGAAAGCAGGTCCGCAACTGGAGAAATCCGACGTGATCCGCGTATAAGATTCTTTGACTCGAATCGGCCTGCTAATGTGAGACATAAGCTCTTCCAGAAGGGAGCGGTCCTCCTCTGTAATCCGGCTGCCATGGATGCATAGTGAGGCTCCGCTTCCCACCTGGTGGGTGATGCTCGGAATAATTTTGGACACTTTGGCTTTCAGTGCATGCTCCAAAATACGTACCTGCACCGGACTTGTGATAGATACGACGATTTGCTCTTCTGTAATGACGTTGCGTATTTCATCCGTTACGGCTTTTGATTCCAGCGGCTTCACGCAGATAAACAAAATATCGCTTTCCGCTGCCGTTTCACGGTTGCTTTGGGCTGCATGCAAACCTGGATAACGACGGGCCAGCTCGGCTACCTTGGAATGCGTTCGATTGCTTGCTGATATTTGCTGTGGCTTAAGTGCATTGGATTGAATAAAAGACTCAATCAGCAGACTTCCCATGCTGCCAGTCCCGATAAATCCAACTTTCATTGTTCAACGTCCTCCTTTCATACTTTGCGGTATAGACGCTGTCATTCTTCTTAGTGTATGCACCCGGTCTTGACCGACATGACGAATTTTATGTCTGAATATATAAGATCGTTCCCGGGGTTGTACCTCTCTTTGGAAAAATGGCTCACAGCGAAACCGTATGGAGGTTGTTTACATCCTCCCAAAATCCATGTGGAGTAGGGGACGATACGAACATGAAACGCGTATGGACAGGAACAGCGATAACGCTTGCACTAATCGGGAGTGGGCTTATTCTGTTTGCCGGAGGGCAGCGCCCTGAGCCGCAAGAAGAGTGGACTTTGCTTAACCGCAAGGTGGAGCAGGTATTAGCGGTGGAGTCAGAGCCAAGTGAGTCGCAAAGCGACGGCGATCATGCCCAAGAAAAGCATGCTGTAAAAGAGGATTCAGACAAAAAGGAACGCAGCACAGATGCCGAAGCTGTTGGCAATGTGAAGCATAGTCCAGTGCAAGGGGCTGCTGCTAATGTACAGGTTGCTGTAAGCGAAAACCCCGCTATCGGAAATGCAAGTACCGTTAAGCAACCCAACGTGGCAAATTCAAGTTCAGACATAGAGGGTGTCAGTTCGAATGGTACGGTGACTAACCCAGATACCACATCCGTATCCGGTGAAAAAAAGGTGAACATCAACACGGCGACTGCTGCCGAGTTAATGGAGCTACCGGGGGTTGGGGCTAAAAAGGCCGAAGCCATTTTAGACTACCGTAATCAGCATGGGCCGTTCCAACGTGTGAACGATTTGGATCATGTGAAGGGCATCGGCGCTAAAATGCTGGCAAAAATGAAGCCTTACGTCAGCCTGTAAGCTATACAAAGATTACGGTGACCAGGCTCTGAAAATGAATTTTAGCGGAATGATATACGTTTTAACTTGTTTATACGGGAGAGATGGTTATGAGTGCAGATGTACGCAAGGACTGGGATACTTACTTTATGGATATCGCTTATATGGTGTCCACCCGTTCGCGCTGCTCGCGGCGTCATGTCGGAGCCGTACTTGTGCAAGGTAAAAAGCTTTTGGGCACCGCTTATAATGGTGCACCGTCCGGGGTACCTGACTGCTCTGAGGCAGGCTGTATGATCTCGGAGGAGTACGAGGTTGTTCATCGTGATGGCCGTGAGGAAATGGTTAAAAAGCAACGTTGCATCCGTACGATTCATGCGGAGCAAAACCTGCTGCTGTTCACTGACCGGATTGATCGCGAAGGCTCCTCAGTATATGTTACTGACCAGCCGTGCTGGACGTGTGCCAATATGCTGGCGAACAGTGGTATTGTGGAGATTGTATACCATCGGCCCTATCCCAAAGATGCCGACAAGGTTCGTGCCATGATGGAGGAGAAGGGAATTGCCTTCCGCATGCTGGAGACCTATCACCCACCCAAGGAAACGCTCATGGATGTTAAGGATTAAAGTGTAAACGAGGAAGAACCTCTGACGAATGCTATTCTGTCAGGGGTTCTTTTTTGTTTTGCGGTTTGGACGGCAAGCAGTATTTTGCTACGGGGGGTGATTGTATTCAGGCCAAACTTGTTTTAACCAGACCTATTTTGACTCTAACCGTATATTGGATTGCAGGAAGTGCAGGAGCTTGCCTTTATTCTGGACGTATGCTCTTGTTGCTCTGGACGGGAGTGACTTTGATGCTTCCTCTTATAGCTCTACTGATGAAAATTCCTGTGCGGCATGTGGTATGGCTATGGCTTGCTTTGAGCGGTGGTGGATTCCATTGGTTTTGGCATGATACGCATAATGTGAGCAGCATTCCCGACACTCTTCATGTATCGGCTTCTATGGTGGAAGACATGCCTGTTCAAGCAGCGGGGTTTATTGCTTCCGAGGTGGAGGTAGATGGAGATCGAGCGCAGTTTGAGATGAGAGTCACTGCTATTCATCAAATGGGACGTAATTCAGAAAAAAGCAAGCAGCTTGCATCTATCTCTGAACAGGTCATCGTTCACATCAAGCTGGCTGCCAAGCAGGAGCAGCAAGTTGCGGCAGCATGGCAGCGTGGAGATGCAATTCAAATACGTGGCAGCTTGAAGGCTCCTGCCAAAGCAGGGAACTTTGGCGGCTTTGATTATAGTGAATACCTTCACACCCAGGAAATTCACTGGCTTTTTAAAGGGAATGGAGCCGCTTCACTACAGAAGCAGCAAGCTTCCCTGTGGAACCGTTACATTTTGCTCAGGTGGAATGATCAGCTTAGGGAGCAGCTGGGACAACGAATGGAAATGGCATTTACATCCCTTAATCACGCAGGATATATGAATGGACTGGTACTGGGAGTTACAGATGAGCTCGACCCGGCAACGTATAACGAATTTACGCAACTCGGGTTAACGCACATTTTAGCGATATCCGGTATGCATGTGGCGGTATATGCAGCTACACTGCTATATTTACTCAAGCTGATGCGAGTGAGTCGCGAGACGTCACTGACCATCGTGATGGTACTTATTCCGGCTTATGTTCTGCTGACAGGTGCTTCTCCATCTGTTGTGAGGGCCGGGATCATGGCGATGATCGGGTTATTTGCAGCCAGACGAGGCATGCTCAAAGACGGGCTTAACATTTTAAGTATATCAGCGTTGCTGATGCTGCTTTGGAATCCCTATTACCTGCTTAGCGTCAGCTTTCAGCTTTCCTTTTTGGTGACAGGCGGGCTGCTCATTTACATGCCGCTTATGAAGCCGTTTTTTGCTAAATGGCCTCTTCTGCTCGGCGGTGAGATTGCCATTACCATTACGGCGCAGCTTGTTTCGTTTCCAATGACAGTATTCTACTTTAATCAATTTTCGCTGTTATCGTTTATAGCTAACTTTGTGCTCGTACCACTGATCACGTATATCGTACTTCCATTGGGTACAGTAGCGATGGGAATCGCCTTTTTGTGGGGGGATGGGGCTCGTATTCTTGCGTGGCCAGCAGAGCAATTAAACGAGCTGACCTTTTTGCTTGTGAAGTGGTTGAATGTGGATGATGTTTATGTGAGTATTTGGCCATCTTCCTCCATCCTGTGGGTCATGGCGTATTATGCAGCTTTGTACAGTGTTCTGTATTGGCTCAAAACGTGGCTGACATCCCGAAGGCAAGCAGACGAAAAAATGACTGCTATAAGCTCTCCCCCCATTTCATCGCCCGTACATACAGGATTAGCAGCTTCTGCAGAATGGGCAGCTATCTTGCAAACGGCTCATGAGCCTGAGGGTGCAGGCCAATATGCGCGTCAACAATGGAGTAGTTATCGTTATTTGGCATTGGTTTTAAGCGGTATAGCCTGGATTGGCATACTGTGTGTAGGCTATCAATCTCCAGGTGGAGGGGATATGGGGATGGTTCAATACCTGGATGTGGGCCAAGGTGACAGCATTCTAATTACAACGCCGGGCGGCAAACACATTTTGGTGGATGGCGGCGGCACAATGGATTTTGCAACAGGGAAAAATGACTGGCGCAAGCGTAAAGATCCTTACGAGGTCGGTACGGATACGATTGTCCCCTTGCTCAAGCAGCGTGGTGTGCAGCGGCTGGATGCCGTTATTTTAACACATGGAGATCATGATCATGCTGGAGGATTACAGGCTGTGCTTGACCAGATTCCCGTAACAAGCTTGTTTTTCAACGGTACCCTGACAGACAAAGCACCGTTTCACAAGCTGTTGAGCACGGCTTTAAACAAGCAGATCAAGCTGTACAGTGCATACCATGGTATGGGATGGGAGCCGGATCAGGATACGAAAATCCACTTTCTTTATCCGTTTCCGTTGCAGGAGAACGAATCTGAATCGTTACCTGTTATAAAGGAGCAAAATCATTATTCCGTTGCCATGATATTGGAAATGGAGGGAGTCACTTTTTTGTTCACTGGAGATATGGATGAAGCGGCAGAATCGCTATTGCTTTCTGAATTAGCCCATTCTTCATCCCGTATGAAAGATACGGGGGAAATGGGAACTGCAAGGCAAGCTGTAGACGTTATGAAAATAGCACATCACGGCAGCAAGTATTCCACTTCGGAAGAGTGGCTATCCTACTGGCGACCAGAGATATCTGTCATTTCGGTCGGTGCGAGCAATACCTATGGACACCCGAATGAAGCGGTATTGAAGCGTTTATCGTCGGCAGGCTCTGCTATATATCGAACAGATACGATGGGAGAGATACAAATCCGTGCGCAGCAAGGAAAAATGAGTGTGCGGTACAAACGCAAACGTGAACAAACGGGGATAAAATGATTTTCCGATTATTGTTTTTATAGACATCAAAAAATAAGAATTGCTATTCCTCAAATACAAAAAGCAGGCACAGCAGCCTGCTTCTGATTTGAAGGAACCTAATCCTTAATACATTTTAGTATAGCTCCTTGGAGATTTTTTGGGTCAAGTACTCAATTCTAGGTATCATTAATGCGTCATCTACGCTTTGAATTTTCTCAGGCTTAAACAATTGAACCTTTTTTAGTTGGTAGTAGTCATACAAGACCTGATAAATTGTCAAATGGTTTAACATTAAGTATTTAGCATCAAGCATAGATCGTAGCATCTCATCTTGCAAAATCAATAATTTTGCATTGATTTCGTTAAACACACCTTTTTGTACACCCTCCTTGTAAAAATCCAACAATTGCTGTTCTCGCAACTGCAACGCCGTTCTCAAGCGGTCATATTTCTCAGGATATATGTGCTCAAATTCTTTTAAGAGAATGTCTGTAACATACACAGCAAGTAAAACTGATTTTTCAAATAGCTGCTGAAACCGGGTTCCGTACAATTGATCTGTATCCAATGAATCCATAGCCAAGTCGTTGATAAACTCAATGAGATTGTTCACAACAAATTCCATTACTTCTTCTTTAGTAGAAAAGTATTTATATAGGGTTGCCCTACTGATATCCATAATTTTTGCAATTTCATCCATACGTAATGTCTGAAATCCGTGCTTTTTTACATAGGGAGCCAGTTTCATGCTGAGTTTAATGCAGGTCTCATTTTTTTTATCTATTGCATTGCTATTGTCTACCTTGCTATCGTCGGTCACATCATTAGCCTCCAATCCAGCTTTATTATACCTGATATCATTTTTGGAATATACATTATACATTTCAAAACGTATCCCGAAAACAAAATAGACAAAAAACATATTTTTTGTTTGAAATGTAATATCTCCTATGCTATGATGAAGCTCGAAGTTAAAAATGAAGATTGGAAAGAGAGGTTTGCTAGATGAGAACACGTAGCCTGGGCAACAGTGATTTGGTCGTTTCGTCTCTTGGTTTGGGTTTAATGGGCATGTCTCCTGGAATATACGGTCAAACCAATGATGACGAATCCATTCGTACAATCCATCGTGCTTTGGAACTGGGTGTTACCTTGCTGGACACTGCAGATGTGTATGGTAATGGGCACAATGAAGAATTGCTGGGTCGGGCTTTAAAAGGCCGCCGGGATCAAGCGATTATTGCTACAAAATTTTCCTTTGGTCCAAATTTCCAAGGTATTAATGGTCACCCGGATTACGTTAAAAAAGCAGTGGACGAAAGCCTGCGTCGGTTAGGTGTGGACTACATTGATCTTTATTATCAACACCGGGTAGATCCCAATGTCCCTATTGAAGAAACCGTTGGAGCCATGGCTGAGCTGGTTAAGGCAGGGAAGGTTCGTTATCTGGGCTTATCCGAAGCTTCTGCTTCTACAATTCGACGCGCACATGCGGTACATCCGATTTCTGCTTTGCAAACCGAGTATTCTCTTTGGAGCCGGGATGTTGAGGATGAAATTTTTCCTGCGATCCAGGAATTGGGTATAACCCTTGTGGCCTACAGTCCTTTGAGCAGAGGGTTTATTTCTGGTGAGCTGCGTACATTTGAAGATCTTCAACCTGATGATGCTCGCCGGCATATGCCGCGCTTCCAGGGTGATAATTTCCAAAAAAATGTGGCTCTTGTTGATAAACTTAAAGAAGTTGCTCAAGAAAAAAACTGCACTCCTTCCCAATTGGCACTAGCCTGGACGATAGCGAAGGGCGCATTGCCGATTCCCGGAACCAAACGTATAAAATATTTGGAGGAAAATGCAGCATCCGTGGACGTTGAACTGACCTCAGAGGAATTAGCACTCATTGAAGTCGTAAGTCCGAAAAATGAGGTGCATGGCAATCGATATGCCGACGCCCATATGAGTTCCTTAAACAAGTAAGTATATGAGTCTCTCGATTAAAATATTAAACAGCTCACTCTCAAGAGTGGGCTGTTTGCTTAAGTCGAATTGGCATGGACATCATCTGTAAGGTTCGATAGAATTACATATAAATGGAAAATGAGAATCATTATTAGTTTGGAGGATTATTGTGAACTACTAAATATTCGAGTATCGGCTTGCTTGTTCCTTATTTCGTTGATGCTGGTGCTGAGTGCATGCGCTACAAGTGGGAACGGGAGTGCAGTGGTTGATGGCCAAACAGCGGATTTCAAGACCGCCTCGACCAGTGATACAATTGCTACACGTACATATGAAAGTGATAAAGGTACAGTTACTCTTCCTGAGCATCCGCAGCGTGTCGTTGTAGCAGTTGGCGACTATGTGGGCGATGTGCTTGCACTTGGGGTTACACCCGTAGGGGCTCCAGATCCCGTTTTTAATGCTCCATATTATAAGAAATACTTGAATGGGGTTGAAAATATTACAAGAATCGACTATTGGAGCTGGGCAAAGTGCTGAATAAAGAGCAGGAAGCGAAGGAGTGTCATGCTGATTTTACGTCTAAAATCGCTGAGAAAAAGCAAGCCTTGTCTGATGTCATTGATTCAGAAGGGCTGGGCAGCAAAGGTGTACCAATATTCGATCGACGACTTTTATTTTCAAGATCCGATTGCTCTGACGTATCAATTAGAACGGATATCGGATTTTCTAATTTCTAAAAAATAACCCGAATAGCAACAACATGCCAATACGGTTCGATAGATTCCAACATTGTGATGTCTTGTGAGCCAAGGGAAGGTGACTACCTTCCTTTTTTCTGTTATTCTAAGGAAGGTTACAATGGGGATTCTGGGCTTTTTGGTATAATTTTTTACATTAAAAAAATAAAATTAGCGTCAGACGTCTATCCTGCAACAATTTGCAAAGAGGATGCGTCTGTAATATTGCAGGGAGAGGGGGATCCTTTGTGGTAGAGCAGGGACTCATTCGAGCCGCTCAATCGGGCGATCGCGACGCTCTCATTACCCTATTAAGAGAGATAGAGCAGCATGTGTACCGTACGGCATATTACATTCTGAACAATGAGCAGGACGCCATGGATGCTTCACAGGAAGCTCTCATACGGATTTATTCCAAAATTAACTCTTATGAGGAAAAAGCGCAGTTCAAAACCTGGGTTCAACGCATTGTTACGAATATATGTATCGACAAATTCAGAAGGACGAAACCCTCGGTTTCCATTGAGGAGCACGACATGATCTTCAACGATCCCCAAAATGTAGAGGCTGAGGTGTTAACCTCCTACATGGCACAGGATGTTCGTGAAGCGATACAGCAGCTTCCAGAGCACCATCGGACAGTGATCGTCTTGAGATATTTGCAGGATTTCTCCTATAACGAAATTGCCGATTCTTTGGATTTGCCGCTCAATACGGTCAAGTCATACTTATATCGTGCAAGACAGCAGTTGCAAGGGCTACTTCAGGATTATCAGAAAGGTGGTGTATCAGGATGAAGTGTGAGGAAGAGGTGATGGATTGGATGCAGCGTTATGTGGATCATGAGCTGGGCGAAGAAGAGACGTCCCAATTAATGAACCATATTGCGACTTGCCCGGACTGTGCGGAAAAATTTCATATTCTTCAGACACTCTCTCGCGAGCTGGAGGAATTACCTGCGGTTTCCCCGGCGTTCAGCCTGGTGGATTCCATCATGCCTCAGCTGGATGCCATTGATCGCGCACGTGAGGAGCAGGGAAGTGCGCTTCAGGAAATGCAGCCGTTGGCTGTTGAGCCTGGACCTGGGCCTAGACAGCGTACCCAGCCTACGCCTTGGTGGAACCGTATGGGAGGACGTGCGGCCATGGGCGTGGCTGCCGCTGCTGTTGTACTGGGAATTGTAGTGTTCAATTTCCAGCCTAAAACAGTGCAGGATGCGGAAGGCATACTTACATCCCAGTCGCCTGAAGTGACGACTCAGCAGAATCAGACTGGAATTTCAGATGCGACGAATGGTAGTGGAGGCCATGATGCAGCCATTGGATCGGACTCGACCAACCCGCCGTTAGAGCAGGGACAAGGAACGGATGCCTCTCAGCCATCTGCAGGTGAAGAGCCTGATTCGAGCAAACAGGGTGTAACAGGCGCAGATCATGAAAATAATCCTTCCAACCCGGATGCTGCAAAACGTGACAATCAGCGTGGGGAGGGAGACTCGGCGAAGTCTGCGTCAGCTGGAGCTTC
This sequence comes from Paenibacillus kribbensis, assembly GCF_002240415.1. Lineage (NCBI taxonomy): Bacteria > Bacillati > Bacillota > Bacilli > Caryophanales > Paenibacillaceae > Paenibacillus > Paenibacillus kribbensis. Next base: position 1,853,142 of record NZ_CP020028.1, read on the forward strand.
TTCTCAGCAGGATCGAAAGCAGAAACAGCCAGAATCGGATAGTCAAGCGACCAAGGAGAATCCGTCGATGGAGAATTTCGTACAGGATGCTCCCAAGTCCGATGACAAACGGCTAATGCAGGAAAAATCCAAACAATCGACGATAGCCCCTGATCAGCAGCAGGAATCAAGAATGGAAAATGCACCTATAGCGGGTGCAGGGACTGCTCAGGATGGTAATAACAACAACACAGCTACGGATGATTCATCTTTTTCGCTGAGTCAGGAACTGAAGACGCAGGATCAAACAGCTTCGAATGGAACGCCAACAGATACAAGCTCCCAAAGCATTACCAAGGATTCAGGCAATGCCTTGGGGGATACCAGCAAGAGAGCCACTAACGATCAGTCATCTTCCGTGTCACAGGACCCGGTACGCAAAGAGGGCTTTGTATCTAATTCACTGGTCTCTCCAGACAGTAATAGTGCCTCCACCTTTGGCGCCCAGTCTACGTCCGAAGATCAACTGGACTCACCTGATGGCAGCTATGAGGTGGTTATTGAAGGCAAAAAGCTGAAAGTATATAAGCTCGCCGATAATGGTGTAGACCGAACAACATTGGAGGTTCGTACCTTAAAAGGAGCCTGGGTCAAGGGAAGCTGGTCGGATGATAGTCAGACCTTTATGTACGAGACGGAGCAAGACGGTACGGCAAGTAAATATACGTATACGGTCCCGCGCAGCACTGGAAAATAATTGCCGTAAGTAGTCACACATTTAAAATTAAGGAATAGATTATAAGAACCGACGTCGTATCCCGACGGTCGAAAGTTTCTAGAGCTTTCTGCTGCCGTGTTGATATAGATGGTGGTGAAGGGATCTTGCCTATAGGCGGGGTCCCTTTGTTTGTATCATGACTTGCCTTCCGGTCGGATGTCGGGTACGATCAATGGATGGGGGGAACGGAATATGGATGTAAAAGCAGCTGCTAAGGCTATTCGCAAGGGCGATATTTCGCCTGTGTATTTGCTATACGGCAGTGAAAAATACCAGATGAAGCAGTTCGTCGAGATGCTCAAGGAAAAAGTGGTGGAAGAGGAGCATCGTGATTTTGCCATTATTCCTTATGATCTGACGGAAACGCCAATCGAGCTGGTCGTGGAGGAAGCGGAAACTGCGCCTTTTCTGGTGCCGAAAAAGCTGATTATTGTCCGGGATACAAGTGTATTTGCAGCAGGCAAAGATAGCGGCAAGATTGAGCACCGCATTGAGACGCTGTTGGCTTATATGGATAACCCGACTGATTATAGCGTTATCGTTTTTATGGTTCAGGCCGAAAAGCTGGATGAACGGAAAAAGATTGTCAAAAGACTGAAAAGTGATGCTTCGGTGATTGCCTTTTCCCCGTTGGGTGGAGATGACCTTATAGCTTGGGTTCATAAGCGTGCAGGGGAAAGGGAGGTCCAATTAGCTGCAGGAGCTGCAGAGACCCTCATTCAATATACAGGTACAGGGCTGCAATCCTTGGCTGCCGAGATAGACAAGCTGTGCTTGTATGCAGGAGCACAAGGAACGATTTCATCTACGGATATCGAATCTCTTGTGCCTCGTAGTACAGAGCAAAACGTATTTGCGATGGTTGAGAATCTGGCTAATTTGCGGCTGGATCAGGCGCTTGGTATTTTTTATGAGCTGCTCAAGCAAAAAGAGGAACCAATCAAGATTGCAGCTTTGATCACACGGCAGTTCCGCATTATATTGCAGGTTAAGGAACTGGCAGGTCAAAGTTATTCCCAGCAGCAAATTGCGAGTCAGCTTAGCTTGCATCCTTACGGGGTAAAAGTTGCGGGGGAGCAGGCCAGGAGGTTCCGTCCCGAACAACTGCGTCAGCTTCTCTTCGAGTTGGGCGAGCTGGATTATCATATGAAAACAGGTGTTGTTGATAAGGTACTGGGACTGGAGTTATTTTTGATGAAAATGGGTATGGGGGCTTCAGTTTAACCCCTCCCAGGTGCAGAGTGATTTTTAAGGGAAACTAAAAAATCCTGATCAGCCGAGGCTGGTCAGGATTTTTTCATTAACGTATAAAAGTAGCTCTTGCTTACGCTTGAGCTGTAAGAGCGTTAAGTTTTTTCGCCAAGCGGGATTTCTTGCGAGCAGCTGCATTTTTGTGGATCAGACCTTTAGTTACAGCCTTGTCCAGCTTTTGGGAAGCTACTTTGAAAGCAGCAGCAGCAACTTCAGCTTCGTTACCCACCAACGCTGTATCGGCAGCTTTTACTGCTGTACGAAGCGCGGATTTTTGGGAAGCGTTCAACGCACGGCGTTTGTCGCTCGTTTTAACGCGTTTGATAGCGGATTTAATGTTTGGCATTACATTCACCTCCTGTAAAGGCATTACTTATGAACACAAACGTTTCACAACTTAAAATATTTTAGCACGCTACACCTCAAAATGCAATAAGAAAACATTCTGCGGCTACGCAAATGACAGGATGAAAATGGATGTGCATAAACCTGTTGGGTGTCTCGCACACTATAGCCAGAGATGGTATACAAGGAGGCTTAAAAGATGGATCTGGACTTGCAGAAGTATGCGGTACGCACGGATTTGGCACTGGAGGCAAGAGAGCTGGCAGCACGGGATCAGCCTGCACCGCTGGCGGGCATCAGTGAGGATGTAGAGGAAGATAACGGGATTAAAATTACGCGTCTGGATGTACTTAATGAAGAAGGGGCTAATCGTATTGGACGGGTACAAGGGCATTATATCACGCTGGAAGTACCTGGATTACGAGGAGGTGATACCGGGCTCCAGGAACGAGTAGCTGTTGCATTTGCGAAAGAGATGGAGCATTTTATACAAAAAATAGGTATCTCCAAAACGGCACGGGTACTTGTGGTCGGTCTTGGGAACTGGAACGTCACTCCCGATTCGCTGGGCCCGCTTGTCGTTGAAAATCTGATGGTAACCCGTCAATATTTTGAATTAACGCCTGATCAGGTCAACCCGGGCTATCGGGATGTAAGCGCCATTGCACCGGGTGTTCTCGGTATTACGGGAATCGAGTCCAGTGAAATTGTGCAAGGCATCGTAGATCGCACCAAACCAGAGCTGATTATTGCTATTGATGCTCTGGCGTCACGTTCACTGGAGCGCGTCAATACGACCATTCAGGTGGCAGATATCGGGATACACCCGGGATCAGGAATTGGCAACAAGCGACGCGGCATCACCAAGGATATTATGGGTGTTCCATGCATTGCCATCGGCGTGCCTACGGTATGCTACGCTTCAACCATCGTAAATAATGTAATTGAATTGATGAAAACACATTTTGCCAAAGAAAAAGCATCTACGAAGGCGATACTGGGGATGCTGGACGATATTTCAGAGCCTGAGAGACTCGGGCTGGTGAGAGAGGTGCTTCAACCGTTGGGGCATGATCTGATTGTGACCCCTAAAGAGATTGATGAATTTATTGAGGATATCGCGAATATCATTGCAACCGGGCTGAACGCTGCTCTGCATGAGGCTGTTGATCCCGGCAATGTCGCCGCTTATACGCATTAATGCAAGGTTAGTCAAATCATCTTTCCTAAACACCCAATTCTCTATTTAACAGGTAACCTATCTCTCTCAAAAAGGGATGGGCTCTACCTGTAGATAGAGATTTTTTGTGTTCTAGCAATTGTTCTTCGTTCATAGAGTTGAAGTATAAGAGATTTCCGCAGCAGATAGGAACCCTATGTTCCGAATGTAAAAGCGGGTTTCGACGGGACGAAGGAGGACAAGGCTCACATGAAAAAAATTCAGACCTGGAACGTCGGAAGATGGAGAAGAAAGGGTATCGAAATTTTGGCGATGGGACATACGCTAGTGCTGCTTATTATGGGCTCGGCGCTTTTATTTGTCGTACTGGGGCTAGGGGGACTGGCCGAAAATCGTTTGCAAACCTCTCCCGTTTCTTCGATGAAAGGATTCGCAGGTTCGGTGTCCAGCGGTTTTTTTGCGGATCTGCTTGGTATGGAGGTGCCGCATCTGGCACAGAAAAAGCAACAATCTTCGTTGTCGGGTGAACAGTGGTCGCCTTTTGTTTTTCAAATGCTTACAGGCATTAACCCACAAGATCCGAAAAGTCTTATTTCCCGCGAAATTCCCGGCATGTCTGCAGATGCGCCTGTCTTGCTGCGCAAGGGATCAGGGAACGACAAGGTAGAGGCTCCTGCAGATTATCAGCCCGATCAGGGAACGACGGATGCTCCCGGTGGCGCAGATGCTTCTGCGAACCCGCCGAATCATGATGCTGCTACGCCAGATTTGCCGACAACACCGGAAACGGACCCTGCAAAAGAGGATGATTCAGGTGATACAGCCAAAGGAGAAAAGCGTATATTAATCTACCATTCTCATCCCAGAGAAGCGTATAACCCACTACTCAGCAAAACCAGTTCCAATCCCAATTCCGGTTCTAAATCGGCGAATGTGTCAAGGGTGGGGGACTTTGTGAAAAAGAGACTGGAGAAGCAAGGAATAAACACGCTGCATGTAAACAGGGACTATGCCTCCGTTGTGCAAAATTACAATTGGAACTACTCCTATAAATATTCACGTGAAACCGTCAAGGAAGCTTTAGCGAGCAATAAGGATTTAACTTATCTGCTTGATATCCACAGAGATTCCCAGCGTCACAGTAAAACGACAGCCACCATTAATGGACTTTCTTATGCCAAAGTCTATTTCATTATCGGTCATGACAATAAAAACTGGCGCAAAAATGAAGCTTTCGCTGCCCGTATTCATGAAAAGCTGGAAAAATCGTATCACGGCGTATCACGCGGAGTATGGGGAAAAGATGGTGGTAAAGGCAACAATGGAGAGTACAACCAAAGCCTGTCTCCCCATAGCATTTTGATTGAAATTGGCGGTATTGATAACACCGAGGAGGAGTTAAAGCGTACCTCGGACGTTTTGGCGGATATGATCAGCGAAGTATATTGGGAGGACCAAAAAGCGCAGAAAGCGGGCACGAATGTATCGGATACCAAAAAGAGCAACAGTGGCAATTAAATGAAGGCGGTTTGACAGTGGAAAGGTGAAAGTGGAGAGGGGAAAAAATAATGTCCGGACATTTTCGTAAAAAAGCGCTTGGATTTGTGCTTCTGATTGGGGTAGGCGTGTTACTTGGTATGCAACTGGCAGGCTCTGGCTTGCGCTCAGTCTATGGACCGGAATGGGACCGGGACCCGATTCAATCCATTAATCAACAGAAGGCCGAATATGAGCAGACGGTTATTGAGGATACTCCGGCAGCCAATGTCCGTGTCTATAGCCGTACGAATGACGCAAGTGGAACTGTCGAAATTAAGCCGCAAACCGGCATGAATGAAGCGAATACTGACGAACGCAATGAGGATCAGTATGCACATGAGACACGTGAATGGTATACGACAACTGCACAGGATGCCAGTACCCGGCAGAGCCGAGAGACACCTCGTGAACTGCTAGCCGTCAAGGCGCAACCGGCTTCGGTGGATACGATGGCAGACAAAACGGCTGGGCTGCTGCAAAACCTGTCGAGGAAGGGGATTCGCTGGGTCGTGTCTGTATTTGATGGAGTAACCGAATAGAAATATTGCTGACCCCCCTTACAACTGCTATAATAAGCTGATTGACACTAGGCATTGTGTGGGGGTAAGGCATGACTGACATTTTGGCAAGACAACGTAAAATTCGGAACTTTAGTATCATTGCACATATAGACCATGGCAAATCCACGCTGGCTGACCGGATTCTGGAGTACACCGGTGCACTCACTTCCCGTGAAATGCAGGAGCAGGTGCTTGATCAGATGGAGCTGGAGCGGGAGCGCGGGATTACGATCAAGCTCCAGGCAGTGCGACTCACTTATAAGGCCGATGACGGCGAAGAGTACATTTTGAATTTGATTGACACACCGGGACACGTCGATTTTACGTATGAGGTATCCCGCAGCTTGGCTGCCTGCGAAGGTGCTTTGCTGGTAGTAGACGCAGCCCAGGGAATTGAGGCACAGACACTCGCTAACGTTTATTTGGCGCTGGACAACAATCTGGAGATTTTGCCGGTGCTTAACAAAATTGATTTGCCGAGTGCCGATCCCGAACGGGTAAAGCAGGAAATTGAGGATGTTATCGGCTTGGACACAAGCGAAACCGTACATGCTTCAGCCAAAGCTGGAATCGGTATCAAGGAAATTCTGGAACAGGTAGTCAGAAGTGTGCCTGCTCCGCAAGGAAATCCGGATAATCCACTCAAGGCGCTTATCTTCGATTCGCATTATGATCCTTATAAAGGCGTTATCGTATATGTACGTGTTGTGGATGGCAGTATCCGTGCAGGTTCAAAAATCAAGATGATGGCGACGGACAAAACGTTTGAGGTCATCGAGGTCGGAGCATTTATGCCCCGCATGAGTATTGTAAACGAACTGAATGTCGGTGATGTTGGCTTTATCGTTGCCGGAATTAAGCATGTGGGCGATACACGTGTCGGGGATACCGTGACGGATGCAAAAAATCCAACACCAGAACCGATGCCAGGCTATCGAAAGATCAATCCGATGGTATATTGCGGTCTCTATCCAATCGAAACGTCCGAGTATAACGATCTGCGTGAGGCACTTGAAAAGCTGCAGCTGAACGATGCTTCGCTCAGTTTTGAGCCGGAAACATCCAGCGCGCTGGGCTTCGGCTTCCGTTGCGGTTTCCTCGGTTTGCTTCATATGGACGTTATTCAGGAACGTATTGAGCGTGAGTTCAATATTCCGCTGATTACAACGGCACCAAGCGTTATTTACCGTGTGCAATTGACCAATGGGGAAACCATTGAAATTGATAACCCGTCCAATTACCCGGAAGTAGGACGGATCGAGCATGTGGAAGAACCGTATGTAAAGGCAGGCATTATTGTGCCTAACGATTACGTAGGTACAGTCATGGAACTTTGCCAGAGCAAGCGCGGCGAGTACGTGAATATGGAGTATCTGGATACGACACGGGTAACCATTACGTATCAGATTCCGCTGTCTGAAATCGTGTATGATTTCTTCGATCAGCTTAAATCCAGTACTAAAGGTTATGCTTCCTTTGATTATGAGATTTCAGGCTATCGCCAGTCCAATCTGGTGAAAATGGATATTCTGTTGAATGGCGAGCAGGTCGATGCACTGTCGTTCATCGTGCATAAAGAGCGGGCTTACCATCGCGGACGTATCATTTGTGAGAAGCTGCGCGAGCTCATTCCGCGTCAAATGTTCGAGGTGCCGATTCAGGCATCTGTCGGAACAAAGGTTGTTGCGCGTGAAACCGTAAAGGCTATGCGTAAAAACGTCTTGGCCAAATGCTATGGCGGCGATATTTCCCGTAAACGGAAGCTGCTTGAGAAGCAAAAAGAGGGCAAGAAGCGCATGAAGCAGGTGGGTAACGTAGAAGTACCTCAGGAAGCATTTATGGCGGTACTAAAAATAGATGAGTAAAGCTGCTTGAAGTATTCGTCCATTCTTTCATGGGGCATTAGCCATGCATGGAGAATGGGCTTTCTTTATTTGAGCAAGCTATTCAGGATAGAGAGCTCGTTCAAGTTGTTTTTCTTTTACTGCAACACCTACACCATAAAAAATGGCCGATTGACGGCGGGCAGCAGCGAAGTGGATGGAATCGTTCTGAAGAAGCGGCAGCGATCGGAAGAATGATCCATCGACGAAGCGACCTCCCTCCTCATTCGCCATTTTTTCCAACCACCATATTCTGAATTAACAAGGAGGATCGGAATGACCGCATCCATACCAAAACATGAACATTCATCCGCGCCTCAAGCGGTTTATCTGCATATACCCTTTTGCACGAATAAATGCTTTTACTGTGATTTTAACTCTTATGTGCTTAAGGACCAGCCGGTTATGGAATACCTGTATGCACTGGAACGGGAGATGGAAAATACGGTTAAGCTTCACCCCCCAGGAGAAATCAAAACGATTTTTGTCGGGGGCGGAACGCCAACCACGCTCAATCCGAAGGAAATGGAATATTTCCTGAAAAGTGTTCGAACCTACTTCCCGAACTGGTCGGAGGATATCGAATTTTCCATGGAAGCCAATCCGGGTACAACCGATTATGAAAAACTCTCCGTGATGAAAGAGGGCGGTGTCAACCGACTCAGCTTCGGAGTGCAGGCTTTTCAGAATGAGCTGCTTACAGGTATTGGTCGCATTCATAATACAGATGATGTATATCGTAGTCTGGAAAATGCACGTAAGGTCGGATTGGACAATCTGTCGATTGACCTGATGTTCGGCTTGCCGAACCAAACCGTGGACATGCTGAATGAGAGCGTCAGTAGAGCGCTGGAGCTGGAGCTCCCTCATTACTCTATCTATAGCTTAAAGGTTGAAGAAAATACGCTCTTCCACACGCTATACCAGAAAAATCAGCTTCCACTTCCACATGAGGATGATGAATTGGAAATGTACTTGCTTCTCATGCGCCGTATGAAAGAAGCGGGTTATGAGCAGTACGAGATTAGCAATTTTGCGAAACCTGGTTTGGGCAGTAAGCACAATATGACCTATTGGCGTAATGAGGACTATTACGGTCTCGGCGCCGGCGCGCATGGATATGTTGGCAGAGAACGTCATATGAACATTAAAGGCATTACTCCATATGTAGAGGCTACCCGTAACGGTCTGCCCCGTCTGGACAGCTTTGAGGTGCCAGCAGCAGAGGCGATGGAGGACTTTCTTATGGTTGGCCTGAGAATGTTGGAGGGCGTATCCAAGTCCCGCTTTGAAGCTCAATTTGATCAGGCGCTGGAAGATACGTTCACAGTCCCTCTCGGGAAAATGCTGAATGCGGGGTTGATCGAAGCAGTCGAGGATGGTTACCGTCTGAGCGAACGCGGTATTTTATTCGGAAATGATGTATTTGCAGAGTTCATCGGTTCTATTACGGTAAATTCATAGGTCCATAAATTCATAAGGATAAGCTTCAATACAGCACGTTTCAACTTCGCAAGCTGGAGCGATCTATTGATAACATCATTCTGTCACAGCAGGGTAAATGGAGTATTGCGATTCTATGCGTAATGTTGTATATTTATTCATTATATGCGGCAAGCGGCAGGGGGAGAGCAAGATGGCTTCAGTGTGTAAAGATGTATTGTGCAGAAGTGCGGTTCCTGAAGATGTGGAGCCTTTATATCAAATGATTAGCGGCTATGCGGAGCGAGGGATTATGCTGCCACGTTCAAGGGAAGTACTTACGCGCCAACTGGAGCTGTTTATTGTTGCAGAAGTGGACGGCGAAGTCGTGGGTTGTGGTTCTTTATGCAAACTGGGCGCTGATTTGGTAGAGATTCGCTCCCTTGGCATCTCTGAGGGATATAAAGGAATGGGCATTGGCTCCAAGCTCGTAGAGGGCCTTATAATAGAAGCAAGGCGACAACGTATCCCTAAAATTATGGCTTTGACCTATGAGGTCTCCTTTTTTATAAAAAACGGTTTTGATGTCGTAAACAAAGAGATTTTCCCTGAAAAGGTATGGACCGATTGCATTCACTGTAGCAAACAAAATAACTGCGATGAAATCGCAGTGCTGAAAATACTGAACTAACCTGTAAGCAATGAGGTTAGTTCTTTTTTTCGTTAGGTCGTAATGGTGCTGTACAAGCGAAGCGGTCGCTTTAAAAGCTTTCCGTAGGAAAGCTCGCTTCGGAAGCATCACTTCCCCGGATTTCTACCTTACCAAAGGTTTTATTCAAGAAATCTGGGGGCGGTGGCGATGGGAAGCACCATCCGGCTGCGTAGTGGCACAATAAGAAACTTTAAAGTTCGGCTTATATAATTGAAAATACTGATCTGACTTGACAATGATCAGGTCCGTTTGGTATTTTTGTATTAATGGTTAGCACTCATCGCGAACGAGTGCTAATGATTCCATTTTACAATCAGGCTATTATGGATAACAATAAGGGGGGATTCACTTGTTAACCGAACGTCAGAGACTCATTTTGAATGCAATTATTGATGACTACATTCGTTCGGCTGAGCCAGTGGGTTCCCGCAGCATATCCAAAAGGCAGGATGTCGGATTCAGCCCCGCCACGATCCGCAACGAAATGTCGGATTTGGAGGAACAGGGCTATCTGGAGCAACCCCACACTTCTGCGGGACGCATCCCGTCTCATAAAGGCTATCGTTATTATGTGGACCATCTGGTGCCACTGAATACACTGAAGCCTGTGGAAATGCGGGAACTCAAAGCCTTTTACGCCGAAAAGCTGAATGTAATGGAGCAAGTGATCCAGCATGCGTCCGGCATTTTGTCTCATATGACCAATTATACTTCCATCCTGCTTGGGCCGGAGGTTTTTCATACTTCATTGCGTCACTTTCAGCTATTGCCGCTCAACGAAACGACGGCTGTGGCGATTATTGTGACCAATACCGGTCAGGTGGAGAATAAGACGGTGGATATTCCGCCGGGAATTTCGATTTCCGAGATGGAGAAAGTTGTGAATTTACTGAACAGCAAGCTGGTCGGTGTGCCGATTTATCAGCTTAAATCACGTCTTTACACTGCGCTTGGTCAGGAAATGGAGAAGCATGTGTCTCATTTTGAGGACGCTATGAAGGTACTGGATAAAGCACTGGATAATGAATCAGATCAGCGCCTGTATTTGAGTGGTGCCACGAACATGCTCAATCAGCCTGAATTTAAAGATGTAGAAAAGGTTAAACATATTCTTGATCTGCTGGAGGAAACACCAACGCTGCTTAAACTGATGACACCTGTTCCCGGAGCGCCTGAAATGCAGGTGCGCATCGGTACGGAAAATGATCATGAGGCGTTTGCCAATTGCAGTCTGATCACCGCTACGTATGCGATAGATGGGGAAGCGTTGGGTACCATAGGTATACTGGGTCCGACGCGGATGGAGTATGCGAGAGTGATTAACATTCTGGATATTCTATCTAAGGATTTGACCGTAATGCTTACGCAGCGGTTTAAATAGAACAAGAATGCGCAGTTTATAGTTCCACATGTTCCGTGCTCGGAAACGTTTTGTATCCTGCGCGGATGTATTGCTGCGTGTTTTTGTAAGGGTAGTTACAACTTGAAGGAGGTGAAACATTTTGAAGGAAGAACAAGCGTTCCAAGAAGAAAAACAACAAAATGTAAGCACAGAGGAAGCTACCGAGACGATCCAGGAGCAGGAAGAGCCGGTGAATGAAGCGGCAGCAATGGAAGCCCAGGAAGAAGACACAGAGGTGGCAAAGCTTCGTGCAGAGGCTGAGGAGCATCAACAGCGGTTTTTGCGCGCACAGGCGGATTTTGACAATTTCCGTCGCCGCACGTTAAAAGAGAAAGAAGAACTCGCTAAGTATGCGTCTATGAAGCTGGTCACCGAGCTGGTACCTGTTCTCGATAACTTCGAGCGTGCGCTGGCAACAGCACAGCAGGGAGCAGAGACTGAGTCGTTCGCCAAGGGTGTAGAGATGATTTTCCGCCAGTTTGAGGGTGTGCTTCAGGCTGAGGGAGTGACGGCCATGAATTCAGTGGGTCAACCGTTTAATCCTGATTTCCATCAGGCCATTATGCAGGTGGAAAGCGAAGAGCATGAGGAAGGCATCGTCGTTGAAGAGGTGCAAAAAGGATACATGCTGAAGGACAAGGTACTTCGTCCAGCCATGGTAAAAGTAAGCATGTAGCTTTTTCAATATACATTTAGCAGCACATGAATTGAAATTCAACCATTCTGGCCTGCGGGCCTCGTATATACAGAAGGAGGAATTATCCGATGAGTAAAGTAATCGGTATTGACTTAGGTACAACCAACTCTTGTGTGGCTGTTATGGAGGGCGGCGAAGCCGTCGTTATTCCAAATCCGGAAGGCGCGCGCACAACCCCTTCCGTTGTTGGTTTCAAAAAAGATGGAGAACGTACTGTAGGGGAAACGGCAAAACGCCAAGCGATTACGAACCCGGATCGTACAATCATTTCAATCAAACGCCATATGGGTACAAACCATAAAGAAAGCATTGATGGCAAGGAGTACTCCCCACAGGAAATCTCCGCTATGATTTTGCAAAAGCTGAAATCCGATGCTGAAGCTTATCTGGGCCAAACAGTAACTCAAGCCGTTATTACGGTTCCGGCTTACTTCAATGACAGCCAACGTCAAGCAACCAAGGATGCAGGTAAAATCGCGGGTCTGGAAGTTCTGCGGATCGTCAACGAGCCGACAGCAGCTGCCTTGGCATACGGTATGGAAAAATCCGAAGACCAAACGATCCTCGTATATGACCTGGGTGGCGGTACATTTGACGTATCCATTCTGGAGCTGGGCGATGGTTTCTTCGAAGTTAAAGCAACAAGCGGTGATAACAAGCTGGGCGGCGATGACTTTGACCAAGTGATCATTGATTACCTCGTAAATGAGTTCAAAAAAGATCAAGGTATCGACTTGAGTAAAGATAAAGCAGCTGTACAACGTCTGAAAGACGCAGCGGAAAAAGCGAAAAAAGAGCTGTCCGGAGTACTGACTACGACGATTTCCCTGCCGTTCATCACAGTCGTTGACGGCGTTCCACAGCATTTGGAGTTGAACCTGACTCGCGCGAAATTTGAAGAGCTGTCTGAAGGTCTGGTAGAACGTACTTTGGGACCTACTCGTCAAGCGATGAAAGATGCAGGCATGAGTGCAAGCGACATCGACAAAATCGTTCTGGTTGGCGGTTCCACGCGGATTCCGGCTGTACAGGAAGCAATTAAGAAACTGACAGGCAAAGAGCCTCATAAAGGCGTAAACCCTGATGAAGTAGTAGCTTTGGGTGCGGCAGTTCAAGCGGGCGTATTGACAGGTGATGTGAAAGACGTCGTTCTTCTCGACGTAACCCCACTGTCCCTGGGTATTGAAACCGCAGGTGGTGTATTCACTAAAATGATCGAGCGTAACACAACGATTCCTACAAGCAAATCGCAGGTATTCTCGACGTATGCCGACAACCAGCCTAGCGTAGAAATTCATGTGCTGCAAGGTGAACGTGAAATGGCAGCAGGCAACAAAACGTTGGGTCGCTTCCAACTGGGAGATATTCCTCCAGCACCACGTGGCGTACCGCAAATCGAAGTTACCTTTGATCTGGATGCGAACGGTATCGTGAATGTATCTGCTACGGATAAAGGGACTGGCAAGAGCCAAAAAATTACGATCACATCTTCCAGCGGCTTGAGCGACGAGGAAGTAGAACGTATGATGAAGGATGCCGAATTGCATGCGGAAGAAGATAAAAAACGCAAGGATTTGGTAGAAGCGAAAAACGCTGCGGACCAACTGATCTACTCCGTAGACAAAACGATTAAAGATCTGGGCGAAAAAGCAGATGCAGCTGAAGTCGAAAAGGCAAATGCAGCTAAAGAAAATCTGCAAAAAACGCTGGAAACCGACAACCTGGAAGACATCAAAAAGGCTACTGAAGAGCTGACTGAAATTGTTCAGCAATTGTCTGTAAAACTGTACGAGCAAGCTGCTCAAGCGGCACAGGCTGAAGAAGCCCAAAATGGCGCAGCAGACAGCAAAGGCCGCGACAATGTCGTTGACGCAGATTATGAAATCGTTAATGAAGACGAGAAGAAAAACTAAGCTACGGATCGGGAGTGGCATTACAGTACACCGGTGCGTTATAATACACTGAATAGTATCTAGCAGCGTAGCTGCCTTGATAAATAACGATAAGACTGTAGAGTAACCGTTATTTTCAGGATAAATAAGCATATTACGGGTTGTACTGCCTTGAAATGATGGGAAGGTCAAAGCCGGGTCATCCCGTGCCTTTGGCTTTCCTTTTATATGTAGTGCAGACGCGTTGTAGGCATGGGGGTGGAACATTGGCTGATAAGCGTGATTATTATGAGGTGCTGGGCGTCGCGAAGGGCGCTTCGGATGAAGAAGTCAAAAAGGCTTACCGTAAGCTTGCGCGTCAGTATCATCCGGACGTGAACAAGGCTGCGGACGCGGAAAGCAAATTTAAAGAAGTGAAAGAGGCCTATGACGTTCTCAGCGATGGTCAGAAGCGGGCAAGATATGACCAATACGGTCATGTAGACCCGAACCAGGGCATGGGAGGCGGCTTCGGTGGAGCCGACTTCGGTGGCGGGTTTGGCGATATTTTTGATATGTTTTTTGGTGGTGGCGGCAACGGTCGGCGTGACCCGAATGCACCACAACGTGGGAATGATCTCCAATATACGATGACGATCGAATTCAAGGAAGCGGTGTTCGGTAAGGAAACCGACATTCATATTGGACGTACGGAAACATGTGATACGTGTCACGGTACGGGAGCCAAAGCGGGCACCAAGCCACAAACCTGCTCCGTCTGCCACGGTAGCGGACAGGAAGAAGTGGTGCAGAATACACCATTTGGTCGTATGGTTAATCGTCGGGCTTGCTCCAATTGCGGCGGTGCAGGAAAGATCATTAAGGAAAAATGTACAACTTGTAGCGGTTCTGGCCGTGTGCGCAAGCAGCGTAAAATTCATATCCGTATTCCAGCGGGGGTGGATGATGGCTCGCAAATGCGTATCAACGGTGAGGGCGAAGGCGGTATCAACGGAGGACCGGCAGGTGACCTGTACGTCGTGTTCCGTGTGAAGTCGCATGACTTCTTCGAGCGCGAGGGAGACGACATCTACTGTGAAATTCCGCTGACGTTCTCGCAGGCGGCACTGGGAGATGAAATTGAAATTCCGACGCTGACCGAGAAAGTGAAGCTGAAAGTTCCAGCGGGTACGCAAACGGGCACCTATTTCCGTCTTAAAGGCAAAGGTGTGCCGAAGCTGCGTGGTGTAGGTCAGGGTGACCAGCATATTAAGGTGGTTGTAGTAACACCTAGCAAGCTGAGTGAGGAGCAAAAGGACCTCCTGCGTCAATTCTCTGCGCTTAGCGGAGAGCAGACACACGAAAATGAGCAATCCTTTTTTGACCGTGTGAAGCGTGCCTTCCGAGGCGACTAATCCAAGGAAAGAATCGCGGAGCTTCAACCATGAATCAGAGGGGACTATTCCGCAATTGCGGGGTAGTTCCATTTTTTATTCTGGATTTACGTAAACACATACATAACCATTTTTGTATAAGCGTACTGAGCTATTGGCGCTTAATCTTAAGTAGAAAGGGGTGAGTCTCATCGCAATTTCACAGCTAAAGCTGCGTCGGGGGAAACCGCAAATAAAACTCAGAAGGTTGATTACACTGCTGGTTTGTCTCGTTATGGCACTTGTACTTTTACCAGTAACACTCTTGTTTGCGGACAGAGTTGAGCATGAAACCGAAATGGGGCTGGAGGAAAAGGCCATGTCCATCGCACGTACACTCGCTCACACACCTATTATTGTTGAACAATTGCAACAACCCGGTTCGTCTTCCTCCTTGCAGGAGTATGTGCGGAAGGTTTCATCTGCTAATCATGTTCAGTTTATCGTCGTTATGGACATGAAGGGCATTCGTAAAACGCACCCGGATGCCAGGATGATCGGCAAAGCCTTTGTTGGAGGAGACGAATATACTGCACTTCATGGTCATGAGAGTGTATCTGTTGCGAAGGGAACATTGGGCCTGTCCATGCGCGCCTTTTCTCCCGTGTTCAGCTCGACAGGGAAGCGACTGGGAGCGATTGCCGTCGGTATATCCATGCAAGATGTACTGAGAGCCAAGGAAGGCAACTACCGCCTTATTGCTATCGCCATTGGTGTCGGAATGTTAATCGGCACCGGAGGGGCTGTTGTGCTGGCCCGTAAAATCAAAAATATGCTGGTCGGTCTGGAACCGCCGGAAATCGCACGCTTGCTGGAGGAGCGCAGTGCTATGCTGCAGTCCATTAAGGAAGGTGTCATTGCGGTGGATGAATCCGGACGTGTCATGTTAATGAATGCAGAAGCGATTCGTTTGCTAAGGCAAGCGGGAATTGAAGATTTTTCATCCACTGGACAGGAAATTACCGCTTATTTATCCGCTTTCCGATTGCAAGAGGTCTTGGAGGCAAGCACTCTGCAGATGGATGAGGAAATAGAGCTGGGGGGAATCACTTTTCTTACTACCAGTGTTCCGATACGCGTAAAAGGGGAAATCGTGGGAGCGATTGTAACCTTTCGGGATAAAACGGAGATGAAGCAGCTGGCCGAGCGTTTGACAGGGGTGTCTCTGTATACGGAGGCACTGCGTGCACAAGCCCACGAATTTATGAACAAGCTGCATGTTATTATGGGGATGGTACATCTGCGAATGTACGATAAATTGGAGCATTACATTATGGATGCCGTTGAGCATCATCAGGTGGAGATTGGCTCCATTACCCGGCAGATTAAGGACCCTGTTATGGCGGGTTTTGTGCTGGGGAAATTAAGCCGGGCCAGAGAGGTCGGGGTGAGTTTTGAACTGACTCCGGGGAGCTATTTGCCCGAATCGGGTCAAACCCAAACGATTCATGAGTTGATTACGATTCTTGGTAATTTGTTTGATAATGCAGTGGAGGCGATGGAATCTCTCCAGTATAAGCGGATTACCCTTTCGCTTTATTATGATAAACATCAGAAGAACGGATGTCTGACCTGTATCATGAGTGACAATGGTCCAGGTATACCGGAAGAGCTCGTAAAGACGGTATTTGAAAAAGGCTTTTCGACCAAGGGAGAGTCGCGGGGAATGGGGCTTTATCTGGTGGCGCAAAGCGTGAAAAGATTACAGGGTAGTGTAGAGCTGATTCCAGCCGAGCAAGGGTGCTGTTTTGAGATTACGATCCCATATATGACGAGGAATGATGAACATGATTAATGTCCTGATTGTAGAAGATGATCCGATGGTTGCCGAATTTAACCGCAAATATATGGAGCAGGTAGAGGGTTTTCAATGTAAAGGCTGGGCTTCTTCTGTAGAAGAGGCCAAGAAATTTTTGGCTGAGCAGGCCGTTGATCTGGTTTTACTAGATGTGTATATGCAGGAAAGCAACGGCCTGGATTTGCTGTCATTCATACGGGAGGCAGGAGTGAATGTGGATGTCATTGTGATCTCGGCTGCAAGTGACATGAACAGTGTCAAGAAAGCGATGAATTTCGGCGCGGTGGATTATTTGATTAAGCCGTTCCACTTTAATCGCTTTCTGGAGGCACTTACGGGTTATCGGGAGCATATCAGCATCGTGCGTGAAAGCAGTTTGCTTTCACAGGAGGAACTGGACCGTCTTTTATATCATAAAAGCTCTACTAAGGACTTGGCCCGATTGCCCAAAGGGGTAACCAAGTCAACGCTGGCCATGATATGGAATTGTATCAGGCAGCATGAAGCGACGCTATTTTCAACCGAGGACATTGCAGAAAGTGCAGGGATATCCAGAGTGTCTATGCGCAAATACCTGACTTTTTTGACGGAGATTGAGGTGCTTGCCATGGAAACGATTTATGGTACGATCGGACGACCTGTGTACCAATATCGTATTTTGCCACAGGCAGAAGAAATCATGGCCGGTTATGATTTAGGCTCCCTTTGATTACTTTAATTACAAAAGTGCATTATTAGTTTTAAAACCAAATAAAGCGTTTTCCAAGGTGTACAATGAAATCATGATCATCGTTCGTTACTACGAGACCTGATCATGGTTCTTAACACAAGGAGGGAGCTTTATGGAAAATGCAACAAACCAGGGTGTCATTCAAAAGGAACAAAAATGGCATAAAAATCCTGTAGAAGCAATCAAGATGCTAGGCAAGATAAAACTCGGGGTGATTCCACTCCCGCTTTACCTCGTGATCGCGCTGGTTATATACTTGGCTGCGGTTACACAAAAACTTCCGAACGATATGTTGGGCGGATTCGCCGTCATCATGATTTTAGGCATACTGTTCAGTGAACTGGGGTTCAAACTTCCGTTGCTCAAGCATATTGGCGGTCCGGCCATTTTGTCACTCATGGTTCCATCGTTGATGGTATTCTGGAATATGTTCAGTCCGTCCGCGATGGATGCTGTACACACGCTTATGAAGACTTCGAATTTCCTTTATTTCTATATCGCTTGCCTGGTAACCGGCAGTATTCTTGGTATGGATCGCAAAATGTTGATTAACGGGATCGTGAAAATTTTTGCCCCTATCATCATTGGTTCTATTGCAGCCGTTGCGGTTGGCATGGTCGTAGGAATGGCTTTTGGCTACAGTGCCTACCATACGTTCTTTTATATCATTATTCCGATTATCTCCGGTGGGATTGGGGAAGGAATTTTGCCTTTGTCCATTTCGTATGGATTGGTCCTGGGCAAAGATTCGGCGATATTCGTATCCCAGTTTATCCCTGCTGCCATCATCGGGAACATCGTTGCAATTATAGGGGCGGGTGTTCTTAAGAGATTAGCAGAGAAGAAACCGAGTACTTCTGGTAACGGGAAGTTGTTGAAACTCGATGAAGAGAAGAAGTTATCTCCTGCAAGTTTGGAGCAACCTATTTCTTTTCCACTGATGGGTGGTGGATTGCTATTAGCCTGTACCTTCTTTATCGTAGGCAAGCTGCTGGAGCCGTATCTTCATATTCCAGGCCCGATTCTGATGATTTTGGCAGCGGCGATCATCAAATGTGTTCAAGTCATGCCGAATCAGCTGGAAACAGGAGCTTTTCATCTGTACAAATTCATTACGGCAAGCCTGACGTGGCCATTGATGGTAGGTCTGGGGATTTTATATGTGCCTCTGGATAGTGTGGTTGGGATTTTGACGATTCCTTATGCCATTACCTGTGCATCTGTCGTGGTTGCACTGATTGTTACTGGGTATTTTACCGGAAAATGGATTAACATGTACCCGGTAGAAGCTGCAATCGTGACCAGTTGTCGTGGCGGATTGGGAGGTACGGGGGATGTGGCCATCTTGTCTGCATCGAATCGGATGGAACTGATGCCTTTCGCACAAATTGCAACTCGTATCGGCGGGGCAGCCACGGTCATTTTAGCAACTTTGTTACTCAAATTATGGAGCTAACGAGTTTTATCTCTAAGCATAGAAATCATAGCTTAAAAATACAGACCTGAAAGGATGGAGAGAAATATGAGTAGTTTATTGGATGAAATCAGAGAATTACACGCAGGTGGCAAAATGGAGACCTTACCGAAAAAGCCGATCGAGTCGATGGAAGGGTTATCTAAAGTTTACACGCCGGGTGTGGCGGAAATTTGCATGGAAATTGCGAACGACCCGGCCAAAGCGTACCAGCTCACAATCAAAAAAAATACAGTAGCCGTCGTCTCGGACGGAACAGCGGTGCTTGGATTAGGAGATATCGGCCCGGAGGCCGCGATGCCTGTGATGGAGGGTAAGGCGGTGCTGTTTAAACAGTTTGCAGGCGTCGATGCTTTTCCAATCTGTCTCAATACGAAGGACCCTGATGAAATTATTCAAATCGTCAAAATGATTTCTCCTGCTTTTGGAGGCATTAATCTGGAGGATATCTCTTCACCACGCTGTTTTGAGATCGAGAGACGATTGAAAGAGGAACTGGACATTCCGGTATTTCATGATGATCAGCACGGTACGGCAGTCGTCGTATTAGCTGGCCTGGTCAATGCACTGAAGGTATGCGGCAAGAAAATGGAGGATGTCAAAGTTGTATTTGCAGGTATCGGTGCGGCTGGTATGGCTTGCTCTCGTATGCTGCTCAAGGCAGGTGTGCGCAATCTGATTGGCGTTGATCGACAAGGAGCCATTCATCGTGGAGTGGAATACAGCAACCCGCATTGGACAGAGTATGCCAATATGACCAATCCCCAAAATCTGAGTGGTAGTTTATCCGAGGTGATTGTGGGAGCTGATGTTTTCATCGGTGTGTCAGGCCCGGATTTATTGACTGTGGAGGATATTCAGAGCATGGCCGCTGATCCTATCGTTTTTGCCATGGCGAATCCTAAGCCCGAGATTGACCCGGCTTTAGCAGCGCCGCACGTACGTGTATTGGCCACAGGCCGCTCCGATTTTCCAAATCAGATTAATAATGTGCTGTGCTTCCCGGGAATTTTCCGGGGTGCACTGGACTGCCATGCCACGACGATTAATGAAGAAATGAAACTGGCTGCCGGGCTTGCCATTGCGGATGCGATCAGTCCCGAAGAGCTAAGTGAAACTTATATCATACCTAATGTGTTTAATCCAAAGGTGGTGCAAAAGGTTCGGGAAGCTGTCATTCGCGCTGCTTGGGAGACGGGGGTAGCCAAGGCAGGAGAGATGCCCGCCGCTGTCCTGCATCCGGAAAAGTCATAATCTTTACAAACTATAATCCCAGCATTCCGCCTACTAAATTCGGTACTGTCCGTTCCGTCTCTGTGGAGAATATAAATTCGTGCCAATGAGCAGGATATAGCAAAGCGCAACTGTATAGTTCTTGAACAAAAGTTGCGCTCAATCTCACACAGGGAGTTTTTGGGGATGGGTGAAAAAAATATTTTGGCGTATTTTAAAAGTCCTGAGGAAGCACAGGGAGCCGCTAGAAAACTGGAAGCTCTTCGGGTAGCGGATGTGTCGATAGACCGATTTAGCCGATATCCGCGACAGTCCACTGGCAACGCTGGATTACCTGTATTTTCAGGACAAATTAGCAGCTTGTCTTCACTAACGCAGGGAGTGGATTTTACAGATGCAACTCCAGCGATACTGGCTGCGGCTGATCCATCCGCCAGCGGCATGAGCGATGGGGGACAGGGTGGACCGACTGGCCACGATATTTTGTTGACTGCTGTGGTTGATGAGTCCATTCATCATCAGGCGATGTCCATTGT
The DNA here is from genome assembly GCF_002240415.1 of Paenibacillus kribbensis. Taxonomy (NCBI): domain Bacteria; kingdom Bacillati; phylum Bacillota; class Bacilli; order Caryophanales; family Paenibacillaceae; genus Paenibacillus; species Paenibacillus kribbensis. The sequence continues at coordinate 1,873,965 of NZ_CP020028.1, forward strand.
GGAGCAAGCGGGTGGAATGCTGTGAGAAGTTTGGAAGGAGCTGTGACAGATGCCAACAAACAAACGATACGATAAAGTGCTGACCAAAACGGAGAAAATCAAGCGTGCGCAATCTGCCAAAAACGAGGATGTTGAGTTCTCGGCAGAGCAGGCAGATGCTCAGGATTTGGAAGCGATTCGGCGGAGCGAAGCAGCTGATCGTCGTCAGGAGCGTATCATAAACGACAGCGAGTAGAATTTAAAAGGGCGGGTTATCTCCATCAATAGGTCGATTGTGGGATAGCCCGTCTTATTTGTGTTTTTCTCTTTTTTCACCCGCCAGTACTACAAAAACATTTTGAACACCGTTGATTCTAGCTTTTTTGAACTCCTATGCATGTATATAGTACAATGTAATGTATGCACGTGAAATGAGGAGGAAATGAAAACCATGCTGTGGAATGAAATAACAATACATACAAGTGAAGAAGCCGTCGAAATGATTTCGAATTTTCTGCACGAAGCAGGTGCGGGAGGGGTTTCCATTGAAGAATCCGGTTCGCTCAACAAACCGCGGGATACGTCTTACGGGCAGTGGTATGATCGCCCTCTGAACGACATTCCTGAAGGACAAGCGATCATCAAGGGCTATTTTGCCGAAGAAGTGGACATGGACAGCATACGTTCACAAATTGAGCCGCGTGTTGAACAATTAAGAACCTTCGATATTGACCCTGGTGAGGTAAAGTATGAGCTGAAAACGGTCAATGAGGATGACTGGGCAAATGCCTGGAAGCAATATTTCAAGCCTTTACGTGTATCGGATCGTTTAACGATCAAACCGACTTGGGAGGACTATGAGCCTGCAAGTGAGGATGAAAAAATCATTGAGCTGGACCCTGGTATGGCCTTTGGCACTGGGACGCATCCTACGACATCACTTTGCCTGAGAACACTGGAATCTGTGATTAAGGGTGGAGAGGAAGTCATTGATGTCGGTACTGGCTCCGGTATTTTGGCCATTGGGGCTGTAAAACTGGGGGCGAAGCATGTGCTTGCCCTGGACTTGGACCCGGTAGCGGTATCAAGCGCGCGAGAAAATACGCGTCTGAATGGACTGGAAGAGCGCATTACTATTAAGGAGAGCGATTTGCTGTCCGTGCTCAATGCAAGCGATCCAACGCTGGGTATTCAGCTGCCGGTTAAGCTGGTGGTTGCCAATATTTTAGCCGAGATTATTTTGCTGTTCATTGATGATGTCTATAAGGCTCTGGAGCCAGGCGGTACTTATATTGCTTCAGGGATTTGGAAGAACAAAGAAGAGGTTGTCGAAACTGCGTTAAAGGCAGCTGGCTTTGAAATTGCCGAAATACGCCGCGATGAAGATTGGCTGGCGTTTGTGGCGAGAAAGAGGTAAGTATGGATTTTTTACAAAGTATTTTTCGCGTAAATTTAAATGTTCTTCCATTTTATTTACTGGCTGTGATTATATCCTTTACGGTGCATGAGTTTGCACATGCGTATTATGCCAATAAATTTGGTGATCCCACAGCCAAGCTGCTTGGGCGCGTGACTTTAAATCCAGCTGTGCATATTGATTTGCTGGGTACGCTGTTGCTGCTGATCGGGGGCTTTGGCTGGGCCAAGCCTGTTCCGGTTAACCGTGACAATTTCAACCGTCCGCGCCTCATGGGCATTATTGTTTCAGCTGCTGGTCCGCTGAGTAACCTGCTGCTTGCATTTGTCACTACATTGATCTATGCCATGCTGCTTCATTTTCAAGTGCTGCCGGGCATGGAGAACCAGCGGGTAGCTCAGGCGATTTATCTGTTTATCAATGCACTGATCAATTTGAATCTGTTTTTGTTTATCTTCAACTTGATCCCACTGCCTCCGCTGGATGGGTACCGGATTGTGGAGGATGTGGCTCCAACTCCTGTGCGCCGCAAGCTTCAGCAGTTTGAACAGTGGTCCATCTTTATTTTTCTGCTTATACTGGTCATTCCGCAGGTGCGGGCTGTAACGATTGAACCTCTTTACACGCTGGCCCAAGTGATATATATACAGTTTTTGCAGTTCTCTTTTTACATCACCGGATTATTTGGAGCCTAAGGGCTCCTTTTTTGCGAGAACAGATAAATATTAAGTCAATGGAAAAGGGAACAGGCTGGTCATACAGGCGCAAAAGATGATATGATGGTGTTTAGTTATTTTTAGAATAGGTGTGAGAGACAATGCAGCGTTATTTTATTCCGGCAGAGCAATTTCTGGAAGATCACGTGATTGTTGCGGGCGAGGATGCGCGGCATATCGCTAAAGTCATGCGCGGCCGCAGCGGTGACAAAATTATAGTCAGTGACGGGGTATCCAGAGAAGCGCTAGCTGCGCTGGATACGATTGAGCAGGATCATGTTACGGCGACGATCGTCGAGCTGCTGGAGATGACCTCTGAACCGCATGTGCAGGTCACCATAGCCCAAAGTCTTCCTAAAGGAGACAAGATGGAGACGGTGATGCAAAAATGTACAGAAATCGGAGCAGCGGGCTTTATACCGTTTTTGTCCGAGCGTACAGTCGTGCAGTATGATGCCAAAAAAGAAGGCAAGCGATTGGAGCGCTGGCGCAAGATTGTGAAGGAAGCGGCTGAGCAAAGCCATCGTAATCGGATTCCCGAAATTAGCGCACCCATGACGTGGAAAGAGCTGCTGGCTTCTTTTGCGGGGTATGATTTGATATGCTATTGTTATGAAAAAGAGCAGGGGCGGCAGCTACGGGATGTGATCCAGCCTTTGGCAGGACCATGGGCGTCGGCAGATAAGCCGCGTGTTCTGCTGGTGGTGGGCCCGGAAGGCGGCTTCACTGAAGCGGAAAGCCTGGAGGCCGAGCAGGCCGGGGCTCAGTCTACAGGGCTGGGAAGACGTATTTTGCGTGCAGAGACCGCAGGTATGGCTGCATTGGCGTGCATTTTATATGAGACAGGAGAAATGGGAGGGATTTAATATGCCATCAGTGGCATTTTACACCTTGGGCTGTAAAGTAAACTTTTATGATACGGAAGCAATCTGGCAGCTATTCAAAAAAGAAGGCTATGAGCAGGTGGATTTTGATGAGCAGACTGCTGATGTTTATTTGATTAATACATGTACGGTTACGAATACTGGTGATAAAAAGAGCCGTCAGATTATTCGTCGCGCGATTCGCCGAAATCCAGATGCTATTGTGGCAGTAACGGGCTGCTATGCTCAAACTTCTCCTGCTGAAATTATGGATATTCCCGGTGTCGATCTCGTAATTGGTACACAGGATCGGGACAAGATTATTCCGTTTGTGAAGGAGATTCAAGAGTCACGTCAACCGGTGAATGCCGTGCGTAATATTATGAAGACTCGTGTGTTTGAGGAAATGGATGTGCCTGATTTTGCTCACCATACCCGTGCGTTTTTGAAAATTCAGGATGGCTGCAATAACTTCTGTACCTTCTGCATCATCCCGTGGTCGCGCGGTCTATCCCGTAGCCGTGATGCCGCGAGCATTATCGCACAGGCGCGTCAGTTGGTGCATGCGGGCTATAAGGAAATTGTACTCACAGGTATTCATACTGGCGGCTATGGTGACGATATGGAAAATTATGACCTGTCCGATCTGTTGTGGGATTTGGAGAAGGTGGAAGGGCTGGAACGCATTCGTATCAGCTCGATTGAAGCCAGCCAGATCGATGAAAAAATGCTTGATGTGCTGAAACGCTCCAACAAGCTGGTTCGTCATTTTCACATACCGCTTCAGGCAGGAGACGACACCGTGCTGAAACGGATGCGCCGCAAGTACACGACAGAAGAATTTTATAACAAGATGTTTATGATTCGAAAAGCAATGCCGGATGTGGCGATTACAACAGATGTGATTGTCGGATTCCCCGGGGAAACGGACGAAATGTTCCGCAACGGCTATGAGCTGATGAAAAAAATCAATTTCTCAGAAATGCACGTATTCCCGTATTCCAAGCGCACTGGAACGCCTGCGGCACGTATGGAGGATCAGGTCGACGAGGACGTGAAAAATGCACGTGTGCATGAGCTGATTGAACTGTCAGAGCAAATGCAGCTGGCGTATGCTGAGAAGTTTGTAGGTCAGGTGCTGGAGGTCATTCCGGAAGTTGCGCCGAAAGGGACCGAAGGTAGTGGCATACTCTATGGTTATAGTGACAATTACATTCAACTGGTATTTGAAGGTACTGAAGATCTGGTCGGCAAGGTGTGCCAAGTGAAGCTGACGAAGGCGGGCATTAATGAAAGTGAAGGTCAATTGGTTCGCGTACTGGAGAATGGACTGCAAACAGCTCTTTAAGAGTGTAAAAAGCCTGAACAGGCAATAGCGATGGTCAACAAGGATTTCGCCTTTCCTTACAGAGAGGACGGAATCCTTGTTGCGCAAGGAAAGGAGATTACAGGATGGCAGCAAAAAAGGAAATTTCAGCAGGCGGTGTGGTGTTTCGCAAACAGGGGGAGCAGCTTGAAATCCAGCTGATTACCGACCGATATGGCAAGGTATCCCTGGCTAAAGGCAAAATGGAGCCGGGAGAAACGATCGAACAAACGGCTTTACGTGAAATCCGCGAGGAAACAGGGCTAAACGGGCGAATTATTCAGCATGTGGATATGATTGCTTATACGTACCAGCACGCTGAATATGGGGAAGTGGACAAGGAAGTTCATTATTATCTCGTAGAGGCACTGGATGGAGATTTACAGGCGCAGATCGAAGAAATAAAAGGTGTCGCGTGGCATACGCCTGAGGAAGCATGGCGTCTCCAGCGCCAAGGTGGATATGATAATAATGATGTCATTCTGAGCAAGGCGCTGTCTATGCTGGGACTTAACGTTTAATTCTAGGGTGAGACATGCGTTGCTCTAAGCGAGTCCATACAGGTAAATAGCAAGCGGGCAAGGCGATCAGAGAGCTGATCACGTTGAACAGGGTTTGGGCATGGGCGACCTTGGCTCCGGGCTCGGCGGATATCCAGGCGGCAGCCATTTCCAGCCCGGGGATCAACGGCATAAAAAGCAAGGCTCCGCCTACATTCAGCAGCACATGGGACCAGGCCACAAATTTGCCGGACGTGCTGCCGCCTACAGCGGCGATCAAAGCAGTCACGCATGTGCCTACATTGGAGCCGATGACAATGGCGATCCCAACATCGACCGGCAAGGCACCTGCGGCCGCAAGGCTGATCGCCATGCCGATAACGGCTGCGCTGCTGTGGACCAGTGCAGTCAGGCAGGCTCCGGCGGCGAAGGCCCACCACATGTTGGCCGCAGCGTGATCCAGAAACCAGCGGAATAGTCCGGCCTGCTCAATCCATGGGCCGACTGCTTGCATTACACGGATGCCGATCAGAATCAGCGAAAATCCGGCAAAGGCAAGGCTGATAAATTGTACAGTCTGCGGGCGGCTGAGTCCATTGGAGCCGTGGGGAGCTCCGGCAGATACATACTGGCGGCCGGGGACAGCTTCTCCCCACAGGACGGCGGTGCTCCAGCATAGCAGTGAGCCACATAGCAGCGGCACAGCCACTTTGCCCAGCTGCAGCCCCATCAGTTCGGTGACCAGGCAGGTGCCGATATTGGTGCCGAGGATGATGCCGAGCGTACGGCCGTAGGATAAAAGCTCAGCATTGACCAGCCCGATGGTCAGCACCGTTACGGCGGTGCTGCTTTGCAGCAGGGCGGTAATGCATGAGCTGAACAGCAAGCCCCGCCAAGGGGAGACGGTGGCCCGGTTCAGCCAGCGAGTAAGGAAGGGGCCAGCCAAATGGCGGAGAGCAGCTTCCATCAGCTTCATTCCGCCCAAAAAAATAAGCAGCCCACCGCACAGCGGCAAAATAACGTGTATAAACACGGGCATGAACCTCTCTTCTAAGGTAATTTAATGTTGGTGACTTAGGCAACATATGGCTAATTTTGATCTTTCGATCGCTATTACAATGCCTTGAAATCAGGATATTTTCATGAATTACTTTTGACGCTAACTGAAGCATGTCGCTTCTTTTACAGTAACGCTAAACCAGTTATGTAACAGCCTATGATCTGTCGAGGACAGCCATGACAAGCATGGCCGAGTTGTTTTTTACGGAACGATAATTTTGTAGTATCTTCACAAGCTTTAAAAGCGTGACGTTGATATAAGGGCGGGTAGTAGCGGAGCGGTTCATTTGAATCTGGAGAAGCGGTAGCGTTCGCCTTTGCAGGGGGATTCTTACCATTAAAAACATTTATAAAATCCCAAGAATCCCCGTGCAACAGCGATCGTAAGATCAAATGAATCGCGGAGCCGCACCCCATCGAACACCACGCTTATAAGGACTTTGAGTAATCCAAGAATAGGAGTGAGGGTTTTGCCTTCAGTAATATTAGAACGAGGCCGAAAAAAAAGGCTGGAGCACGCACACCCTTGGGTGTTTAAAAATGAAATAGCCAAGGTCGAGGGCGATCCGGTGGCGGGCGAGCTGGTCAGCATTGTTAACCATCAGGGTCGATATTTGGCGACAGGCTACTATAATCCGGCTTCACAAATTACGGTGCGTGTGCTATCGTACGAGCCGCTGGAAGCCATGGACAAAAGCTTCTTTGTTGAACGCTTCCGCAATTGTCTGGAACACCGTGAACGTTTTGTGACCGGAGGAGATGCGTATCGGCTAGTGTACGGCGAGGCTGATTTTTTGCCTGGACTGATTGTAGACCGTTTTGGTGATGTATTGGTCGTGCAGCTGTTAACGCTGGGCATGGATCGGCGCAGGGAAGAAATCAGGGACGCGCTCGTTGAAGTGATGGGACCTGTCGGTATATATGAACGCAGTGATGTATCCGTCCGCGAGTTGGAAGGACTGGAACAGACGAAGGGGCCTTTGTACGGTGATTGCCCGCGCCATGTCGTGGTAACGGAAAATGGCTTGCAAATCAAGGTCGATATTGTGGAGGGCCAGAAGACAGGTTATTTCTTCGACCAGCGTGAGAATCGTGCGGCGATTGCACCGTTGATGACAGGCTGGGGTGCGCGCAGCGGAATTACAATGCAGGAAGTTGCAGAACAAGGCGGCTCTGGCACCACGGTTATGAAGCCTGTAAATAAAAGCGGCAAGGTTGTTGAATTCCCGTTTTGGGATGGCGCAACCGTACTGGAGTGCTTTTCACATACCGGAAGCTTTACACTTCATGCATGTAAATACGGGGCCAAAAAAGTAACTTGTCTTGATATTTCCGAGCATGCGATTGAAAGCGCCAGGGATAATGTCAAGCTGAACGGCTTCGAGGAACGCGTCGAGTTTGTCGTCGATGATGCTTTTCAATATTTGCGCAATCAGGTCAAAGGTGTAGAGGAACGAGCAGCCAGAGCCGGGGGCAAGGGGGATACGTCCAAGCCGCTAACAGCTGGTGGCGGACGTACGTTTGACGTGGTTATTCTTGATCCGCCAGCCTTTGCCAAAACGAAAAGTGCGGTCAAAGGAGCTACGCGGGGATATAAAGATATCAACCTGCACGGGATGAAGCTCGTTAATGAGGGGGGCTATCTGGTGACAGCGAGCTGTTCGTACCATATGCGTCCCGAACTGTTTCTGGACACGATTAAGGAAGCGGCGGCTGATGCAGGAAAAATCCTCCGTCTGGTGGACTGGAGAGCAGCCGGCAAGGATCATCCGCAAATTTTGGGCGTGGAGGAAGGCCATTATTTGAAATTCGCGATCTTTGAGGTGCGCAGCCAAAAACAGCTGTAGGTGTGGAAACACAGTGAATCGTCTTTGGGATAGCTAAAGATGGCTAAATAAGTAAAATAGGCTCGTTTAATGTATACATCAGTCCTGTAGAGAAGGCATGCATCAAGCCAACCTGCGGGACTGTTTGTTTTTTGAGGAAGGATATATTGCTGCAAAATGGCAAACGTACGTTCTTTTCTCCCTTGCCTCGTGTGCTATACTGTTAAATAGAATGTTGTTCGTTGGAGAGGAGGCCGCATCATGTCGGTCCGTTTGTTGATTGGCCGCTCAGGCAGTGGTAAAAGCACGCTAATCCGTCATGAAATGACATCTATGCTACGCGAGCAGCCGCTAGGCAAGCCCATGTTGCTGCTCGTACCGGAGCAATCGTCATTTGCTTCCGAGCATGCGTTGCTTACAGAAGCCGGAAACGGTATTCAGGGGTCGGTGCGCGCCCAGGTGATGGGATTTCATCGTCTTGCTTATTTAGTCATGCAGGAAACCGGAGGTTCAGCGCTGGTGCCGGTGACGGAAGAGGGCAAGAAGATGCTTTTATATAAAATTATACGTCGTCGCAAGGATGAACTGAGTTTGTTCAAAGACTCGGGGGATCAGCTTGGCTTTGTGGACCGGTTGAATACGTTGTTTACGGAGCTAAAGCAGTATGGGAATGATACCCGGTCTGTACCAGAGCAGCTGGAGCGCATGCATGCCGCAGGGGAGACGGTCCCGATTTTGCGCGGTAAGCTCAAGGATATCAGTTTAATCTATGAGGATTTTGAACGAGAGCTGGCGCTTAAATATATTGACGGTGAGGATACGCTGCGCATGCTGGCAGAACAGATTGCCGAGTCATCTCTTGTGCGCGGGGCAGATATTTGGATGGATGGCTACCGCAGGTTTACGCCGCATGAATACAAGGTGGTAGAGCAGCTTATGCTGCACGCCTCTTCGTTGACGGTGGCGCTGACCTGCAACCGCAGCTACGAGAGCGGACAGCTTCCGCATGAGCTGGATTTGTTTCATCCGTCGGCAGCTACCTATGTAAAGCTTAAAGGAATGGCCGACGAGCTGATGATAGAGATGCGGACCCAATTATTGCGCCCAGATCCAATGCCGAGGTTTAAGGAGCGTTCGGCGTTGGCGTATTTGGAGGCATATTTTGAACATCGTACAGGGTATCGGATACCGCAGGAGCTACGGGATCAATGGGCAGACAAGCAGCCGGAGGGCATAAAGCTGTACGCTGCTGCCAATCGTCGTGCAGAGCTGGAAGGGGCCGTACGCGAAATGCGCCGTCTGGCCCGGGATGAAGGCGCGCGTTATCGGGAAATGGCTTTGTTTGTACGTCATATTGAGGATTATGAGCCGTGGGTGGAACCGATATTCAAGCAATATGGGGTTCCGGTATTCCTGGATCAGCGAAGAAGTGTACTGCATCATCCCTTAGTGGAAATGATTCGGGCTTCGCTGGATATCGTCCAGCGGCGTTGGCGGTATGAAGATGTATTCCGTGCGGTCAAAACGGATCTTCTGTTGCCGCTGGATGGTCGGGTTAGCCGTGAGGACATGGACCGTCTGGAAAATTATGCACTGGCCTGTGGAATACAAGGCAGCCGCTGGACAGACGGACGACCGTGGCAGGCTGTACCCAGTCTGTCGCTGGAGTTGGAGGAGCAGGAGCGGAACCGGCAACGGGATGAAACACTCGATTTGATGGAGCTTTGCCGTGATGTGATCGTGACGCCTTTACGTGCGTTTGAGAAGCGACTCGGCAAGGCTCGCACAGCACTCGAGAAGTGTGAAGCGGTATATCTGCTGCTGGAGGATGCAGAAATCGGTCAAAAACTGGACGTCTTTGTTCGTCAGGCTGAGGAAGCTGGAAATCCCGAGCAGGCCAAGGAGCATCGTCAGGTATGGGATGCGGTGCTTGAGCTGCTGGATCAGATTGTCGAAATGATGGGTGATGAAAGGCTGGATACCTCTTTGTTCGCGGGTGTGCTGGAAACGGGATTGGCTGAGTTCCGTATGGGACTTGTACCGCCAGCTTTGGATCAGGTGCTGGTCGGCAACACGGATCGTACACGTGTAGCTGGCATACAGCATGCCTTTGTGCTCGGTATGAACGAAGGTGTGATGCCGGCTGTGTTTCATGAGGACGGCGTGCTGAATGAGCAGGAGCGTACCGCTTTGAACGAACGAGGCGTAGAGCTGGCACCGGATATGACAAGACGTCTGTTGGATGAACGCTTTCTCGCTTATTCGGCTCTTACGTCCCCTGGCAAAAGCCTGTGGATGAGTTATGCTGTGACCGATGAAGAAGGGAAGTCGCTGCTGCCATCAGAGTTGGTTCGCCATGTCCGGCAGCTGTTTCCGCATCTGGAAGAACGTCCATTGGCTGGATACCCATTGCCGGGAGATGCCTGGGCAGCCCAATGGGAGTATGCTTCCCATCCGTCCGAGGCTTTGCCACAGCTCATTGCGCAATTAAGGCATTGGCGGCGTGGCGGAGATATTCTGTCTCCCTGGTGGGAGGTATACAGCTGGTATGCCAGCCAGCAAGGGCGTGAGAAGGATAAGCTGCGTCAGCTGCTGACCTCTCTTTTTTACGAAAACCACGCCGAATTGCAGAAGGAAACGAGTCACCGTCTGTACGGCAGCAAGCTGCGTACCAGTGTATCCCGGATGGAACGTTTTGTCGCATGTCCGTTTTCGCATTTTGCCTCTCACGGTCTTCGTTTGAAGGAGCGGCAAATGTATCGCCTGAAGGCACCGGATATCGGACAATTATTCCATGCAGCGCTCGGGGAAATGGCGATCAATCTGCGGGAAAGAAACATAAGCTGGGGGAGTCTCAGCACGGAGGAGTGCCGCCAGGAGGCGGAAACGACAGTGGAGCGTTTGGCTCCTCGCCTGCAAGGCGAGATTTTAATGAGCTCCAAGCGCTATGGCTATATTTTACGCAAGCTGAAGGATATTGTGAGCCGTGCTTCATTGATTTTGGGTGAGCATGCGCGTAGAGGCAGCTTTGAGCCGATTGGGCTGGAGCTGGACTTTGGACCGGGCCAACCGCTTCCGCCCCTGACCTTTCGACTGGATAACGGCGTTGTCATGGAAATCGTCGGACGGATTGACCGTGTGGATGTGGCAGAGGGAGAAAAAGGCCTGCTATTGCGGGTTATCGATTACAAATCAAGCCAAAAGGATCTGAAGCTGCATGAGGTGTACTATGGCTTGTCCCTGCAAATGCTCACCTATCTGGACGTGCTGCTGAATGCGGCAGAGGAATGGTTGGGCGAAACGGCCTATCCGGCGGGGACACTATATTTTCACGTTCACAATCCAATGTTGCAGTCGCCTAACGGCCTTAGCGCGGAACAGGCTCGTCAGGAGCTTTTGAAACGCTTCAAAATGAAAGGATTATTGCTTGCGGATCGAGACGTGGTTGGGCAAATGGATACAGCACTGGATAAGGGGTATTCCTCCATTTTACCTGTTGCGGTGAAGGCAGACGGCAGTTTTTACAGCAGTGCGTCCGTCGCTTCGCCGGAACAGTGGGATAGTCTGCTGGCTTCGGTGCGTAACAATATTCGAACGATTGGAACACGGATGACAGAGGGCGATGTAGCCATTGAGCCTTATCGTATTCAGCAGGAGACAGCATGTACGTTCTGCTCATTCAAGCCTGTTTGTCAATTTGACGACAGTCTGGAAGGCAGTGGCTACAATCAATGGGGCAAACCTGGCAAGGATCAAATATGGAATCTGCTGGGTCATACACAGGAAGGGAAAGGAGGAATGGACCAATGATAGGAGCTTCTAACACGAAAGGCATACTCAGCACAAAAGGCATACTCAACGCAAAAGACATACCGAAGCCGGAAGGCAGCATGTGGAGTGATGACCAGTGGCGTGCCATTGCGGAGTCCGGCAACAACATGCTGGTGGCAGCGGCGGCGGGGTCTGGTAAGACAGCGGTACTGGTAGAGCGTATTATTCGTAAAATCGTCGATCCCCGGCTCGGCTTCAGCGTGGATCGGCTGTTGGTGGCGACCTTTACAAAGGCTGCAGCTGCCGAAATGCGTCAGCGGATACGGGAAGCGCTGGAGCGCGTACTGGAGCAGGAGCCGGAAAGTGAGCATGTACGCCGTCAGCTATCGTTGCTGAATCGGGCTTCGATTACGACGCTTCACTCTTTTTGTATGGAGGTTATTCGCAGGCATTATCAGGCCATTCCCCTGGATCCCGGTTTTCGGATTATGAATGAGCATGAGACGGAATTGCTGCGACAGGAGCTATTGGAAGAGCTGTTTGAGGAAAAATATGAGGCTCATGATGAAGGCAGCACGTTCCGCAGGCTGGTGGATTGGTTTAGTGGGGAACGCACCGATGATGCAATGTATGTGCTTGTTCAGCGGCTGTACGATTTTTCTCAAAGTCATCCTTGGCCGGAGCATTGGTTGAGGGAGACGGCGGCAGCATTTCGTGTACAGGATGTGGCCGCTTTGGGAGAGACTCCTTGGGTTCGCAGCATTTTGGCGGATGCCGCGCTTTCCCTACGTGGGGCTGCAAGCTTGCTGGAACAGGCGCATGAAGCAGCTATGCAGCCCGGCGGTCCTGCACCTTATGCAGCAACGCTGCAAGAGGATGCGGCGATGGTGAAGGGATTGCTGCAGGAGCTGGAGACACAGCCATGGGCAACGCTGTATGATCACTTTCAGATGGCTTCCTTCGGCAAGCTCAAGCCGGTCAAAAAAGATCAGACCGAGCCTGCATTGCAGGAGCGGGTCAAGCTGCTGCGTGAGGCAGCGAAAAAAATGATTACAGATATGAAAGCTTCCCTGTTCGGCAGAAGAGCGGAAGCCTATCTGGAGGAATTGCACGCAGCAGCTCCTCTGATGGACGAACTGGCAGAGACCGTCATTGCCTTCGGAGAACGATTTCAACAGCACAAGCAGTCCAAGGGGATGGTGGATTTCGGGGACTTGGAGCATTATTGTCTCAAAATATTGCGTCATCCCGATTCTACACCGGATCGACTGCTGCCTTCGGACGCTGCGCTTGAATACAAGGCACAATTTGATGAAGTGCTGCTGGATGAATATCAGGATACGAACACCGTACAGGAAGATATCGTAAGGCTGGTATCGCGCGAGGAACCGGGCAACCGTTTTATGGTAGGAGACGTGAAGCAGAGTATTTACCGGTTTCGGCTGGCCGAGCCGGGGCTGTTTTTGAATAAGTATCAACGGTATGGCATGCAGGAGCAGGAAGATGGCCTTTTGATAGACTTGGCGCGTAATTTCCGCAGTCGGAAGGAAGTTGTCGATGCGGTTAATTTGGTATTCCGGCAGATTATGAGTGTTGATGTGGCTGAAATTGAATATGACGAACGGGCGTGGCTGGTGCACGGCGCATCCTATCCCGAGCAAACGGAGCAAGCTGCTGTATCTGCCTACGTACCTGAACTGCTGTTAGTTGATAAAGGCGGGAACGGTCTTTCGGATGCTCTGGAAGGAGCTGAATTAAGTGATGAGTCAGGCGTACAGGAAAACGAACTGGCCGAGCTTGCGGAGCTGGAAACGGCGCAATTAGAAGCGCGTGCGATCGCGCAACGGATTAAGGAGCTGACTGGAGATACAGGACAACCACTGTTGATTTACGACAGAGGTTTAAAAGCGATGCGCCCGGCAGTTTACGGCGATATCGTCATTTTGCTTCGCTCGGCCAGCGTGTGGGCTCCCCTAATTGTGGAGGAACTGCGGCTTGAAGGCATTCCGGCTTCCGGAGAGCAGACGACAGGCTTTTTCAAAGCAACGGAGGTTGAGGTGATGCTGTCTCTGCTGCACATTATTGATAATCCGCAGCAGGATATCCCGCTTGCCTCCGTGCTTCGTTCGCCAATTGTAGGCCTGACCGAGGATGAGCTGGCTCAAATTCGATTAGAGAAGCCGGACGGACTATTTTATGGCGCTTTGCTGGCGGCAGCAGAGGCGGACCCGCTCAAGGGGAGTGAAAAAGGCATTTCCACTGACATCATGGAGCTGGATCTTTTCACTGAGGACTCACAATCTTCATTTGAATTAAGTGACAGGAATGACGGAAATACGTTGCATGCCCGTTTACGTTTATTTCTGCGTAAATTGGAAGCATGGCGCAAGGAAGCCAGACAAGGCAGCTTAAGTGCTTTGATTTGGAATTTGCTGGAGGAAACGGGATATCTGGATTGGGTAGGCGGACTGCCTGGCGGCTCACAGCGTCAAAGCAACTTGCGGGCGCTGTATGACCGGGCCAGACAATATGAGACTTCAACGTCTAACCGTGGATTGTTCCGATTTCTGACCTTCATTTCCCGTTTGCGGGAGCGAGGCGGTGATCTGGGTTCCAGCAGTGGCGGTACAGAGCCTGATCAGGCGGTTCGTATTATGACCATTCATAAAAGTAAAGGACTTGAATTCCCGGTTGTCTTCATTGCCGGGACGGCTAAAATGTTCAATCAGCAGGATCTGAATGCGTCGTTTCTTATGCACAAGGAGCTGGGATTTGGCCCCAAATATGTGGAAGAACAAAACCGGGTCAGCTATCCGACGCTGCCTAATTTAGCGATTCGTCGACGCTCCCAGCTAGAGCTATTGGCTGAGGAAATGCGGGTGCTGTACGTGGCGCTTACACGTCCTCGTGAAAAGCTTATTATGACCGGAACGGTGAAGGATATCGCTTCACGCGCTGCAGGCTGGGCACGTGCCAAAGAGCATACGGAAACCGTCCTGCCGGACTATATGCTGGCGGCAGGACGCAGTTATCTGGACTGGGTAGGTCCTGCTTTGATTCGCCATCCTTCTGCTGTCGCACTGAGGGAAGCGGCGGGTGTCCAAGCTGGGTATTTTCACAGGCTGGATCACATACCGGGGGCAGACTGGCTTTTTACAATTGTGGCAGCGGAAACTCTTTCCGGCTCCCGTGCGAGCTCGGATCATGAGGAAGAGGTGCCGGGTGAAGAGCGCCACATGAAGACAGAAGCGCTGAGAAATGCGGAGCCTCTGGTCATGCCCCTGGCCATGAAGGGAGAAAGTGAAACGGATATTGCTGCGGCTCTTTCCTGGACCTATCCATATGAACGGGCAGGCAGGACGGCAGCCAATACATCGGTTACCGAGATGAAAAGATGGCTCGAAATGCAGGAGATTGGAGCGGACGATTGGCTGAATCTATCTGCCTCTCAACGAGCAGAGTCACCGGAGGATCAAGAAGATTCTCACACAGGGGGCAATGCATTACATTTACGCAGACCTAAGTTTATGGGAAATCAACGTCTGACACCAACGGAACGCGGAACGGTGTATCATACGCTGATGCTGCATTTGCCGCTGGATGGGGTGATGAACGCCGATGTTATTGAGGAAACCAAGGCCCGTCTGCTGAATCAGCGCATATTGCTGGAGGTTCATGCGAAGGCGCTGGATACGGATAAAATATTGCGCTTTTTCACCAGTGAGCTGGGTGGCAGAATGCTCGAGGCAACCCACGTTCAACGTGAACTTCCGTTTACTTATACGATGCAGGCAGTCGATTACTGGAACCACAGCCTGCCATCGATGCTGCCAGCACAGGAAACACAGAAAGCAGGTCCGGAAGGCGGACAGGACGATAAAGTGCTGATGAACGGGATTATTGACTGCCTGTTTGAAACGCCGGAAGGGCTTGTGCTGGTGGATTATAAAACAGACCGGGTATCCGAATACCGTACGCTGTCTCATTTAACGGAGCAGTATCGTTTTCAATTGGAGCTTTATGCCCGTGTGATCGAAGCAATTACAGGTAAAAAGGTTGCTGAGAAGTGGCTGTATTTTTTAGAGGCTGGAGAGAGTGTGCGGCTGTAGTTATGTGAGAGAGGAGGAATAGTATGCGGATTTTGCACACAGGTGATTGGCATTTGGGTCGAACATTGGAAGGACGCAGTCGCTTGAAGGAGCAGGAAGCGTTTTTGGAAGAATTGGAAAAAATGGCTGACGATCAGCAGGCAGATTTGATTATGATGGCTGGAGATGTCTACGACTCGGTCAATCCTTCGGCGGCCGCCGAGCAGTTGTTTTATGAAGCATCTGCCCGTCTTACGGCTGGAGGAAGACCTCTGGTCGTTATTGCAGGCAATCACGATCAGCCGGAAAGGGTATCCTCGGTCACGCCGCTGGTAAGCGGGCGCGGAATTACACTGCTGGGACTGCCCAGCGGGAAAGCGGTGCGTGTTCATACACCACGAACGGGCGAAATGGCATGCATCGCAGCCCTGCCGTATCCCTCCGAGTCTCGTCTGAACGAGCTGTTGTCTGAGGACGGAGATGAAACGGTATTACGCGAGGCATATAGCCGCCGTGTAGGGTTGCTGATGGCACAGCTGGGTACAGCGTTTCGGCCCGACACCGTTAATTTGTCGATGAGCCATATTTATGTGCTTGGCGGGCTGGAGTCAGACTCCGAACGTCCGATTCAGGTCGGGGGAGCCTATACGGTTGATCCGTCAGCGCTGAGCATCGGGGCGCAATATACAGCGCTGGGACATTTGCACCGTCCCCAGTATGTCAAGGGAGACGGGCTGATGCGTTATAGCGGCTCTCCGCTGGCATACAGCTTTTCCGAGGCGGGACAAGCCAAATCGGTTACGTTGATTGACGTGGTTGCTGGCAAGCCTGCACAGGTCGAGGAACTGTATATTACCAGTGGACGTCCATTGGTAAGGTGGCGCGCACGGGGAGGTCTGGAAGAAGTATACCGCTGGCTGGACGAAGGGCTGGATATGGATGCTTTTATTGATCTGGAGATTACGCTCGATGAAGCGATGTCGATGGGGGATATTCAGCGGCTGCGTAAAAGCCGTGAAGGCATCATTCACATTCGTCCATTGTATCCGGAAATGGCTGCAGCACAGCTGGAGCATCAACGGTCAGAATTGCCGGTTCATGAGCTGTTCCGAGCCTTCTATCAGCGACAGACAGGCGGGGCACAGCCGGATGATGGATTGGTGCAGCTTTTTTTGGAGCTGGTGGAGCAGGATAATGCAAGAGACCACGCTGAGGAGGAGGATGTATGAAACCGATTCTTCTGAAATTGGCGGGGCTGCAAAGCTATCGGGAGCCGCAGGAAATTCGTTTTGACGAGCTGACCGAAACCGGACTGTTTGGGATTTTTGGTCCAACTGGTAGTGGCAAATCAACTTTGCTCGATGCCATTACGTTGGCTATGTACGGTAAGGTGGAGCGGGCGGTGAATGGTACTCAAGGCATCATGAATCATGCTGAAGACACGCTGTCCGTGGCCTTTACGTTTGAACTCATGTCAGCGCAGGGACCTCGTCGTTACCGTGTGGAACGACGTTTCAAACGCGCTGGAGGCGTATCTGTTAATAATACGCTCAGTCGTTTTATTGCGCTCACAGAGGACGGCGAGGAAGTGCTTGCTGACAAGGTGCAGGATGTGACGCGCTGTGTGGAGGAGTATATCGGCCTGAAAATGGACGATTTTACGCGTGCCGTCGTATTGCCGCAGGGAAAGTTTGCGGAATTTTTGTCCTTAAAGGGTAGTGAACGCAGGCAGATGCTGCAGCGTTTGTTCCATTTGGAGAAATACGGCGATCAACTGGCACAGAAGCTCAGCCGTCGTGTGAAGGACAATGACATTGCATTGAAAGAGCTGGAAGCGGAGCAGCAAGGCCTGGGGGATGCGAGTGCTGAAGCGCTTGAACATGTGGAGGTGCGTCTCAAAGAAGCAATTGCCAATGCAGAGTCTTCACGTCATGAGCTGGAGCGTGTTGCTCGCGAGGCGGAAGCGCTGAACAAAACCCGCGAATTGGTTATGGAGCACAGTCGCCGGGCGAATGAGCTGGGGCAGCTGGCAGCACTGGAGCCATCCATTGCTTTGCTGGAGCACAAGCTGCGGCAAGCGTCGGCAGCCGAGGCGTTGCTGCCAGTGCTGACGGATTGGAAGGAAGCCGCTGCCGAAGCGAATCAACGTCAAAAGGCCGCCGAAGAAGCGGCGGTTCAGGCCGTCTCAGCGCAGGAGGCTGCGCTTGTGTCTGCACAAGCAGACGAACAGGCCCGGCAAGCGCTGGGTGCGGAGGAGCCGAGGCTGCTGCTTCGGATCGATCAATTGGAACAGGCGCTTCAGCTGGAGCGTGATACGGAGGTGCTACGGACCGACCGGGAGCGTCTCGCGGCAGAGCTGGTGCAAAGTGAGCAAACCCTTGCTTCATATGGCGAAGGACTCGCCAAGGAGCAAGAGCTGCAGGCACGAGGCTTGAAGCGGCAGCAGGAGCTGCAACAGGAGCTAAAGCAAAATGAAGTGCGGGCAGATGAGCGGCGTATGCTGCAAGAGGCGGTGCAACGGCTGCAGCAGCTGGAGACAGCAAATGAGCAATTGCGCGAAGCTGAACAGGAGTACGCCGTTCAGGAGAAACGGCTTGCGCAAGCTGACGGACACCTCAAGCTGACGGAGCAGGAGACACAGGATACGGAGGCGCGACGTTCTGCCCTTGCTGTACAGGCGGCTGAGAGCATCGAGGCATTGCTAACGTTGGAGGCAGAAATTACAGCCGACGTGTCGGCACTGGCAGCCGAGGAGGAGCAGCTGCGCCGTGAGCTCCGCGCCGAGGAGCTGGGCCATCTCGCACAGCGTCTCGCCTCCGAGCTGCACGAGGGCGAGCCGTGCGCGGTGTGCGGCTCGCTGCACCACCCTGCACCTGCCGCCGCCGTGGTCCATGGCGCGGATGCGGCTGCACCGGACGAGCTGCAGCACCTGCGGCTCGGCTTGCAGGAGCTGCGCCTCACGCTGCGCCAGCAGCTGCACGAGCAGCGCAGCCTGCTGGCACAGCCCGCCGTCGCAGACAGCGGCGCTGCTGCCACGGGCGAGTCTGCCGCGCCCTCCACAGCGCCGGCAGACCCGCGCGGTGCCGCCGCCTGGGCGGAGCGCTGCACGGCGCTGGAACGGGCAGCGGCTGAGCTGGCCGCCCGTGCCCGTGCGCTGCCTGCGGAGGCGCACGCCTTGCGCGAGGCAGACGCCGCCGGGCAGCAGCGGCGTATCCGCGCAGCTGCGGAGCAGGAGGCGGCTGCCGCAGCGCTGGCGCAGGCGCGGAGCAGGCGCGAGGCATGCGCTGCGCGCTGCGCAGGATTGCGCGCCGAATGGGCGACGCAGCTGCCGGACGTGGCGCCGGACGAAGCCGCGGAGCGTTATCGCGCCATGCAGGAACGCGATGGGCGTGCAGAGGAGCTGCGGTCGCGGCTGGAGACGAGCGTGACCTTCCTCGAAGAAAAAGCTGCACGTATTCAGCAGATACAGCAGAGCATCGTCGAGGAAGATAAAATCATGATTGACCGTCGTGCACGGCTCCAGAGCAAAGACGATTCGTTGCGCGAAAAGCGGGAACAGCTCCGAAAATGGGTTGGAGAAGGACAGGCAGCTTCCTTGTTGGAAGAAACGGCTTCACGCCTGCAGAGACTCAAAAACGAAGCCGCAGCTGCAGCACGTCGCCATACTGAAGCGGAGGAACGCAAGCAGCAGGCTGTTCATGCTTCGTTGATTGCCCGGCAGGCATCCGACTCGGCTGAAGAAAGACGGCAGATGTCTGAGACCCGTTGGAGCAGTCGTCTGGAAGATTCAACTTTTGCGACAGAAGCAGAGGTTCTGGAATGCTGTCTGAGACCCGATGAAGCCGCACGTTATGAACGTGAAGTGAGCCTGCACCGACAGCGAGAACAAGAGCTGTCTTCCCGCTTAAAACATGTGGAAGAGCAACTGGATGGAGCAACCGTTACGGAGGAAGAGTGGGAAAGGACTGCCGCGCAGCTCCGCGAGTGCCGTATACGTGACGAAGAGGCGCTTCAGAATCGTGCCAAGGCCGAGCGTGATCTGGAGGATTTGCAGCGTAGGCATGTTCGCTGGGTGGAGTTGGAGTCCAATCGTATACAATTGCGTAGCGAGGCAGAAAAGATGTCCAAGCTCCAATCTGTTTTTCGGGGCAATGCCTTTGTTGAATACATTGCTGAGGAGCAGCTTATGCAGGTCAGTCAGTCGGCTTCACGTCGTTTGCGTTTTCTGACCAAGCAGCGTTACGCGTTGGAGGTAGACTCCAGTGGTGGTTTTGTCATTAGTGATGATGCCAACGGTGGTGTCAAGCGTCCGGTATCGACTTTGTCCGGCGGAGAGACGTTTCTAACCTCCCTGTCGCTTGCGCTTGCACTATCGGCTCAGATTCAATTGCGGGGCCAATACCCGCTTCAATTTTTCTTTCTGGATGAAGGCTTTGGAACATTGGACCCTGAGTTGCTTGACACGGTGATTACCTCCCTGGAAAAGCTGCATCATGATCAACTGTCTGTTGGTGTGATCAGCCATGTGCCTGAGCTGCGGGCCCGACTTCCGCGCAAGCTGGTCGTTCTACCCGCTGAGCAGGCTGGAGGCGGCTCCAGAGTCGTTATGGAAACATTTTAAAACAACGTGATGCAGATCACAGATACAGTTTCAAAGCGTTGTTATAATACAGCTAAGCCGACAAGTTAATCATACAGCACCCCGGCGGACGTATGCTGAGGAAGGGATTTCCCGGTATACGTCCGTTCAGAGGGGCTCTGCCAAGAGCCTCCGGGGTGCTTCTTTTTTTTGCAACCCGAAATTCGCCCAATTTTCTGTAGCACATAGCCCGTTTTTGAATAACATACGGTATACATGCAAGAGCCTAGGAGGAAATAACCATGGAAAATAGCATGCCAACCGTTACAGCACCGGAACAAACGGATGCTAAAACACTGTGTCAAAAGCATATGTATCGTTATGTATGCGTATGGGTGAAGGATGGAACCATGTATGATGGGATTGTAGAACATGTCGATGATGAAAAATTGTACTTAGCCGTTCCCGTGGGCGAGATGGAGAACGCGAACGTCAACGCGAATGTGAACGCAAACGTCAATCTCCCTTATCCACCCAGCAACTGCGGCTGTGGCGGCTCCCGAGCCTATGGGGGATATGGGTTCTATCCACCTTATCCTCCCTATGGATATGGATACGGATACGGATACGGCTTCCCTTACGGTCGCCGACGCTTTAATCGTCTGATTCTGCCACTGGCTGCGCTGACTGCGATTGCCTTGCTGCCTTATTATTAAGCAGAGGTTGCCTCATCGCCATAGTGAATATCCCTACTGTCTTCGTTTAGTCAGCTCGCATAATAAACATCTTCTACATGTACAGCAAAGCGGTTTTACTGACGAATTATAGATGATCACACCATAAAAGCTGTTTCTTCCGCCAAGAAGAAGCAGCTTTTTTATCTATATCCTCCATGATATATACTGGACAGGACGAAGGTCCCGTTACTGTTATCCACCAGGCGTGTTAACATCAGGTATATAAAGAAAAATTACGATAGGAGGATATTTGTGAAAAAATATGTTTCCATTTTATCGGATATAGAGCTTAAAATTCGTGAGGGTCAATACAAATCCGGTCACAAGCTGCCGTCTGTCCGTGACGCTTCGGAGTTATACGGGTGCAGCAAAAGTACGATTTTGCGGGCCTATGCCGAACTTGAGAAGAAGCATGCTATCTATTCCATACCGCAAAGCGGATACTATGTAGTGGAGAATTACGGTGATGTGCGCCATAGCCATATGAATGACGTCGTTGATTTTACTTCCGCATCCCCGGACTTAAACGTATTTCCATATTTGGATTTTCAGCATTGTCTAAATCAGGCTATAGATACCTACAAATATCATCTGTTCACTTACGGGGATTCGCAAGGGCTGGAGACACTGCGTCATACATTGGTTTCCCATTTGGCTGATAATCAGGTGTTTGCAAAAATGGATCGGATTATCGTGACTTCAGGTGTTCAGCAGGCTCTGGAAATACTTGCTAAGATGTCGTTTCCTAACGGTAAAGAAAAGGTTTTGGTTGAGCAGCCAAGCTACGATATTTATTTGCGTTTTTTGGAGGAAGAGAACATACCTGTCAGCACGATTGTCCGCACAGCAGCAGGTATAGATTTGCAGGAATTGGAGAATCAATTTAAAAGCGGAAGCATCAAGTTTTTTTATACCATGTCAAGATATCATAACCCCTTGGGAAGCTCATACAATGCGGAAAAGCGAAAGGCTATAGCTGCCTTGGCCGCCAAATATGATGTGTACATCGTAGAGGATGATTATATGGCTGATTTGGAGGTCGATTATAGCTTTGACCCCATATATGCATATGACCAGACGAATCATGTTGTTTATTTGAAAAGCTTCTCCAAAATCATTTTCCCGGGCTTGCGTCTAGGGGTCGCAGTTTTGCCAGAAGTTCTATTAAAGACGTTCCAGGCATATAAACGATACGTCGATACTTCCATGTTATCTCAGGCTGCGCTTGATATTTATATTAAAAACGGAATGTATGAACGCCATAAGCATACGATATGCAAACTGTATTCAGAGCGCATCCATATTCTCAACCAGGCGGTGGAACGATATAATCAGGCCGGACTCATTGAAGCCTCAACTGTAGCATCAGGAGTTTATATGCAGTTTAAGCTGCCTCGAACCGTGAATATGGAGCGTTTGGTACAGCGCCTTTCCGAGAGGAAGATCCAGGTTGTATCTGGCAAAGGTTTTTATTTGACGAGCTATAGGGAACAAGAAAAGTTTTTACGCATCAGCATTTCACGTGCACAGCCGGATCAGATTGATGCGGGCGTGAAATCTATAATAGAGGAAGTGGTGAAGGGGAACTGGTATTAAGCCCCTTTTTCCGTTATGATACATATAATTGTATATGCTTCTATTCGGTTGTAGGACATACATAACTTTGAATGCCGAGAGCAATTGCTTTTATTGCTTATGATCGGCTCATTGGCAAAGGAGAGTTTTGAATGGACGATCTGTTTTTGAAAATTGTGGATGGAACCATCCCTAGCAAAAAGGTACTGGAAACTGAGAATGTGCTCGCATTTCATGACATCCAGCCTGCGGCGCCAGTACATGTACTTATCATCCCGAAGAAATACATTCCTTCCATGAATGCTGTGACGGAGGAGGATCTTCCTCTCATCGCAGAGATTCATCGTGTTGCAATTGAGGTGGCAAAAAAGCTGGGAATCGCTGAGTCCGGCTATCGGCTGATTAACAACTGCGGTCCGGATAGTGGGCAAGCGGTTGGGCATCTGCATTATCACCTGCTGGGCGGCGCTAAATTAGGGGCCCTGACAAGTATTTCGGACTCACATGCTTAAAAATGACAGAGCTTGTCTTTTAGTAATACTGAAGTGAATGGAGAAAAAGATTCCTTGTAAGTATTCATTTTTTCTTATAGGTTGACACCCGGTTTCCGTATCACCTATAATAAAATTTGATGAACCGTGTTATTGCTCTTGGACGGTCTGGTCGGAGGGAGGGAAAACTGGTGTCTGAAACTAAAGTTCGCAAAAACGAGACAATTGATGCTGCACTTCGTCGCTTTAAACGTTCCATTGCTAAGGATGGCGTATTGGCTGAGGTGAAGAAACGCAAGCATTATGAAAAGCCAAGCGTAAAGCGCAAGAAAAAGTCCGAGGCTGCTCGTAAGAGAAAGTTCTAGGAGGAGCTGAGCAACCATGAATTTGAGCGAACGATTAAACGAAGATATGAAGCAAGCTATGAAGAGTAAGGACAAGTTCAAACTCTCCACCATTCGAATGGTTCGTTCTACGATTAAAAATCTTGAAATAGATTTGAAACGGGATTTGGACGACAACGAAGTGCTTGATATTCTGAGTCGTGAGATCAAACAGCGAAAAGATGCCCTCCATGAATTTGAAAAAGCCAGTCGCGATGAACTTGCGGCAAGCACGAAAGCAGAAATAGAGATCATCGCTCAGTACCTTCCTGAACAACTTTCAGAAGAAGAAATTAAAGTTATTGTACAGCAGACCATCCAGGAAACCGGTGCTTCTTCGAAAGCCGAGATGGGGAAAGTAATGTCGGCCTTGATGCCTAAGGTAAAAGGTCGCGCTGACGGTAAGCTCGTGAACCAGGCGGTTCAACAATTTCTGCAATAAACCTGCGACAAACAGGAAAACACAACACCCTCTGTTCACAGAGGGTGTTATTTCTGCATCTGCCATGTGTTTATCGTAGAATCATATAATGTGAAAAACTCCTTTAATGAAAGCGCTATCTTTAGTTGTGTGAAACGTGATGACTGTTGAATGCGTAAAGTATGTGACAGCCGTCAGGAATAGCAACAACCCCAATAATTTCACATTAAATCCTGAAAATTGTGTAGTTTACCTAACAAAGTTTGGTATGCTGTAATAAAGCAAGATCGAAAGGGGGGAGAGAGATGCACAGAGAACAGCACCACTCCAGTCGAAAAATGATCTTTTTAACGTTATGGATTGTGGTATCAGTTATCCTGCTGCCATTATTTCATTCCGGATCAGTGGAGGCCGCAGCCAAAGGCGGAGCCGTGTTCGTTATACCCGTAGATCAGGAAATTGAACAAGGCCTGAGCCGTTTTATGGAACGTGGATTTGCGGAAGCAGCAGAGTCCAAAGCAGGTTTGATTTTGCTGGATATTAACACGCCTGGCGGACGGGTAGATACAGCGGAGAAGCTGGGCAAACTGATTAAAGACAGCCCGATTTCGACCGTAGCCTACATCAGGGGCGAAGCGGCCTCGGCGGGGAGCTATATTGCGCTTAGTGCAAACAAGATCGTTATGGAGCCGGGAAGTATTATTGGAGCTGCAGCGTTGGTAGACGGCAAGGGGCAGGCTGTTACCGACCCGAAAATAATAGCTTGGTGGAAGAGCAGCATGGCATCTGCCGCAGAATCTGGCGGACGTAATCCGGATATTGCGAGGGGGATGGTAGACTCCAAAATTACGGTAGCTATCCCGGAACTGAACTTTAATAAGGAAAAAGGCCAGATCATTTCTTTAACCAGCGAGGAAGCCTTTAAGCTGGGTTATGCGGATCACATTGCCTCCTCAGAACAAGAGGTGATCCAATGGATGGGTTACAGCACAGATGATGTATTTTATGTGAAGCAAACATCGGCTGAGAAAGCTGCCGAAATATTAACCAACCCGATCGTACAGACATTGCTTTTATTTATCGGTATCGCGGGTGTAGTTATTGAACTGCTTGTACCCGGCTTTGGTGTACCGGGAATTTTGGGCATACTCGGATTTGGTTTATATTTTTTCGGCAATTATATCGCTGGTTTTGCAGGTCCAGAGACATGGCTGTTGTTTATCATTGGCCTGGCTTTGCTTATACTTGAAATGTTCATTCCAAGCTTTGGTATATTGGGCATATTGGGTTCCGTTAGCTTGGTCGCTGGCGTTGTTCGAGCGGCTTACGACATGCAGCATGCATTTATATCTTTGGGCATTGCCTTTGTAGCTGCCGTTGCTGTGGTGGCGATTATTGCGATTGTATTCAAGGACCGAGGGATATGGAACCGTTTTATACTTAAAGAAAGCTTAACGGCTGACCAAGGTTTTTCTTCGGTTGTGAATCGGGAAATATTATTAGGTCAGCGGGGTGTGAGTCTGACACCACTTCGTCCAGCCGGAACGGTGCTTATTGCTGATGAGCGTGTCGATGTTGTAACGAATGGCGAGTTTATTGCCACAGATACGCCGATCATCGTATCCAAAGTAGAAGGCGGACGAATTGTGGTCAAGGCGGACATTAGCGTCTAAGCACGCAGATAAACGAAGAATTAAATTATTGGAGGATGATGCGAGTGTTCGAATCGGGTATCGTCAGCATTTTGCTGCTTGCCGTATTAGTGGTTATTGTATTGAGCGTATTTTTCAGTTTTTTCCCGGTGATGCTGTGGATTTCGGCATTGGCTTCAGGAGTGCGGATTGGTATCATTACGCTGGTGGCCATGCGCTTGCGGCGTGTCACGCCAAGCCGAATTGTGAATCCGCTGATTAAGGCGACCAAAGCCGGTCTGGGATTGAATATCAACCAGTTGGAAAGCCATTTTCTCGCGGGTGGTAATGTAGACCGCGTGATCAATGCATTGATTGCTGCGCAGCGGGCTAATATTCCGCTTGAATTTGAACGTGCTGCTGCGATTGACCTTGCGGGGCGGGATGTGCTGCAAGCGGTCCAAATGAGCGTTAATCCGCGAGTTATTGAGACACCTATTGTTGCTGCAGTTGCCAAGGATGGTATCGAAGTAAAAGTTAAAGCACGTGTTACGGTACGTGCCAACATTGATCGACTTGTCGGGGGGGCCGGAGAAGAAACGATTATTGCACGGGTCGGTGAGGGTATTGTTACAACCGTCGGCTCCAGTAATTCGCATAAGGACGTGCTGGAGAACCCGGATTCGATTTCAAGAACTGTATTGTCCAAAGGCTTGGATGCAGGGACAGCGTTCGAAATCCTGTCCATTGATATTGCGGATGTGGATGTAGGCAAAAATATCGGAGCTTTCCTGCAAACCGAGCAGGCGGAAGCAGACAAACGTATTGCCCAGGCGAAAGCAGAAGAGCGGCGTGCGATGGCAGTGGCGCAGGAGCAGGAAATGAAGGCGCGTGTGGTAGAAATGAGAGCGCGTGTGGTGGAATCCGAATCTGAAGTGCCGTTGGCTATGGCTGAAGCGCTGCGTGGTGGAAAGCTTGGCGTCATGGACTATATGAATTTGAAAAATATTGAGGCAGATACGCAAATGCGCGGCTCCTTGGGCAAACCGAGTGAGAACTCGGGGAATGACAACAAAAACCGGGATTAAGCAACGGGATATAGCCGATGAATGACGGCAGCAAGGCGGTGAGTAATGAACTTTAGCAGCTGGATCTTTGAGCATTTGTACATCCTGATCGTGATTGGCTTTGCATTGGTATCCTTTCTGGGAAAAAGCATTCAAGGCACGGGTCGAAAATCTCCTTCGGGAAATGGGATGCCCACCTTTGGCGGTGATCAGAGCTCGCGCAGACCCCAGGCGTCATCCAGACCTATCACCGTGGAACATGGACAGGAGCAAAGTCCGACTAGCAGACAGGATGTTACCGGAGAATTGCAACGCCAATTTCCTAATGAACGACGAACGGTGATGGAAGCTCGTCGGATGGAAGAAGTAATGGGCGATCGGACGGAATTGGCAGGACCAATGGAACAGGAATCCTCGGATAACGGTTCGACACTGGAAGAGCGGATTCGTGCCATGGAGGAAGAGCGCAGAATGGTTTTAGCCCGCCTCGACCGCATATCCAATCAGAGAGAGTCAGGGGAGATCACAGATGGGTTAGAGCCAGTAGAGCAAGAACGCAGTACGGTCAATGCGGCTGACCTGCGCAGAGGTGTGATTTGGGCTGAAATATTAGGTCCTCCGCGTGCCAAAAAGTATATGAGTAAAGGTAGACGTTAAATGATAGTGAGATCCGTCACGGCTTTGACTGTGGCGGATCTTTTTTTACTAATACATCAGGAATACATAATCATGTCCAGAATAAAAAAGCTGCTAACGACAAATGCTCCAATTACCTGACAATGAATGTGATAATCCCATGTAACGCACAGCATTCTAACATTTGTTGTCATCAAAAAAGGTGGCATTTTGTCTAGTTTAGTGGTTTATTTGTGAAAATAATTACGTGAAAAATGATCAAATGTAACAATATAAATGGAGCTTTCCAAAAGCAGTTTTCATTTTTTCTTTTTTATATATAATGTTCTCAACGATAAATAGTTATGAAAAATTACTCCAAATTTAGCTAAAATATGCGTTTTATCGAGGTGAGGAAACACGGTTTGTAAGACGTATAAAATTTAAATTTTAGGGGGATGGAATGGATGAGTAAAGGCCTGTTCAGAAAAAAAAGCATTGAACAGCTGGTTGCTGCTACGCGGGGAGAAAAAACACTTAGAAGAGACCTTGGCGCGTTTGATTTGACCATGCTCGGGATTGGAGCCATTATCGGAACAGGGATTTTTGTTTTGACAGGCACAGGAGCAGTCACGGCTGGTCCGGGCTTGGTTATCTCTTTTGTGATTGCAGGGCTTGCCTGTTTATTCGCTGCATTGGCTTACGCCGAGTTTGCATCCACTGTACCAGTGTCCGGTTCTGTCTACACTTTTACATATGCCACGATGGGGGAGCTACTGGCCTTTATTATCGGATGGGATTTAATTTTGGAATACATGCTGGCCGCCAGTGCGGTTTCCGCAGGCTGGTCCGGGTATTTTGTGTCATTCCTGAATGGACTCGGCATTCATATTCCTCTTGAATTAACTGCTGCACCAGGCGCTTTAAAGGACCAGTCCACCTATTTTAATCTTCCGGCTTTTGTGATCTTGATGGGTATTACGTTATTACTTTATTTTGGAATCCGGGAATCAAAACGAATTAACAATATCATGGTTGTTGTAAAAATTATTGTGATTTTATTATTTATCATCGTTGCTGTTAAATATGTGAAGCCAGCTCATTGGACACCGTTTTTGCCATTTGGCTTTAGTGGAGTGTTTGGAGCCGCGGCACTTGTGTTTTTTGCCTTTATTGGTTTCGATGCCGTATCATCTGCCGCAGAAGAAACTAAAAACCCGGCTCGTGATTTACCGCGGGGGATCATTTTTTCACTCGTCATTTGCACGCTTTTATATGTCATTGTCAGCGGGATTATGACAGGTATTGTGCCATTTATGGATTTTGAAGGCATTTCCCACCCGGTGTCACTTGTCTTGCAGGTTGCAGGTCAGAACTGGGTTGCGGGTATTGTGGATATAGGGGCCATCTTGGGGATGACAACGGTCATGCTGGTTATGCTTTATGGTCAAACTCGCATCATGTTTGCCATGTCACGTGACGGCTTGGTGCCCAAAGTATTATCAAAGGTTCATCCTAAATATAAAACGCCGTATATTAACACGTTGTTTTTTGGTACTTTATCTGCATTAATGGGCGGGCTAATCCCGCTGGATGAGTTGGCAAGTTTGGTGAATATCGGAACCCTGTCAGCATTTATACTGATTTCGGTCGCCGTCATCGTTATGAGAAAAACACAACCCAATCTGCCGAGAGCGTTTCGATGTCCCGGGGTCCCGTATATTCCGATCCTGGCCATCATTTCGTGTGCTGTACTCATTCTTAACTTGAATAGCCAGACCTTTATTCGCTTTATCATTTGGCTTGTCATTGGTTTGGTGGTTTACTTTTTATACTCCAGAAAAAATTCACTTTTGAATCATGACCACGAGAAATAATCGTTTATACGATAAAATGGCAAAAGACAACCTTGTTTTGAAATACAAAACGGGGTTGTCTTTTTTTGATGTAGATTTTTGTAAATGTTGCTCTGCTTGAGATGCAATATAGTGGTTGTTATGAATTGTCAGTTTCGCCTCATAAATCTGATGAGTGGATCATAAAATGTACAGTACAGATATCTGTGGCGCTGGTGTGATGACGTTCATATAAGCGCTATCGGCAGCTCATGTAAATAGAAGCATAGCTATCATCAAAACTTCAACTAGCTGTTGGATAACAGCTGCTTTGATGACAGGAAAGGAGATTTCGCCGTATGAGCCGGATGAGCCGCAAACTGCGAAAGTGGGTCAGCGAAACGCTGGAGCTTCCGCAGGACATTCTATTTGACCTGCCGCGGTTAACCCTCATTGGCAGTCGCCAGCTTTATGTGGAGAATCACCGGGGGGTTATGGATTTCACACCGGATCGGCTTGTACTGGCGCTTGCGCAAGGCAAGCTGCGGGTGTCAGGGCATAACCTGGTCATTACGTCCATTTTGCCGGACCAGGTCAGTGTGGAAGGACAGATCACGGATATTCAAATGGAAGGAACGGAGGAAGGCTCATGAAACATCCTGCTTTAACAAAGCTGCGTGGCACGGTGACGCTTGCCGTTAGGGGCGAAAGCGTGGAAGATTTCATCAATTTGCTCACCGAGCATCATATACCTGTTTGGAACGTGCGGCCGATGGGTACGAAACTTGCAGAAATGAACCTTCTGCTGCCGCACGTCTTCCTGCTGCGTCCGCTTTTGAGAAGGACAGGCTGTAAAATGCATATTCTGAAGCGACAAGGACTTCCCTTCGTCGCTGTCCGACTTGCCAAACGCAAATTTTTTCTGGCAGGACTGGCTTTATTCTGGATCGGTCTCCTCCTGATGTCATCACTCATTTGGGATATTGAAGTGAAGGGAAATGACAAGCTCTCGACGGAATCCGTTCTCAAAGCTGCCCGACAGGAGGGGCTCTATCCGTTTCAATGGAGCTTTCGTCTTTCCAGCCAGGACAAGCTTTCGCGTGCGCTCATGCAAAAGCTTCCACAGGCATCCTGGATCGGTGTAGAGAAGCAGGGAACACTGGTGACGATTCAGGTGGTCGAAGCCTCACAGCCTGCTCCTGAGCCGCTCTACAGCCCACGTCATCTCATCAGCAACGCCGACGCGGTAGTCACTGAAATTTTCGCCGAGCAGGGTCGCCCTGTTGTGCATAAAAATACACGTGTCAAAAAAGGAGCTATTCTCATTTCAGGAACGCTTGGAGATGAAGAAAATCAGCAGCAAGTCGTGGCCAAGGGGGAGATCAAAGGACTGGTATGGCATGAATACGAAATTAGCAGCCCTATGGTGCGGCGTAGCAGTACATACACGGGAAATAGTCACGAGCGCTTGTATCTGGTGCTGGGCAACCGTGCAGTGCAGTTATGGGGATATGGAAAAATACCTTATCCTGCTCATAAAACAACAGTTGAGCATGACCCGCTAACGTGGCGCTCCTTCAAGCTTCCGGTTGGATGGATGACCGAAAGTGTACGAGAGACCAAGATACAGGAGGAAAAGCTTACGGAAGCGGAAGCAAAAAAAACAGGGATCGAAGGAGCGCGTGCCGATATTTTAGCCAAATATGGTAAAGGAACGAAAATAATGAGCCAAAAAATTTTGCATGAGAAGAGAGACAATGGTAAAGTTTATATGAAAGTGCTTTTTGAAGTGGAACAGGATATTGCGGAAGAACTTCCGTTAGTTCATAACCAAGGAGAATGAGGCTATTTGGCAGAACAACAACGCAGCATACAAATTGCATTGAACAATGCGGGAGAAGGACAGGCGTTATTCGGCCCGCAGGATTCCTTTTTAAAATTGATTGAAGCGGCAATTCCCGCGAAAATAGCATCTCGTGAGGCGGAAGTGAATGTTTTTGGCAACGCTCACGAGGTGGAAGTGCTCGAACAATTGTTCGATGTGCTCCTCCAGTTAATTCGTAATGGGTATATCCTGACCGAAAGGGACGTCCATTATGCGATTGAGCTGGCAAAAGATTTGCGTGCTGACCAGCTGCTCGATTTGTTCAAGGGAGAAATTACGACCACGTTCCGGGGTAAGCCGATTCGGGTCAAAACGATTGGACAAAAGCACTATGTAACGACGATTAAGAAACGTGATATTGTATTTGGAATCGGACCTGCGGGTACGGGAAAAACGTATTTGGCTGTGGTGCTGGCTGTAGCCGCTCTGAAGGAAGGTTCAGTCAAGCGTATTGTGCTGACCCGCCCTGCGGTGGAGGCCGGTGAAAATTTGGGCTTTTTGCCCGGGGATTTACAAGAAAAGGTTGATCCCTATCTACGACCGTTATATGATGCGCTATACGATGTAATGGGTCCAGAGCAGACTGCAAAGGCACTGGAGCGCGGATTGATCGAGATTGCCCCTTTGGCCTATATGCGGGGACGGACGCTGGATGACTCATTTATTATTTTGGATGAAGCTCAAAACACCACACCGGAGCAAATGAAAATGTTTTTGACACGGCTTGGCTTCGGTTCGAAAATGGTCATCACTGGCGATGTTACCCAGATTGATTTGCCTCGTGGCAAAAAATCCGGCCTGATTGAAGCCCATGCGATTTTACAAGGGATTGAGGAAATTGGCTTTGTCCAGTTTGCGGAAGAGGACGTTGTCCGTCATTCCCTCGTTCAAAAAATAATCGTTGCCTATGACCGAGTTGCTGAAAATCAAGGGTAGCATGTATGTTACGATTGCGGTCTGGTTCAATCCGCAGAATGAAATGAGCAGCATAGCTGCCTTGAAAAAGATGATGGAGAGGGATTGTTTTAGATGACCTCGAAGGAATTATCTAATGGGAAAACGTTCCAACATAGAATGAATGGATGGAAGTATAGCGTGGCGACACGCTATCTTCTGTTTTTATTTTTGGTGATTCTTTTTTATGTGGGTTTGGCGTCCAAGCTGCTTCCCGAGCGTTATGATATCCGGATAAATCAGCCGAGTGAAAAGGAAATTGTCGCTCCGATGCAGCTCCCAAACAGCAAGGCGACTTTGAAGGCACAAGAGGAATCGGCTGAACGCGTGCAGCCTATGTATACGATTGTACCGATTCGCAACGATAACCTGATTACCGGTATTCTGGATCGAATTGAACGACTCAATCAGGATGATCAGGTTTCCAGAGCGGACAAGATTGCGATTTATAAGGATGAAATTCCTCAGCGTGCACGGGATTTTGTGCAAAATTTTGTGAACAACAGCCGGAATGCGGATGCTTACCCGGATAAGCTGCTGGATGAGGTGCTGCAAAAAACGAAGGAGCAAACGTACCGCATTCCAGAGGAAACGTTCATTAAAATTCCGCGACTTACATCTGAGGATATTGCCGAGATGCGCCCCGTAGCCCGTGAGATTGTGACGGGTTTAATGAATGACCAAATTACGGATGCCCAGACAGCCCGTGCCAAGGTGGCTGAACGGGTTAGTACAAGCTCGCTCACCAAGCGTACCTCGCGGGAGGTTGTTCAGGAACTTGCAAGGCTTGTGATTACAGCCAACAAATTTTATGATGATACAGCTACGAAGGATGCCAAAGTCCAAGCTCGTGAAGATACGCCAACGGTCTATATTAAACAAGGTGAGGTACTCGTCAAGAAGGGTGAAATTATTACCCAGGAAATCTATACTTTGCTTGATGAAAACGAGCTGCTTAAGGATAAAATCAACTATTGGCCACAATTCGGCCTGTTGATGTTGTCGATGATGCTGGCTCTGGGGCTGTTCATGTATATTCGCCAATTCCAATCGCGAACACGAAACTTCAAGTATAATAACGCACAATTGCTCATGCTGGTTTTGATCTTTGTGATTACGGTAGGGGCAATGCTGCTTGTCTCTATACTTCAGAACAGTGAACGTTCCTATCTCGGCTATCTGGCACCTATCGCGCTTGGAGCTATGCTCGTAACTCTGTTGCTTGATATGTCGGTGGCTTTCGTTTGTGCCGTTATATTTAGTATATTGGCAAGTGTTATATTGAATGTCCGTCAAGGACAAATTTTTGACTTTAATTTTGGATTTTTTGCCCTTGTGGTCTGTCTGGCAGCCATTTTCTCAACTCATCGGGCCAGCCAGCGCTCTACATTGTTCAAGGGAGCGATTATGGTATGCTTGTTCGGTGTCTTGACTGTTTTTTCTCTGGCATTGATTGACCAAGGCAACTGGACTCAAGCAACGACCCTCTATGGAGTAGCCTTTGCTTTTGCAGGCGGTCTGATTACGGCGATTCTTGTGATCGGGTTAATGCCATTTTTTGAGTCCACCTTTGGCATCTTGTCGGCGTTAAAGCTTGTGGAGCTGTCCAACCCCAACCATCCGTTACTGCGCAAGCTGCTTACAGAGACACCGGGAACGTATCACCATAGCGTAATGGTGGGAAATCTGTCTGAGGCTGCAGCGGAAGCTATAGGAGCCAATGGCTTGTTATGCCGGGTCGGTTCGTATTATCATGACATTGGTAAAACGAAGAGACCGTCGTACTTCATTGAAAATCAAAATGGATTGGAGAATCCACATGATACAATAGAGCCGAAGCTGAGCAAATCCATTATTATTGCCCATGCCCGTGACGGTGTGGAAATGCAGTTGGATTACAAGCTACCCAAGCCGATTCGTGATATTGCCGAGCAGCACCACGGAACGACGTTCCTGCACTATTTTTATCACAAGGCATTGCGTGAAGCGGAAGAGAAGGGTATTGAGCCTGACTTCACTGAAGATGATTTTCGTTATCCGGGGCCGAAGGCTCAGTCTAAAGAGTCTGCTGTAGTAGGGATTGCGGATAGCGTGGAAGCTGCAGTTCGTTCCTTACGGAAGCCAACGGTGGAACAGGTA
The DNA here is from genome assembly GCF_002240415.1 of Paenibacillus kribbensis. Lineage (NCBI taxonomy): Bacteria > Bacillati > Bacillota > Bacilli > Caryophanales > Paenibacillaceae > Paenibacillus > Paenibacillus kribbensis. The sequence continues at coordinate 1,907,862 of NZ_CP020028.1, forward strand.
GAGTCCATGATTGAAAAAATTATTAAAAGCCGACTTGATGATCACCAGTTTAATGACTGTGAGCTGACCATGCGGGAGCTTGATATCATAGCTCAAACCCTCAAAGAAACGGTAATGGGGATTTTCCATTCCCGCATTGAGTATCCCGAAGAAAGACCCAAGTCCGAGAACGAGAAAGCTTAATATCGTTTGTCATGAAGCACGACTGTAGCATTAAGAATTAAAAGGAGCGGTTGGCATGGGCCTTCAATTAGCATGGAATAATGAACAAAATGATATGGTCATTAGCGAATCCTTGATCTCGCTGCTGAACACTTTATTAGACGAGGCAGGCAAGATGGAAGGAGTAACGGACGGTGAGGTAGCTCTTACCTTCGTAAATGATGAGCAAATTCATGAGCTGAATAGGGATTATCGGGGAATCGATCGTCCCACCGATGTGTTGTCGTTTGCTATGAAGGAAACACTGGATGAAGAGCTTGAAATCATCTACGAGCCGATTGAAGAAAATTCATTGGAGGATGTACCCGATGTGCTGGGGGATATTATTATCTCTGTGCAGACAGCGCAAGCTCAAAGCGAAGAATATGGACATTCAATTGAACGTGAAATCGGCTTTTTGTTTGTTCACGGTTTTTTGCATCTGTTAGGATATGATCATCAGGATGAGGCGAGTGAGGCCGAAATGATGGGTAAGCAGGAAGCTGTGCTGACTCAAGCGGGGTTGACACGGTAATGAGACATCAGCCTTGGAGAATGACCTTTCGCTATGCAGCAGAAGGGGTGTTCTACGCTCTGCGTACGCAAGTTAATATGCGGATACATGTAGTCGTGGCGCTTCTTGTCATTATAGCAGGCCTAGGCCTGCGTATCTCCCGGCTCGACTGGTTGTTTGTCTGTGTAGCAATGGCCCTGGTTATTGTAGCCGAGCTGGTTAACACCGCTGTCGAAGCAGCGGTGGATCTCATTTCACCTGATATTCACCCGCTGGCCAAAGCGGCTAAAGACACCGCCGCCGGAGCCGTGCTCCTGGCAGCGGTTTTTGCTGTAATTATTGGCATATTTGTATTTTACAGTCCTTTGTTGACGTTAATTCGTCAGCTCATGCAATGAAAATAACAAAACAAAAAATAGGTGCTTAATAGCGCTGGAGGAAACGAAATGGTCAAGAAACACTTTAAGTCAGGTTTTGTCGCGATTGTTGGCAGACCCAATGTAGGAAAATCAACACTAATGAACCATGTCATTGGTCAAAAGATCGCTATTATGTCAGACAAGCCGCAAACCACACGTAACAAAATTCACGGGGTATACACGACAGAGGACACACAAATTGTATTTTTGGATACACCAGGGATTCACAAGCGCCAGTCTAAATTAGGCGATTACATGAACCAAACCGCCTTTAATGCATTGGGTGAAGTAGAGGCGGTGCTTTTTCTTATTGATGCCGCTGAAGGTTTGGGCGGAGGCGACCGTTTTATCGTGGAACAGCTAAAACAAGTGAAAACGCCAGTTATTCTGGTTTTGAATAAAATTGACCGGATTGAGCCTGAAGCATTGTTGCCCCTGATTGAGCAATATCGCAAGCTGTATGACTTCGCGGAAATCGTGCCGATCTCGGCCAAAATGGGCAACAATGTAGACCGTCTGTTGGAGCAGTTGCAAAAATACTTGCCAGAAGGTCCGCAGTATTACCCGGATGACCAAATTACCGACCACCCGGAGCAGTTCGTCATTGCCGAGCTGGTAAGAGAAAAGATTTTGCATATGACACGCGAGGAAGTGCCGCATTCTATTGCAGTTATGATTGAAGACATGAAAGTGCAGGACAACGGTGTCGTGCATATTATGGCTGTTATTTTTGTGGAACGTGATTCCCAGAAGGGTATTATTATCGGCAAACAGGGAGCTATGCTCAAAGAGGTAGGGAAACAGGCACGTCAGGACATTCAAAATTTGCTGGGTTCGAAAATTTTCCTGGAGCTGTGGGTTAAGGTCAAAAAAGACTGGCGCAACCAGGAGCGCGTTCTTCGTGACCTCGGCTTCCACCGCGACGCCTAAAAAGCATAACTTGACTCTACGTTCACTTTAGTTCAAGGGTTTATTGAGGCTGAAATTGATATTCAATAAATATGTATAGTTGCTGTGAGCATCATAAAAAAGCCGTCCCGACCTCGACAAAAGCCGTGAAGTAACATGTCTTTTGGTCATTCCAAGCGCCGCGCATGTGCGGCGCTTAACTCTTTGCTCTTTCTACCCTTTTCTTCCAGCGATGAAATAAGGAACGTTTTTTTAAAAGGGTTATGTAACTGTGTGCACGTTGCAGCAGAGCGAAGGATTTGAATCTGTAGAAGCGTTAGCGTTCGCCTTTACCCCCGAATTTAACCCTTTGTATGTTTGTACATTCGAATAATTTTGGGGGTAACAGCGATCGTAAGATCAAATCATTCGCAGAGCGGCATCCCAACCGTGCATACAGCAACCTTTTTTAAAGCAATCCATTTATTTCATCGCATACTTCCCTTCTCTTCGCATCATCCTATCTTTTGAGATGCAAACGTCATTTCCGAAGAAAGGATGAATACGATTGCGAGATTTTTCGTGGAAGTATTTTGCGATGACTGGAGATGTCGGTGCGTATCTGTTATACAGGGAGAGCGCCGTAATTGGGGAGCAAGACACGGATGAAGGGGAGTCGGACGAGCATGAAGAAGCCTGTGAATAGCGCGAGCCACTGGCTTCTTCGCGAATGTTTGGGGGAAGAGGCATGCTTTACAGGGTGGAAGGAATCGTCATCCGCAGCATGGATTACGGTGAAGGGAACAAAATTATTACGCTTTGCACCGAAAGCGGAGGTAAAGCTGGCGTGTTGGTCAGAGGAGCAAAAAAATCCAAAAGCCGTCATGCCGCTTTGACGCAGCCGTTTACGTACGGCGAATTTGTTTATTTTCGAAATACAGGCTTAGGCACGTTGAATGCCGGTGAAATTATCCAATCTCACCATGTATTGCGCGAGGATATTACCAAAGCTGCTTACGCCTCGTATGCCTGTGAACTGCTCGATCGAGTGCTACAGGATGAAGAAACTGGAACATTCTGGTTTAAGCAGCTTAAAGCTTGTCTGGAGGCGTTGGAGAGCGGCAAAGATCCGCTGATCGTCATGAGTATTTATGAATTTAAAATACTGCAGGCGGCCGGTTATGCTCCTCAGCTAGATGCATGTATCTCAAGCGGACAACAATGTGCCGATGAGGATATGTTTGTCAGTCCCAGGCTGGGCGGAGTTTTGTGTCGGAGCTACAAGCATTTTGATCCAGCTGCCTTAAGCGTCACTCCACGTACGTTGAAGTTGCTGCGCTTGTTCGCCAGAATGGATTTAAATCGTCTTGGCAACATTGACGTGAAGGACTCCACCAAGCTGGAGATCAAACATGTCATGCGTCAATTTATGGATATGCAGCTGGAGGTTAAGCTGAAATCACGCAACTTTTTGGATCAGCTCGATAAGTACGATATGTGAAATGCCCTGATCTCTTGACTGTGTTGCCGAAAACGTGTAATATCCTACTATATCTCCTTTGGGAGCAGATGCATTGAACGAGAAAGTAGCGGGATTATTCTCTAGGATTAGCGAGTTGGGGACGGTGTAAGCCCAGCGAGAATTGCTCGTGAACAAGGCACTCGGGAGCGTCTGAATGGACACGGAAAAGAGGATTATGGTCTGACTGGTGATGGAGGATCGTAATCAAGTAGGGTGGAACCGCGGGAGTGAGCTCTCGTCCCTACGTCTGTACAGGCGTAGAGGCGGGGGCTTTTTGCTGTCTCTGGCAAGGCATGTTGGAAGTAGACAGCCCTGTACATACGAGTTTTTATAAGAAGAAATCACCATCATTTGAGGTAAATGGAAAAGGAGTGTGTACCATGAATTTTCAGCAGATGATTTTAACGCTGCAGCAATTTTGGGCCGAGCAGAATTGTATTATTGTACAGCCGTATGACACGGAAAAAGGGGCAGGCACGATGAATCCGATGACCTATTTGCGGTCGATCGGACCTGAGCCGTGGAACGTAGCTTATGTCGAGCCTTCCCGCCGCCCATCAGACGGACGATATGGTGAGAATCCGAATCGTCTGTACCAGCATCACCAGTTTCAAGTGGTCTTGAAGCCTTCGCCGGACAATATTCAGGAATTGTATCTGGAAAGTTTGACTCGTTTGGGAATCAACCCTCTGGAGCACGATATTCGTTTTGTTGAAGACAACTGGGAAGCACCAACGCTGGGGGCCTGGGGACTAGGCTGGGAAGTATGGCTGGACGGTATGGAAATTACCCAGTTTACGTATTTCCAGCAAGTAGGCGGCATTGATGCCAGTCCGGTTGCGGTTGAAATTACGTATGGTATGGAGCGTCTTGCTTCTTACATTCAGGACAAGGAAAATGTGTTCGATTTGGAGTGGGTCAATGGAATCACGTACGGTGATGTCTTCCATCAGCCTGAATTCGAGCATTCCAAATATACGTTTGAAGTGTCAGATGTTAAAATGCTTTTCACTCTTTTTAATATGTATGAGGAAGAAGCTAATAAAGCGATGGCGCAGCATCTTGTATTTCCGGCCTATGATTATGTGCTGAAATGCTCTCATGCGTTCAACCTGCTGGATGCACGCGGGGCAATCAGTGTGACGGAACGAACCGGATTTATTATTCGGGTGCGGAATTTGGCGCGTCAGGTGGCTGCGACCTATCTGGAGGAACGCGAGAAGCTGGGCTTCCCGCTGTTGAAGAAAGGAGGTGCGGCACATGTCTAAGGATTTATTGTTTGAAATCGGTTTGGAGGAAGTGCCTGCACGGTTTATCCCGAATGCGATTCAGCAGTTGAAGGAGCGTATGGCAGCGTGGCTTGACAGCTCGCGTATTGCTTATGGCGCTGTAGAGGCTTATGCCACACCCCGCCGTTTGGCGGTGCTGGTCAAGGAAGTAGCAGAGAAACAAGAGGATATCAACGAAGAAGTTAAAGGCCCTTCCCGCAAAATTGCGCTTGATGAAGCTGGCAACTGGAGCAAGGCCGCTCTCGGTTTTGCTCGTAGTCAAGGGGTTGACCCTGAACAGTTTACGTTCAAGGAGCTTGGTGGCGTGGAATATATTTATGCGACCAAGAGCAGCGTTGGTGTACCGACGGCGGAAGTGCTATCTGAAGGGTTGCTGCATGTATTACATGCAATGACATTCCCTAAATTCATGCGTTGGGCGAGCTATGACTTCAAGTTTGTTCGTCCGATCCGATGGTTGATTGCCCTGTTTGGCAGCGATATTATCAACCTGGAAATTGCCGGAGTACAGTCAGGAAATGTGACGAGAGGCCATCGTTTCCTTGGACAGGACGCTGTTGTAGAGCGCCCGGCTGACTATGTTGAAGTGCTTCGCAAGCAGCATGTCATTGTAGACATTGAGGAACGTCAAGCGCTTATCGTGAAGCAGATTGAAGCGTTGGCAGCCGAAAAAGACTGGACGATTGCAATAAAGGATGATCTGTTGGAGGAAGTATTGTATTTGGTCGAAACACCAACAGTGCTGTTTGGAGGCTTTGATCCATCCTTCTTGAATATTCCGAAGGATGTACTGATTACTTCCATGCGTGAGCATCAGCGTTACTTCCCTGTGTTGGACCGCGCCGGAGAGCTGCTGCCTTACTTTGTTACAGTACGTAACGGTGGCAGTCAATCGCTGGAAGTCATTGCTAAAGGGAATGAAAAAGTATTGCGTGCGCGGCTGTCTGATGCCAAATTCTTTTATGAAGAAGATCAGAAGCTGGAAATCAAGGATGCACTCTCCAAGCTGGAAAGTATTGTTTTCCACGAAGAGCTGGGAACGGTTGGGGACAAGGTACGGCGGATTCGCCGCATTGCTGATGCTCTGGCAGAGAAGCTTCGTGTTTCCCCAGATACACAGGAATCGGTTAGCCGGGCAGCAGATATTTGTAAATTCGACCTGGTAACACAAATGGTATACGAGTTTCCGGAACTGCAAGGTGTTATGGGTGAGGATTACGCCCGCAAGGCTGGAGAAAAGGAAGAAGTGGCGAGAGCAGTGTTTGAGCATTATCAGCCTCGTTTCGCCGGAGAAACGGTTCCTTCTACGAACGCTGGGGCTATTGTGAGTATCGCTGATAAAATAGATACGATCACAGGCTGCTTTTCCATCGGTATTATTCCGACAGGCTCGCAGGACCCTTATGCGCTTCGTCGTCAGGCTGCAGGGATCGTGCAGATTTTGCTGGATCGCAAGCTTTCGGCTACGTTGTCTGATGTGTTCAATATCGCGATCGACGTGCACGGAACCCTTGGAAATATGAAACGCTCCGACGATGAAATACGTAAAGAATTACATGAGTTTTTCGGATTGCGCGTGAAAAAATTATTGTCCGAGACTCTTCGTTATGACGTTGTGGACGCTGTGCTTGCAGCCGGATTTGATGATGTTGCTTCTGTTGTCAATCGCGGAGCTGCGCTGATGGCTGCAGTGCAAACAGGTGATCGTTTCAAGTCAACTGTTGAGTCCTTCAACCGGGTGAGTAATTTGGCTACCAAGGCGATTCATAAGTCAGTGAATACCGGTGAGTTTACGGAACAGGGCGAAAAGGCGCTTTATGAAGCATGGTATGGCGCTTACGAATCTTATAATGCTGCTTTACAGGAAGGCGATGCAACACAAGCGTTGGCGCTTGCTTCATCCATTACTCCTGCGGTGACGGCGTTCTTTGATTCCGTTATGGTTATGGCTGAGGATGATGCTGTTCGTAATAATCGTTTGGCGTTGCTAGCTGCTATTGACTCAGAACTGAAGCGTTTTGCTGATTTTTCTAAACTTGTAGGCTAAACGTCAGTCGTCATGGTATGAATAACTTGAAAAAATGGGTATAAATATACGGAACGGTGTAAGAGTGATCTTGCACCCGTTCCGTATTTTACTCGAATCCGCATGGAGATGGGGGATGCTGGTGGAGATATCCGAAAATTTATGGGGTGTCCGGATCGTTGTTGACGGAGATGCTTGTCCCGTTAAAAACGAAATTGCAGAAACGGCTTCCCGTTTTCATGTTCAGGTTATTATGGTATCCTCGTATGATCATCTCATCCAGGGCAGCGAGGGCGTGACTGTCGTTAAAGTGGACCGGAGCGACCAAAGTGCCGATCTCTATATTGCTAATCATATCCGACGAGGAGATATTGTAACTACCAACGATTACGGTCTTGCTGCCCTTGCCTTGGCTAAAGGCTGTGAAGTGATGTCTTTTCGCGGAGCTATGTATCGAAACGATTCGATAGATTTTATGCTTGATCGCCGTCATACTTCTGCCAAAGAACGGAAAAAGGGACGCTATGGAAAAGGTCCTAAACCGTTTACAGTAGAGGATCGCGAAGTTTTTCAACATAAACTGACAAAACTTTTACTCTACTTGCAGGAGAATGAATAACGGTATCGAATTATATTTACGTGCTAAAGAGATGAAGGTGGTTAACATGAGTGCCGGACAAGGTAATATACCGGATGATATCATTGAGGCGGTTTTACAGCATCATGATATTGTAGATACGGTAAGCAAGTACGTGCATTTGACCAAGCAGGGGAAATATATGAAAGGCCTCTGTCCTTTTCATTCCGAAAAAACCCCTTCATTCACCGTGACACCGGATCGTCAGATTTTTTACTGCTACGGCTGCGGCGCGGGAGGCAATGCCATCAAATTTATGATGGAAATCGAAGGACTATCCTTTCCCGAAGCTGTCAGGACAATGGCGGAAGAAAGTCATATCCCTCTCGGCGAATGGCAGGGACGTGAGTCATCGCATCAGCATCCTGAGTTGGACAGGCTGCTGCAAGCGTATGAGCTAACTTCTAAGATGTACCACTTTTTGCTTAAAAATACGGAGCACGGCAAACCAGCTATGGAATATTTGCGTTCACGGGGGTTTAGTGACAAGATTATTGATCAATTCCAAATTGGCTATGCACCGAACCGATGGGATACGATTGTTCAGTTTTTGGAGAAACGTTCCTTTGATCCTGTAGAGATGGAAAAGGGGGGACTTATTTCTCCCCGACATGAGGGTGATGGGTATGTGGATCGATTCAGGGATCGTATTATGTTCCCCATCTGGAATCGAAATGGAAAAATTATTGCCTTTGCAGGCCGTATTCTTGGCGAGGGACAGCCAAAGTATTTGAATTCACCGGAAACGAAGCTGTTCAACAAAAGCCGAACGCTGTACAATCTTCATCATGCTAAAACCTCAATTCGCAAGCTTCGCCAGAGCGTTCTTTTTGAAGGCTACGGGGATGTCATCTCGGCATGGGAAGCGGGTGTACAGAATGGGGTGGCCGCCATGGGAACAGCCCTGACAGAGCATCATGCCACGATGTTAAAGGGACTGTGCGACGAGGTTATTATTTGTTATGATGGTGACCGGGCAGGACAAGCTGCTGCGCTTAAAAATTTTCCACTGTTGGAAAATGCGGGACTTCACGTTAAGGTAGCATTGATCAGTGACGGTATGGACCCGGATGATTTTATTCGGCAATACGGCGGCGAGCGCTTTCAGCGTCAAATTATCGAAAGTGCTGTTTCAACGGTGAAATTTAAGCTTATATATCTGAAAAAAAACCATATACTGCAAGAGGAAGAAGGAAGAATCGCGTATTCCCGCGAAGCATTAAATGTCATTGCACCTCTGTCATCCCCGACCGAGCGGGAAGTGTATTTGCGCGAAGTATCAGCCGAAGTTAAGGTGGATTTTGAAACCTTAAAGCAAGAATGCAATATACTCCGCCAGTCTCTGCAAAAAAAACAGGACTTTGGGGATAATAACGAAAATGGGTGGAATAATGGTAGGCATAAAAAAGGGCAGGTCTCCACACCTAATTTACTGCCGGCTTACCATGTGGCGGAACGCAGATTGCTTCACTGGATGATGCAGGATTTGGAAGCTGCAGAGTATGTTGAAAAGCATTTGGGCGACGCCTTTAATATTGAGGATCATGCAGCGATTGCTGCTTATCTATACGCCTATTACGCACAAGGAAAGTTACCGGATACAAGCCGCTTTATTTCATCTTTGCAAGATGACCGACTGGAGAAAAACGTAAGTTCGATCATGATGATGGATGCTCCGGGCGTATGGGCACCGCACATTTTGGACGATTACATTCATCAGGTGCGGAAATTTCCATTGCAGGAGCAACTGGATCTGAAGAGGGAAGAGATGAGAGCCGCTGAGCGCGTAGGTGACTTTTTGCGTGCAGCACAAATTGCAAGTGAGATTATAGCCCTAGAGAGACAATGAACACACAGAGGTCGGATGTTTCTAGGGAGGAGGGAGTCGAAAGATGGCGAATGATCAGCATACTGAACTGGAGACGGAACTGACACTGGATCAAGTCAAAGATCAATTGATTGAGTTGGGTAAAAAAAGTTCCTCTCTGAACTACAAAGATATCATGGAAAAACTGTCGCCGTTTGATCAGGACCCCGAGCAAATGGATGAATTCTATGAGCAGCTGGGTGACTTGGGGATTGAGGTTGTGAATGACAACGACGAAGAAGTTACCAGATTGCGTCAAAATGATGACCCGGAAAACAATGACGGGGATGATTTTAACTTCGATGACGATCTGAGCCTGCCTCCCGGTATTAAAATCAATGATCCGGTCCGGATGTACTTGAAGGAAATTGGTCGTGTACCGCTACTTTCAGCTGATGATGAGGTAGAACTCGCCAAACGGATCAATAACGGTGATGAAGAAGCTAAGCGTCGGCTGGCAGAAGCAAACTTGCGGCTGGTTGTAAGTATTGCAAAACGTTATGTTGGTCGCGGAATGCTTTTCCTGGATCTGATTCAAGAAGGTAATATGGGTCTGATTAAGGCAGTAGAGAAATTCGATTACGAAAAAGGATTTAAATTCAGTACGTATGCAACCTGGTGGATTCGTCAGGCCATTACGCGTGCGATAGCCGATCAGGCCAGAACGATCCGTATCCCAGTGCATATGGTGGAAACAATCAACAAGTTGATTCGTGTATCGCGTCAACTGCTGCAAGAGCTGGGGCGTGAACCTACGCCGGAGGAAGTGGCTGCCGAGATGGAGCTAAGCGTGGAAAAAGTACGGGAGATTATGAAAATTGCCCAGGAACCTGTTTCATTGGAAACGCCAATTGGTGAAGAGGATGACTCTCATTTGGGGGATTTCATTGAGGATCAGGAAGCGCTGGCGCCTGCGGATGCGGCTGCCTATGAACTTCTGAAGGAACAGCTTGAGGATGTACTGGATACGTTGACTGAACGGGAGGAGAACGTGCTGCGTCTCCGCTTTGGTTTGGATGACGGAAGAACCAGAACGCTTGAAGAAGTGGGTAAAGTATTCGGTGTTACACGTGAACGCATTCGTCAGATTGAGGCCAAAGCGCTGCGCAAGCTGCGCCATCCAAGCCGCAGTAAGCGACTGAAGGATTTCCTCGAATAGAAGCGAACCATTGCGGACCTTCTGCGGCTTGAAGCACGCAGAGGGTCTTTTTTTATCCCATGGCAGCCTTGGTGGAGGGGAGAAGCTTGGACCAAGAGAAGAAACGGGCAATACTGTTACATGAAATTGAGCATTGGCGGCGAAGCCGGTTGCTACCTGAGCAATATTGTGATTTTTTGTCCAACCTGTATCGAGAGGATGGAGATCCGCCACAGAGTCAAAATCGTAACAACACCGGGCTGCTTACATATCTTAGACACGGGCATGGATTTGTCTGGCTTCTTGGTTTTGTCATTATTTCCTGCATTTGTTTGATTGGTTTTTATTTTACCGCTTTTCCGTTGCCAATGCAAATATTCTCGGCATGTGTAATCACCGCGATTTGCTATGGGTTGGCCGCAATTTGGCGTTCTTCTGAAAAGAGTATGAGTGCCATGCTGAGCACCCTCGGTAGTGCGATTATGCTTGGTTCGGGTGTATGGATTATTCAGCTTCATCAGGGTGAAGCTAAGATTTGGTTTCTCGTGCTTGTAGGCCTATGTGGCTTGTTATGGTGTCTCGTGGGAATAACCCTGCGTATTAGTTTGCTTCATTACTGCGGCCTTGTTGGGCTGATTTTAGTGTATGCAGTGCTTATGGGCGGCTATTGGCCTACGGCTACTCTTATGATGCTTGAGGTATTCTGGATTTTGCACACTGTATTGCTGGTGGGTTTAAGCTGGTGGGTACACCGCCGTTTCCCGCGTCTGGCCTTGGTCTATTTTGCTATTGGAATGACACTGGCTTTTATGGCTGAAGCAGACATGATCATCCTGCGCCATCAAGCGGCGGGGAATATGGTGTTTTACAGCATATTGAAGCTGGCTATTGTTGTAGGTATTTTATTTTGGACTCGAAAAAAATGGATTACGTGGGTGACGTCATGAAACTTTCGCAACGATTACAATATATTATGGAACAAATTCCTGCCGGGAGCAGACTTGCAGATATTGGTTCGGATCATGGGCTACTGCCTGTAGCTGCGGTGCGTAGTGGCAGAGTGCCGCAGGCCGTTGCGGGCGAGGTCAACGATGGTCCGTTGCGTGCAGCGCAAAAGCAGGTGGCTGAAGCAGGTCTTGCTAATCGCATTACGGTTAGAAAGGGAGACGGCTTGGCTGTGATTAAGGCCCATGAGGTCGATGTTATTACGATAGCCGGCATGGGCGGTGCCCTGATCGCTTCGATATTGGATCAAGGGAAAGACAAGCTTGCTTCCGTGAAGCAGCTTGTTTTACAGCCCAACGTAGGCGAGGATATTTTACGTCGCTGGTTGATTGAGCATCAGTGGGTATTAACAGGCGAGCATATCATGGAAGAGGACGGGAAAATATACGAGGTTCTAACAGCAATACCTGCTTCGGAAAGCCCGTTGAAACAGGACGAGCTGTATCGGCCATGGGAGCTTCCCGGCAGCTCATTGGTACTGACTCGGGATTGGCTGATGCAGCTTGGACCGTTATTGGTCAAAAAGCCGAATGATGTCTTTTTCAGGAAATGGCAGCTGGAAATTCGGAAGCTTCAGGATGTACTGGCACAAGTATCGCGGTCTGAGCAGGAATCTGCGCAGCATAAGCAGGAGCAATTGCGTATACAAATTGAACAATTAGAGGAGGTACTTGCATGTTTGCCAAAGGACAAACCGTAATTAGCTATATGGAGCAGCTGGCACCCAAATATTTGGCAGTTCCGGACGACAGAATCGGACTTCAGCTTGGCAGCTTGCAGAAGGAAATCAAGAACATATTGATTGCTCTGGATGTCAATGATGAGGTTGTCGAAGAGGCGATCCGCGTAAAGGCTGATCTCATTATTGCCCATCATGCTATTATATTCCGCCCACTTAAAGCTTTGAACACGGATCAGCCTGCGGGCAGATTGTATGAGAAGCTGATCAAGAATGATATTGCCGTCTATATCAGTCATACGAATCTGGATACGGCAGAGGATGGCATGAACGACTGGATGGCAGAAGCATTGGGTATTCAAAGTGAAGGCTCGCTGGAGGATGTTCACACGGAACAACTATTCAAGCTTGTCGTTTTCGTACCCAAAACACATCATCAAAAGGTATTGGACGCCGTGTTGGGTGCCGGAGCCGGGCATATTGGCAATTACAGCCATTGCAGCTTTAACATTGATGGCTACGGAACTTTCGTGCCTGGTGAAGGCACACAGCCATTTTTGGGTGAGCCGGGCAAAATGGAACGTAGTGAAGAGGTCCGTATTGAGACTATTGTACCGCAGGGTGTACGCAATAAAGTCGTGCAAGCAATGCTGAAGGCCCATCCTTATGAAGAAGTGGCTTATGACCTATACCATGTGGATTTGCAGGGCCGTACCTTTGGCTTGGGACGGGTAGGCAAGCTCAAGGAGGCCCGCACCTTACGCGAGTTTGCAAATGACGTGAAAAACGGTCTTAATGTCGAGCACGTACGCGTGGTGGGCGATTTGAACCGAACGATCAAAAAAGCAGCCGTGCTGGGAGGCTCGGGAAGCCGATATGTGAACAAGTCGCTTTTTAAAGGTGCTGACGTGTTAGTCACGGGGGATATCGACTATCACACGGCACAGGATGCCCTGATGGCGGGTATCGCCATTATTGACCCTGGTCATAATGCTGAAAAGATTATGAAGTCTAAAACGGCAGAATGGATGCGCAAACGGTTGGAAGAAGGCCGATATTCAACGGAAGTACATGTGTCACAGGTAAATACTGAACCCTTTCAATTTTTGTAAAACCTCGATGCTATGAAAGTTAAAAGGAATTTTTCTGTTTTACAATAATTTCAGGTTGTATCGTGAGCACGTTCCCTGTATACTATGTAATGTTGTTCGGAAAGTTTGACAGACAATCGCTGGCGGCGTAAGCCGCGAGAGGAAAGTCCGGGCTCCATAGGGCAGGATGCTGGATAACGTCCAGTCAGCGCGAGTTGAAGGATAGTGCCACAGAAATGGACCGCCGATGGCCGCTTGCGGCACAGGCAAGGATGGAACCGAGGTGTAAGAGACCCCGAGGAACGCTGGTGACTTCGTTCCTGGTAAACCCCATCTGGAGCAAGACCTAATGGGACACAGCTTCTTCGCGAAGCAGCCTTAGCCCGAGGTGTGTCTAGGTTGGTCGCTGGAGCCGGATAGCAATATTCGGCCTAGATAGATGATTGTCGCTTGTAGTGGGAGGGTAGTTCCCGTCTGTACCACGATAGCACAGAACCCGGCTTACGGAAAACTTTCTCCACTGCAACACTTTAAAAATGCATGAATTTAACTTTGTAAATAACCTATTTGCATGAAAACTTTTACTCTAAATGTATTTATTAAAAAAGGGTGAGTCATGTTCCTGTTGGAAACATAACTCACCCTTTTTTTGCATACCGATTTGCGCAGCAAGATTGCATTTTTATAGTGCTAAATTTATTTTTGTTGTTCTTTGCCAAAGCAAAATGAAGCCCCCAATATTATGTTGGGGGCTTCATTCGTTTTTCATCTACTCATTCCCTCTACCGTAAAAACGTGTGGGGACGAGGCACGCAGTCAGCGCAGCGGAGCATTTGAATCTGGAGAAGCGAAGTGTTCGCCTTTGCCCTCGGATTCCACCATACTAATTAAATTCAAAAGGAATCCGAGGGCAACAGCGATCGTAAGATCAAATGATTCGCGAAGCGGCCTCACGTACGTGCCCTGCCAACTTCATTAGCGCACGCTTTTTTCCAATCTTTCCTCTGTATACATTTTCAATGCCCGATCCAAACGGTCAACCGCTTCAGGAAGCAGTGAAGGATCAGTATGCGTAAAGTTGATCCGCATATGGTTGCTGCCGCTCAGATCAGCATAAAATACCTGTCCTGGCACAAATGCGACGCCTTCTTGAATAGCCAGTTCCAGCAAGCGATCGGAAAGGAAGCCTTCGGGTAAAGTGACCCACATAAACATGCCGCCTAGTGCATCATTCCACGTAATGCCTTCCCATTGACGCTCTTTCATCAGCGTTGTCATGCGTAGCATACGAGAGTGATATTCGTTGGATACGGAACGAATATGTCCGTCCAAATCAAAAAAGTCCAAAAGCTCATTTAAAGCACGTTGATCGATACTGCTGGAGTGCAAATCAGCAGATTGTTTGGCTTTTGCAACTTTATCCACAATCGCTTGATCGGCAATCAGCCATCCAGAACGAACACCAGGAGCAACGGTTTTGGAGAACGTAGAGGTGTACATGACATGACCGTCTCCACCTTGCTGCTGGTCAATGGAGAAAAGGGATGGGAAGTTAAGGTTTTCGTCAAATTTGAGACGCCCGTAAGGATCATCCTCAAAAATCAAAGTTCCGTATTTACGGCATAGCTCAACAACGCCTGTTCTGCGTTCCATGCTCCATACATTCCCCGATGGGTTGGAGAAGGTTGGGATGACATACACGAATTTAGGCTGATGTTCCTTGAGCTTGGCTTCAAGATCATCTAATTGCATACCATTGGAGTCTGTATTTACACTTACAATGTTGGCGCCATAGGACTTAAACGCCTGAAGAGCTGCCAAATAAGTAGGGGATTCCACCAATACAGTATCCTGCGGATCAAGCAGCACGCGCGAAACCAGATCAATCGTCTGCTGTGAGCCCGTCGTCATGATGATGTTATCTCTGGTGACGGAGATGCCTTGGGATGCCATCATGGTTGTAAGACGTTCCCGTAGAGGAGTATATCCCTCGGTTAGACCGTATTGAAGCGCGGTAGTACCGCCGAGACGAAATACCCGTTCATAGGCTTGAGCAACAGCTTCGACGGGAAAAAAGGCATCGGCCGGAAGGCCTCCTGCCAGGGATAACACTTCTGTTCCCTGTGTCAGCTTCAAAATGTCCCTAACGATGGACGAGCCCTGAGTACGAGCCATACCCGAAAATTTGTATTCCAATCCAATCATCTCCTGTGTTCTATACTGTACTATGAAATTTGTTGTATTATAACGATAATGAAGTATAACAGTAAACGTCTGAATATAACAGTTGATTTTTGGAGGGGACGGTTCCGATGCATATTGATCTCAGCCGCAATAGCAGCGTCAAATTATATTTACAGATTGCCAAAACCTTGGCGGATCGCATCCAGTCCGGACTGCTGCCTCAGGGTACAAAGCTTCCCTCAGTCCGTCATTTGTCCAGTTTGCTTGCCGTAAGTCCCGTAACTGTAAGCAAAGCGTATGCAGAGCTGGAGTCGAATCATCTGGTTACATGTACGCAAGGCAAAGGATGCTATGTAGCGGAGCCTTCTGTATCCGTGCCACGCGAGGGGGCGCTGGATTTGTCATGGCAAATGTCGCTGGTCGATTATTTGCCGCGGGCACAGTTATGGAGAAACTTCAACCATAGCCGGCAGGTCCCCTATTCTTTTCATATCGCAGCCATTCAGCCGGAGCTTCTTCCTACACGTGAAATTATTGCAGATACCCGGCGTTTATCCTCTGAAAATCCTGACGCAATGGCTGTTTATGGTACGTTTGAAGGAGATTTGGCATTGAGGGAAGTGTTTGCAGCTCACATGAACGAACGTGGCATACGGACGGTAGCAGAACAGCTACTCGTGACCAGCGGTGCCCAACAGGGGATTGACCTGGTGGCGCGTACGTTTGTTGGCGCTGGCGATGTTGTCTACATGGAGGCTCCTACATATACTGGGGCCATTGATGTATTTACCAGTCGAGGTGCCAAAGTAATGATGATCCCGATGGATGAGCAGGGTATGCGGATCGATATCCTGACACGTCTT
This sequence comes from Paenibacillus kribbensis, assembly GCF_002240415.1. Lineage (NCBI taxonomy): Bacteria > Bacillati > Bacillota > Bacilli > Caryophanales > Paenibacillaceae > Paenibacillus > Paenibacillus kribbensis. Next base: position 1,924,185 of record NZ_CP020028.1, read on the forward strand.
TGTGATACTCATCCGCCAAAGCTGATCTATACGATTCCCACCTTCCATAATCCTACCGGAGTGACTTTAACGACGGTCAGACGCACGCAATTGCTGGATTTAGCTCAAAGCTATCATTGTCTGATTGTTGAAGATGATCCATTTTCTGAACTATTTTACAAAGCGAAGCCGCCACTTTCCATCAAGGCGCATGATCAGTCCGGACATGTGGTATATATCAAAAGCTTCAGCAAAATCGTCGCCCCTGGCTGTCGTATAGCATGTGTAGCAGCTACTGGCAGTGTATTGGATCGTTTGGTGGCCGCCAAGTCAACTGCGGATTTGGGGAGTCCTTTATTAACGCAAAAAGCACTGTTGCCTTTCATCAGCCATCGGCTTGATCAACATCTCGTCTGGTTGCGGGATCAAATGCGGGATCGCCTGACATCGGCATTGCATACACTCCAGCGCTATGCTCCCCCAGAGGTTACTTGGTATACTCCCGAAGGTGGACTCAATTTGTGGATTAAGCTTCCATCTGTTATTGATATTCCGGAATTGGGGCGATTGGCCGATCGAGAAGGTATTTCCTTTTTACCGGGTGCGGTGTGCTATGCAGGTGGTATGGACAGTAATCATATCCGTATTTCCTTTTCGTATGCGGACAAGGAAACACTCAAAACAGGTCTGCGCAAGTTGTGTCGTTTGTTGGGCGAACAGCTTGATCATTCGGTCATTGTGGAAAGAAAGCCTATTTTATAGAGGGTATTTATATTTGGGGGTAATCATCCAAGCACAGGGCATTCCTTCTTAATATGCTGTACTAATTCACCGAAAGGAGTTGCACCTTATGAGTCATTGCTCTTACGACCCGATCGTGTGCCCGCCGATGCAATTTATAAATCATCAATTTGTCCCACAAGTCGTGCCTGTGGTTCATCCGATTGAAATTGTTAATCAGACGCACATTGTACCTATACCTCACCACGTATTTCCGGTGAGTGTAAAGGATCCTGGAGATCCATGCTGCCATACTCTGGGCCATGGCAAGCGTCGCGGTAGTTCCAAGCGTTAAGGAGCCTAAAAAGCAGCCATGGTGTTATGAACTGCATCCCAATTGTTATTGGTGTCTAGCAATAGGGGGCAGTTCATGACTTATGGCTGCTTTTTGACCATTAAGGAATTGTTACATTTCCAGCTTCTTTAAAAGGGATTTTAATTTGTCGCTCAGATGCTGTGGATACAATTGTAAAGGAACATATGGACGTTGTGCTGCTTTTAACGCCTTGTACACATCGATTTGTCCATATCCGAAATATTTGTCATGTCCTGGCGCGCCTAAATCAATGACGTTTTTTCTCATTAAATCCATAACCTCTTTATTGGTTAGGTCGGGATTGATTGACCGAATCAGGGCGGCGAGCGCAGACACATGCGGACTGGCCATCGAAGTACCCGACAAAGCAGCGTATTGATTCCCTGGATATGTGCTGGCGATGCTTGCACCTGGAGCCATGACGTCCACATAATCCCCATAGTTGGAAAAAGAGGCACGGTGCATGGAAGAATCTGTAGCCGAAACGGCAAACACTTCGGGGTACGCTGCAGGATAACCGGGGCGTTCCGTATTATCATTGCCCGTAGCTGCAACCAGCACGACGTCTTTGTCATAGGCGTATTTGATCGCATCATGCAAAAATTCAGCTTGTGCATAGTTGCCCAGACTCAAATTGATAACCTTGGCTCCATGATCGGCTGCCCATATAATACCTTCTGCAACCGAGTATGTCGTACCGGAGCCGGATTTGTCGAGTACCTTAACCGGCATGACCTTGTTATACCACGTCATGCCGGCGACGCCCTCGCCATTATTCACGAGTGCAGAAATGATCCCGGCGACATGGGTTCCGTGACCGACGTCATCATAAGGCTTTTTAGATGGTTTTACCACGTTATGTCCCGAGAGGATTTGGCCCTTAAGGTCGGGATGATCCAGATCCACTCCTGTGTCCACGATGGCAACAGTTACATTCTTGCTGCCTTTGCTTAATCCCCAACCCCGGTTGGTTTCGGTGGCTGGCAGATTCCATTGATACCGAGAAAAGAGCAAATCATTGGGAACATTTCCATCAGAATTAAATAGCTTCTTTTCATTGGTTAGATACATATAGTGAGGTTCTGTATAAAGTGGATTCCATTTTTTCGAAAAGTATTGATTTAACTCCTTGTAGCTCATGTTATCGGAATGAAACACATAGGTGTAACCCAGCTTACGACCAGGCTCACAGTGCAAATCTCTTGCGATTTCGCGCAGCTGGCGTTGATCGGGATTGTGACGAAAGCGAACGACGATTTCATTTTCAAAATAATGGCTCGCATTTTCGTTGTCATGACCGGTTTTGACGGTAATATCGTGCAGGGTGTCAGGATGTACGGATTCGACCTTGTAGCTCCCTTCCTTGGGGTAGGGAATCAAACGCAGATTTTTGCGCTGATGCTTCTCCACGTCATGTAATACTTGTTGGCTGACCAAGGCGGCAACGCCATAGGTTCCGTCAGTCGATGGTTCTGCCATGATAAAATATTTACCGCCATCCACCTGAAAAGCAGCGGATTCGTAGGATTTATTTTGCATGACGGAACGGCGAGCCACAGCCATACTGCTTTTGATTTGAGGATCATTCAGCAGACGGGGTTGTGCTTTGCTGCCTGTATAGGTGTTGTTTTTCCCGTTACGCGTATGAATCCACTGTAACGAATGAAGATGGTTGTGCGATTGCTGCAGCTTGCGGATAAAATGCTTTTTCTGATCGTTGGTTTTGCCATGAAGCTCCCGCATGACGTATTGAATATCCTGTCTGGCATCCATGCGAGTGAGTGAATCTGTAGCGGACACATCCAAAGCCAGTATTCCCTTTTTAAGTTGCTTCTCTTGCTGTGGTACCATCTTGGCCGTATACTCGGGTTGCGGTGTGTGGCGGTGATCACGGGAAGGCAACATCAGTGTGATAAGAAGCACTCCGGCAGCTGCACCGAGCAGGGGCTTTAACCATTTTTGCCGAGACATGGGACCATCCTCCTTGAGTGTTTATAAATTTATGGTTTAGCGTGAGGAGGTTGGCATGTTTTTATACCTTTCAGTGCTTATTTGTGGTAGGATAAATACTGAAAATTACAGCTCTTTCGGTTAGAAGGGACTATTTTCAGGTAACCAAATTGATGAACAAGCAACAAATAAGGGGGAGCTGCCTTGATGTCAGCAGTCAACGTACAAAAATTATGTGAGTCGGCGCAGGAGAGACTGAAAGCTGCCGTGAAACGTGTGGAAAAATTCCTCAATGAGCATGCCCTGCCGCAGCTTGCTGTGGATGGAAATGAGGAGTCCGTACTTTTTTATAAAGGCTTTTTGTCGGATCTTCGCCATATCCTTGTTTTTTCTGAAGTATCCTATGAAAAGCTGGGTGTGGCTTTACGCCGTGCCAACTTTGACGTCGATTTTGCGGAAAAGGCATTGTATAACGTTTACCATGACTGCGTGAACAGCTTTTTTTATCCTAAAAATGAATCTTACGCAGAGGACGGACGCTATGCTTATACGGGACAAGATGCTATTCGCTTCCGTAAAACGCCTGTGCCTGCCGCGCGCGAAGTGATCATGGACATTACTAAAAATTTTGAAGAGCTGCGTGATGATCTGACTTATTATGAAAGTGATTATTTGACTCAGCGTCGTATGCAGACTCGTCGTACTCATGCTTAAGCAATTCATGAGTTGATCGTTTTTAATCGAAAACTAAGACAAGCAAGCCGTTTTCTCATGCTTCCTGCCAGTTTGGAGGAGGTGAAGAAAGCGGCTTTTTTCGTATGTCACCAACTGCCATATGTCAGACGCGCATAGGTGCGCGGGAGAAGGGGGAAAATGAATCCGAGGTGATGATCATGAGCCAAGAGGCCAAGCCCATAGTTAAATGCAGTGTAGCCAATTGCCATTATTGGGGAGAAAACAACTTTTGCAAGGCGGATTTGATTATGATTGAAGTTGATGGTCATGCCGATAAGAAATTTAAGGAAGAATACGCGGGAGAAAGCTTCAGCTCTGAAGAACGTGATAAAGCTGCCACGTCTGCTGCCACTTGTTGCCACACTTTTAAGCCGAAGTCTTTGTAAAAACTCATAACGCCAATCATTCGCATTTGGAGGTGCAGTGTATTATGGAGGATCATGAAACCGAAAAGCATCAAAATGAAGAGCATTTTAGCCGTGAACGAGTAGATTACCCACGTCATATTCAAAAGCATTCCGCCAAGCGACGTCATCACCGTGAAGAATATGCCGCAGAAGTGGCTCCCGGCTCGCCAGCTGTGACTCGGGATGAGGACAAAGGTGAACAGAAGGTTATAAATAACAGTGGTCGTATTTCCGGTTATGTTGGCATAGCCGCAGGAATTGCATCCCTGTTCATGTGGTCTATTGTGCTGGGGCCAATCGCTGCGGTTTTAGGTTTTTTTGCTTATGTGAATGGTAGCAAAACGACAGGTATTTGGTCGATTGGACTTGGTGCGCTTGCAACATTGAGTTATTTCGCTTTTATCCCGTTTGTTCGTTAACCCTATAAAGGTGCCGCAAAGTTGCGCCTAACTATTGCTGTAATTATAAAGCTCCTCTGTCTTTTCGACAGATCAGGAGCTTTTTTTCGTTAAAAGGTATGGCAGTACATAGCAAAAAGTTGTATCATTAGCAATAAAGACAGGCTATTTGGGATATAACAACTACAGAAAGTTGGGAATACCACATGCAAATTGATCCGCGCGTGTCCAAATCCATGTTAGACATGCAGCTGTTAAATAATATGAGTGCTACAACCCAAACGGGCACAACGGATGCTTTTTCCGGATTGCTGGAACAAGTAGGTCAGTTGGAGACAGATGATGCCGCGACTCGTGAGAATTCTGGCGATGTTACCCGTGATGAAAATGGGTTGCTTTGGCTACAACTGGGACCTTCGAGGGGAACGTCTTCCCCTTTTGCAGTATACCCTGCTTCTTCCAGCACAGGAAGCGACGGACCTACGAAGCCTACTGCGTATGATGATTTGATTAACGAGGCCAGCCAAAAATACGGCGTTCCGGTAGCTTTGATTAAAGCGGTTATTGATACGGAATCTTCATTTAATCCGCTGGTCACTTCTTCGGCTGGGGCCAAAGGGCTTATGCAGCTTATGGATGCTACTGCTCAAGGTTTGGGAGTTAGTGACCCATATGATCCTTCCCAAAACATTGATGCTGGTGTTCGTTATTTGTCTTACCAGATCAAACGTTTTAACGGACAGGAAAATATGGCCTTGGCGGCATATAATGCAGGCCCGGGACGCGTGCAGCGTCTTGGTGTAAGCAGTGATGAGCAATTGATGGCTGTACTGGATAAGCTTCCATTAGAAACGCAAAAATATATTACGAAAATACAGAATGCACGTGAAAAATATACGATGTAAGCCCTATAGCTTATAAAAAATGTGCGAAATTTTAATTAGATCAGGTGCGCAGACAGGATCAATATGGGGAAAGGGTGTCGCTGGAACGTAGCGGCCTTTCCCTGTTTTGGTTCTTTTTTGTTGCAGCAGTTGTAGGGCAGAAAGGGGAGTTTTATGAGATATTTTGATTATGCTGCGACGACTCCGCCTTTTGAAGAGGTAATTACAACAATTGCCGAGGTCATGAGACGACATTATGGCAATCCATCTTCGATGCATCGGTTTGGAGAGGATGCGGATAAGTTGCTTAAGCGTTCCCGCGAAGTATGCGCTGCGGCTTTGGGCGTACATCCGGCGGAGATTGTATTTACATCCGGGGCAACTGAAAGCAACAATCTGGCCATTAAGGGAGCAGCAATACAATACCAGGCCAGAGGCAAACATATTGTTACAGTATCGACAGAGCACCCGTCTGTATATGAGGCTTGCAAACAGTTGACAGATCTGGGCTTTGAAGTTACGTTTTTGCCCGTTGATGCACAAGGGCATGTCAGCACCGAGCAGGTATGTGATGCCGTCCGTCAAGATACGATTCTAGTCAGTATCATGCATGTTAATAATGAGACGGGAAGGGTACAACCGTTGCATGACATCGGGGCTGCATTGAAGAAACAGTTCCCTCGTGTCCTATTTCATGTCGACGGTGTACAGGGCTATGGAAAGCTTCCGGTTGATATTCGGGGCTGGCAGGCTGATCTGTACAGTCTCTCTGCGCATAAGCTACGCGGACCCAAAGGTGCTGGACTGCTGTTCGTTCGGGAAGGTGTGAAGCTTTTCCCACTGCTGAGTGGCGGCTCTCAGGAGCAGGGATTGCGTGCAGGTACGGAAAATGTGCCGTTGCTTGTTGGCATGTCCAAGGCGGTACGGCTGGCGGGCGAACGGCAAGCTGAGACAGCACGGCGTATGACTGAGTGGAGAGATCGGGTGGTTGCAGAAGTGAAGACGATTCCTCAACTGCGGCTGAACAGCGGGGAGGAAGCGCCACATATTGTCCATTTTTCGTATCCGGGCATGAAGGCTGAGGTGCTGTTGCATACGCTGGAGCAATTGGGCGTGGCAGTATCAACTCGATCGGCCTGCTCCTCAAAATTGGCCGAGCCCAGCCGGGTGCTGCTGGCGATGGGACGCAGTGAGCTGGAAGCGTCCGGCGGCATTCGTATCAGCTTCGGCGACGAACATACGGAACAGGATATCGACGAGCTTATACTTGCGCTGCGGCAGGCTGTAGCTAAGCTGGAATCCCTGGAAAGGTGGAAACATTAAAATGCATTATGATATGCTATTGCTTCGCTTTGGCGAATTTACATTGAAAGGGAAAAACCGCACCCGTTTTGAAAAAGCGGTATTGAATCACGTAAAGCTGCTGCTCAAGCCGTTTCCCGGCGCCTCTTTGCGAAAGGAATTTGGACGAATTTATGTGGTTCTCGGAGGAGAGCCTTATGAGCAGATCATTCAAGTGTTGAAAAAAGTGTTTGGTATCACCACGATTAGTCCTGTCAAAATGGCTCCTGCCCAGCTTGATGAGATCGTTAAGACCGCTGTAGAGTTGATGCGTGAGCTGAATGTGGCAAAAGGTACAACTTTCAAGGTTAACGCCCGCAGAGTGTGGAAGGAGTTTGCCCATTCTTCCCATGAGATGAACCACCTTATTGGTTCCCCTATATTACGGGAGTTTCCGGCGTTAAAGGTCGATGTGCATCAACCGAATATTGAGCTGCGCGTGGAGGTCAGGGAACAGGCAGCTTATATATTTAGCGAGATTATTACGGCTGTAGGAGGCTTTCCGCTAGGTACGAACGGCAAGGCCATGCTGCTCTTGTCCGGTGGAATCGATAGCCCGGTGGCAGGCTGGTCTTCCATGCGCAGAGGATTGGAAATCGAATGTGTTCATTTTTATAGCTACCCGTTTACAAGCGAGCGCGCAAAAGAAAAGGTTATTGATCTGGCAAGGGTATTAGCTGGTTATGCAGGGCGGATTAAGATCCATCTGGTACCGTTTACGGAGGTGCAGACGGCTTTTACACGCACGGGACAGGATAATCTGATGATTACGCTCATGAGGCGGTCTATGCTGCGGATTGCAACGATGCTGGCCGAACGTGAAGGAGCACTGGCGCTTGTAACGGGTGACAGTCTGGGTCAAGTGGCCAGCCAAACATTATCCAGCATGAATGTCATTGGCCGTTCGACAGAGCTGCCTTTGCTGCGGCCTCTCGTCATGATGGATAAACAGGAAATCACAGAAATCGCGAAGCAAATCGGTACCTACGATCTATCTATTCTCCCTTATGAGGATTGCTGTACATTGTTTGTTCCCAAATCCCCGACGACCAATCCCAACTTGTGGGTTGTTCAAAAGGTCGAAGCCTCTATTCGGGATTTGAATGCCTTGATCGAGCAGGCTGTGGCTGCAACCGAGACTGTCGTTCTTGAGGCAGGTGGGGCTATGGAGGGCCGTAAGGAGGAAGTTGTGCAGGAAGATTGGTTTTAAGGAATAAAAAAGGCAGACCCATCAGTGACGCTGTTGGTTTGCCTTTTTGATTAGAGCTTTGCAAGGATTTTAATCATTTAAAAACGGCTTTTTCACGGTTGGATATGGCCCTGCGGTTTTGAAGATACCCTGTGAGTAATATACCAACCATAACTAAGCCAATAAACGCGATGCGCAACGCAGGGTGCTCGGTAAAGTACGGCTCAAGCTTACGCTCTTCAGTAATCATATTAGACGCCGTATAACCAAGCACGGCTGATCCCAGATAGATAATCCAGGGGAATTTATGAATAAGCTTGATAAAAAGAGTGCTTCCCCATACAACGATCGGCACACTGATCAGCAGACCGAGCACCACGAGCACCAAATGCTGCTGGGCAGCGCCGGCAACAGCAATTACGTTGTCCAGACCCATGGCCGCATCGGCTATAATAATGGTGCGAATAGCGCCCCATAAAGTGGTTCCGGCTTTGACTTCGGTGTGATCCTGCTGATCCACCAGCAACTTATGCGCGATCCAGATTAGCATTACACCACCAATCAATAATAACCACGGTATTTGAAGCAACCAAAGTACTACAATGGTGGCTGCTATGCGAATGAGCAGGGCACCTCCTGTGCCATATATGATCGCTTTTTTTTGCGTTGCGGGCGGTAGCTTCCTAGCGGCAAGTCCAATTACAATTGCATTATCTCCTGCGAGTAGAAGGTCAATAAATATCACATTAAGCAGTAGCCAAATAAACTGAAATCCGGACATGTCAATTGTTCTCATCTCCCTGATTAAGCATCCCAAGATCTCTACTCTCTGTATATTCATACCTTTTTTTGAAAATACGATTTATTATATTGCTGATCGCTGCTGATTTCAAGGTATTTACTCAACAAATGTGACATGAGTTTTTAAGAAACGATGACTTATGATGAACAACACAACCTGACTGATTGGGATTTTATGTATTTGATGATACGAGCATAGCCTCCTCCTGTTGTGCATACAAGTAGGATGGGGGTGTTTGTACACATGGAGCATATCATTTTGCTGTTAAAAATATTAATGATCAATTTGGTATTAAGCGGTGATAATGCGGTTGTTATAGCCATGGCGAGCAAAAACTTGCCTGCAAGACAGCGCAGCCAAGCGATATGGTGGGGGGCGGGGGGCGCAGTTGGCTTGCGCTGTGTGTTGACTTTTGTAGCAGTCATTTTGCTGCGCATACCCTTTATTCAAGCGGCGGGCGGTCTACTTCTGTTATGGATTGCGTTTAAGCTGCTTTACGAGAATGAGGATCATGTCGGAATCAGAGCTGAAACCAGCATATGGAAGGCTATACAGGTGATCCTGGTAGCGGATTTTGTAATGAGTCTGGATAACGTATTAGCTATCGCAGCGCTTGCGAATGGAGATATCGCCATTATTGTCATCGGCATTGCGATTAGCATTCCAATTGTGGTCTGGGGCAGCAATGTTATTGCGATCTGGCTTCACCGCTTCCCTGTGCTTGTTTTGCTCGGGGCTGCAATTTTAGCCTTCACGGCAGGAGAAATGCTGCTGCGTGATTCCAGATTAGGCGTATGGTTGGCAGGAGCAGGGGAAGTTTTACATGCATGGTTACCTGGATTGCTGGCCGCAGCAGTTATCATTGTCGGAATATATCGTCAGTTGCGAGCCCACCACATTTGAACGTAGTTTTTTTGGAAGACATCGGCTAAACTATACATAGGGTTTTGCAGATGCCGGGGATTCTGCTCGGTTTTTGTAAATACGCTATATTCATCAAAATACATTCAAAAACAATCACATTAAAAAACACAAACCAATTCAGCAAGCAAAGGAGACCGCGATGAATTCCGGAAAAGAGCGTATGATCGGAGTGGGCATTGTTGCCGTAGGACTGATTATTTTGTTGGGAAAACTGGGGGCATTCTCCTTTTTGGGACGAACCTTTTGGCCCTTGCTGATATTAATCCCGGGCATTGTACTGCATGCGATGTACATGATGCGTAAAGTATCCCCCTTTATGCTGCTGCCCGCCGGAATTTTGACCGTTTATGGCTTGTTATTTTCTCTTTGTAATACCTGGGGCTGGCATTTAATGGCCTACCTGTGGCCTTTGTTGCTTCTTGGGGTGGCGATCGGATTGTGGGAATATGCTATCAATGATTTATCACTTTCTCGTAATGTATACACAGGTGGTGTCATCTTAGGCTTGGTATCGGTGGTTTTATTGATGATTAGCCTGTTGAGAACAGGCATTATTTATATTATTGCAGTTTTGCTGATCGGGGCTGGAATTTGGCTGGTCGTTAACAACCGCGGCACACGTAAATGGTAGAACAACAAGCTGTCAGGATTCATGGCGGTAAATTACGGAACAGGGAAGAATGTCTTGCTTTATGACATATTTCAACTATAATATAATGGATATGATAAGAGCGTCGGAATGATTTCTGACGCTTATTTTAAGGTTTTCACGCGAATCGGAGAGAGAAGCTGTCTGTATAAGGCCTAAAACATATAGGAGGCTGGCAGGGAGTGGGCCTGAAGAACGATTGTTAGCCTTGAGTCAGTATTACTTCAGGATAGAGACACTATTTTGATATACGGAAAGGATATGGATACAAACCATGCATGCAAGAGAGAACATTCGGAATATTGCGATTATTGCCCACGTCGACCACGGTAAAACGACGCTTGTCGACAAGCTGCTTCAACAGTCTGGAACTTTTAGAGAACACGAGGCTGTTCAGGAGCGCGCCATGGACTCCAATGATCTGGAGCGTGAACGCGGTATTACGATTTTGGCTAAAAATACAGCTATCACTTACAAAGATTATCTGATTAACATTGTAGATACACCAGGACACGCCGACTTTGGCGGTGAAGTAGAACGGATTATGAAAATGGTTGACGGCGTTTTGCTCGTCGTTGATGCTTATGAAGGCTGCATGCCGCAAACGAAATTCGTACTGCGGAAAGCGCTGGAACAAAATCTGACGCCTATCGTTGTCGTGAACAAAATTGACCGTCCGGCAGCTCGCCCGGCAGAAGTCATTGACGAAGTGCTGGATCTGTTCATCGAGTTGGGTGCGAATGATGAGCAATTGGAATTCCCTGTTGTGTACGCTTCGGCGCTGAACGGAACTTCCAGTCTTGATGCTGAAAAGCAAGACGATAACATGCAGGCATTGTACGAAACCGTTGTAGAGCATATTCCAGCTCCAACTGAAAAAATAGATGAGCCTCTTCAATTCCTCGTAACTCTGATGGACTACAACGAATACCTAGGCCGAATTGCCGTAGGTCGTGTAAACCGCGGTATCATCAAGCAGGGACAATCGGTTACTGTTATTCAGCGTGATGGCAGCAGTAAAACAGCACGTATTGAGAAATTGTTTGGTTTCCAAGGCCTGAAACGCATTGAAACTGATCAAGCGGGCGCTGGTGACATTGTGGCGATTGCGGGAATCAAGGATATTAACATCGGTGAAACCATTGCTGATCCGAGTCATCCTGAAGCTTTGCCTGTACTGAAAATAGATGAGCCAACACTGCAAATGACCTTCTTGGTTAACAACAGCCCATTCGCAGGACGCGATGGTAAGTGGGTAACATCCCGTAAATTGCGTGAGCGTCTTCTAAAAGAGCTTGAAACAGATGTCAGCTTGCGTGTGGATGAAACGGACAGCCCGGACGCTTTCATTGTATCTGGACGCGGTGAGCTGCATCTGGGTATCCTGATTGAAAACATGCGTCGTGAAGGTTATGAACTTCAAGTGTCCAAACCGGAAGTTATCGTTAAGGAAATTGATGGCAAGAAAATGGAACCTATCGAGCGTCTCCTCATCGATATTCCAGAAGAAAGCATGGGCGCAGTTATGGAAAGCCTGGGCTCCCGTAAAGCTGAAATGGTTAACATGATTAACAACGGTACTGGACAGGTTCGCTTGGAATTCCTGATTCCTGCTCGTGGTTTGATCGGTTACACTACGAACTTCCTGACATTGACTCGTGGTTACGGCGTAATGAACCATGCATTTGACAACTATGGCCCATTTGTTGGCGGTCAAGTTGGCGGTCGTCATCAAGGTGTTCTCATTTCTACCGAAAACGGCAGTTCTACATTTTACGGAATGCTCGGCGTAGAAGATCGCGGTATTTTGTTCCTGGAGCCAGGTACTGAAATCTATGAGGGTATGATCGTTGGGGAGCACACGCGTGATAACGACATTGTCGTTAACATTTGTAAAGAAAAACAATTGACCAACGTTCGCTCTGCAACAAAAGATGATACGGTTAAGCTGAAAACACCTCGTATCTTCTCCTTGGAGCAGGCGCTTGAATATCTGAATGATGATGAGTATTGCGAAATTACACCTAATGCCATTCGTTTGCGTAAAAAGATCCTGAACAAAGGTGAGCGCGAGCGTGCAGAGAAACAACGTAAAACAGCACAAGCAAATGCGTAATTAATTGGTTTGGTCTTTGGCCACAGCGGCGACGCCCGGAATGGGATGCGCCGCTGTATGTGTTTTTAGATTATAAACTCGGAGTCTTTCTCAAAACGCAGGAAAAGGTGTTGAATCATGAGTAATCTTTCAAATGGATTGCCTCCCCGGACACAAAGCGGGAAAAAATCCCCCAAACAGAAAAAAACGAAAAAGAAAAAAAGCTTTTTCAGATCGTTTATGAAGTTTGTCTTGTTTCTGCTCATTATAGGTATCTTGGCAGCAGGTGGTTATACCTACTATATTTATAATCAGGTAGAGGAAGTCTTGGATACAGGAAACAACAAGGAAGTACCTCAAACGGAATTGGCAGAAGCTAAGCCTTTGACCATCTTGTTGCTTGGAACCGATTACCGTCCTGATCATCCGACGTATTTGTCAGATGTTATTATGGTAGCCACATTGAATCCCAATACTAAATCGTCTACTATCGTATCCTTGCCGCGCGATACACGTCTGGAAATGGATGGATATAAACCGCGCAAGCTAAATGAGTATTATCCGGTTTTTAAAGCCAGAGAGAAGGAATCTGGTGAGGTCGCTGAAGAGCAAATGAAGAAGATGATCGGCAAATATTTAAACATTAATATTGATTATGTAACGGTTATTAACTTCCAGGGCTTTAGAGATGTTGTGGATAATTTGGGTGGCGTAGATGTTACGGTTGATAAAAACATGTGTTATCGTGACCGTGCAGATGGTACGGATATTAATCTGACAGCTGGAGCCAAGCATTTGAATGGTGATCAAGCTCTTGATTTTGTGCGTTACCGCAAATCGAATTGTCGTCCGAGAACGGCTGAATCTGACGATTTTGATCGCAACCGTCGACAAAACCAGGTGCTTCATTCCCTAATTGACCAAATGCAATCCTTTAACGCTTTGACCAAATTTAGCGCAATTATTAAATCAGTTGATAAAAATATGATGACTGATATCGAGTCACAGCAAATGAAAAATATTGTACAAACCTATTGGAATATTTCCAAGCAAAATGTGAAGTACAATCCGGTAGCGGGAACATGGCGTAGTCCTTATGTATATATTGATGAGCAACAGCTCGATGCAGCCAGACAGGCGCTCCAAGAGGAATTGGCAAAAAAAGCAAATGATAGTACTGCAACTTCTTCCAATTCCTGAGTATGTATCTTTCTTCCGTCTTATGTTATACTCGCAGCGAGTAAAAGCACTTATATGACATAAGGGGGTTGAAGTATGTCTGAATTTGTAGTGCGTCAAGCATATCGTTTGGATATGTGCAACGGGTTGGAATCAAATATCGTCTGTTGTTTCTGTATGGAAATGAGAGAAAAAAGCTAGGTCCAGTGAATGATCACTGGGCCTTTTGTGTCTTCCTCAGGTGTACAGGCTCATAGGCTATGTTGAGCTACAAAATTTTCGCTGCTTCATGCTCATGAAGAGGTCTTTTTTAAGGGAATCAGCAAGTATTGGGGAACCTGTGAATAGGATAGATATGAAACACGAGATTGTCCACGCCGCTTTGGAGGGGATTTTAATGAAGAAAATTTTTGTGCTGGATACGAATGTGCTGCTGCATGATCCGAAAGCCATTTTTACCTTCAAAGAACATGAGGTTGTTATTCCAGCTGTTGTTCTGGAAGAAATCGACTCCAAAAAACGCAACGCGGATGAGATTGGGCGCAATGCCCGCAATGTATCACGATTGTTGGACGGGTTGAGAGAAGTAGGTCATCTGCATAGTGGTGTTCCGCTTCCCCAAGGTGGAAGGCTTAAGGTTGAGTTAAACCACCGGAGTTTTTTGAAAGTTCAGGAGATGTTTGGGGAGGTTTCTAACGATAATCGGATTTTGGCAGTCGCCTTGAACTATCATCTGGAAGAGCAGGATCAGCCTGAACCGCGTTCGGTCGTGTTAGTCAGTAAAGATGTACTCGTCAGAATCAAGGCAGATGTATTGGGACTGTTGACCGAAGATTATTTATCCGATAGAACAGGTGATCCAAGCGAGCTATACCCCGGGTATTCAGCAATCCAGGTGCATCCGTCCATCATAGATGAATTTTACTCCAATCGTTTTTTATCAATCAGATCACTGAATTCACCCTATACGCTGTATCCGCATGAATTTGTGATTCTGAAAGATCAAATGGGGACTGGAAAGTCAGCTTTGCTGAAAGTGAACCATGATGCAGAGCGATTGGAGCCACTGTATTTAAGTAACGAATCGGTGTGGGGAATCAGCGCGCGTAATGCTCAACAGCGGATGGCATTGGAGCTTTTGCTGAATGACGATATCCCGCTTGTGACGATTACTGGAAAAGCGGGTACAGGCAAAACATTGCTGGCGCTGGCAGCGGGTTTGCTTAAGGTAGAGGATGAACATCGTTTCAAGAAATTGCTGATTGCCAGACCTGTTGTTCCTATGGGCAAGGATATCGGATATTTACCGGGAGAAAAGGAGGAAAAGCTTCGCCCATGGATGCAACCGATTTACGATAATCTGGAGTACCTGTTTGACGCCAAAAAATCAGGTGATATTGATAAAATTTTGATGGGCTTGGGCAGCATTCAGGTGGAGGCGCTCACTTATATTCGCGGGCGTTCAATACCAGGGCAATTTATTATTATCGATGAGGCTCAGAATCTATCCCGCCATGAAATCAAGACGATTGTGTCCCGAGTCGGGGAGGGGAGCAAGATCATTTTGATGGGTGATCCGGAACAGATTGACCACCCGTATCTGGATGCTGCCAGCAACGGATTGACCTATGTGGTGGAACGGTTCAAGCAGGAAGGGATTAGCGGGCATATTATGTTGGAAAAAGGAGAACGCTCCAAGCTCGCACAGCTGGCTGCCGATCTGCTATAAGGTTCATATCGTTTTTACAAATATTAAAGACCTCGGGAGCATCCCGGGGTCTCTTGTTTTATTTACGTAAAATGCAGAATAATGTAAGGTGAGCAAAAGCCTATTTCAGGCTTAATTCGAGCTTAACTTCAAGTGTTCCCGCCGAGGTGTGTACTTCTGTGGCTTTAACATACGAAATGAGCTGCTGTGGATAAAAGCCCAGATCAAAATCATTTTCCAGCTTGTTACGGGTCGTATCCGGCAGTTCCAGCCCGTTAAATACTAGACGATCCACATGAAATAAAATTGCATTTTGTGGTTCGTTCTCTACAGTGTAGTGCCCTTCTACCATCAATTTCATCGTTCCCTGTTGGCCTTCTACCACAATATGGTCCTGCTTGAAAGAAAAGTTGAAGTGATTGAACAATTCATTTTCAGATTTTAAAAACCGGTTAAACTCTTCCTCACGAATGTTTATCGTAATGGTTTTGCCGTTCGTAATCATGGCTCCTTGCTGCTGTTGAATAAATTGAGGTAAATCCTGCATAGCCTGCGCCAGTGCTTTAAAGTGTCTATTTACCTCATAGACGCCTACATTCTCCCAGTAAGCAGTCAGCTCACTGATCAGCTTGCGGAGAGTATCCGGGTCTTTACTGGCGCTAACACCCTCGTTTACACGCGACTGAAGCATGAGAATACGTTTACGTTGTTCCAGTAAGTTTGTTTTGACCTTCTCCAATTCCAGCGAGGCCTGAGTGACTTGTTGCTCTGTTTTTCGCATAGTCTGAACATTGGATTCGTATTCCTGAAGAACATCCTGATCATGACTAATTAACAGCAAGTAGTAATCGTACAAGGAGAGAAGCTGTTTTAAATTTTTCGCCCCCAGCACTACACTGAGCAGCTTGTCCCTTTCCCCCATATAATAAGAACGTAGCACAGACCCGGCACGGTTCCGTTGCAAGGTCATCTGCTCCTGCTGTGTGATGAGATTGCTTCGTAATTCCTGTTGATGCTGTATAAGAGTCTTTTGTTCCTGGCTGATACGCTCAATTTCATGGTCTATTTCAATAATCGACAGGCTATCTTGTAAAATTTGGTTTGCCTCCTGGGAAGGGGCAGCCAGAATAGGACGTACATACATTGAAGTTAGCATCGAGGTTAATATCATAGCGATGATCAGCAGGGTACAGCATATGATTTTTATTGGTTTTTCCATTTGGTTTCCCCTTTTATGTATTACCGAAAAAGACTGATGATAATGTATATGATCTTTTCTCATTCTTTAACCATTCATTTATTGTACAGCAGTCAGAGCATACTTGTAACCCAAAACTGTTTGCGTTTCACGTATGAGTTCTTGCAGAAATGGAAATACAATTTAGTATCAAATAGATTCTATGAACTCTACGAGAGGCATAGGAATGAATAAACAGCTTTTATACCCTATTCAAATACCGGCAAGCTCGGTTCATGAAGACGGTTATTTCAGGATGTTGTTAGGAGGGCTAGGAGCATGACTGCAATAAGACAAGATGCATGGAGTGCAGAAGATGATTTGATATTGGCGGAGGTGACATTGCGCCATATCCGGGAAGGCGGTACACAGCTTGCTGCGTTTGAGGAGGTTGGACAAAAAATTGGAAGAACCTCCGCGGCATGCGGCTTCCGCTGGAACAGCTGCGTGCGCAAACGCTACGATGAAGCGATTAGCATTGCCAAAGCGCAGCGTCAGAAACGTAGTTATATCCGCAAGCAGAGCCCAGTGGGAGTATCGCAGGTGGCGGCCTTTGCCACACTGGATACGGTCGAAGGGGGATACAGATCGGATGGAATGAATGAGGATACGTTATCTATTGATGCGGTGATTCGCTTTTTGCGTCAATGGAAAGGAACTGTGCAGGAAACCAATCGACAGATTAAGATGCTGGAAAAAGATTTGCGGGAAAAGGAAGAAGAATTGAATCAGCTTCGTTCCATTAATGATCGGCTGTCCAAGGAAGTCAACGAAGTGCAAACCGACTATCGTGTCGTAAATGATGATTATAAAGCCCTGATTCAGATTATGGACCGAGCACGGCGCTTGGCTTTAATTACTGAGGATGAGGATGAGCTTAAATCTAGATTCAAAATGGACGCCAATGGGAATCTGGAGCGTATTGAGTAGCAAGATTACATCAGCAAATACCATATAAAACGTCAACTCGTGCTTTGCCGTAGTTGGCGTTTTTTGTATTTCTCTGGAGTGCATATGATATAGTAGAAAAAAAGATGGAAGCGAGACGATACAAACGTGATTGATATTATTGGAGCGGGTTCACTGGGATTATTGTTCGCGGGAAGGCTGGCGGCCACAGGTACTGATGTGAGATTGTGGACACGAACACTTGAACAGGCACGCAGCATTGCTTGTGACGGAATTACAGTGTTTGACAAAGGGGGGGAGATAGCTGTTCATGTGCCTGGAGATACATTAAAGGTAGCTCCATTGGCGGATTGGCAGCGTTTAAATTCACATGCTCCCGCACAATGGATTTTTTTAATGACCAAACAGGGGGCCATCGAGGAAGTATTAAAGCAGATTCTACCTGTGGCTAAGACGGAAAGAGAAACGGGAATCGTTTGTTTACAGAACGGGATCGGACATATTGAACGTATTAGACAGGCCTGGCCTGAAGCCGAGTTATACCCTGCCGTAACGACCGAAGGAGCCAAGAGACAGGGAGCCGCATCTATTGTGCATGCCGGAGCGGGTGTGACTGAAATTGGCTGGTATGAGGAACGGGGGAAGACGCAGGACAGGAATTTCAAACAATACGTGCTAAATCGGCTGCTTGCAGCAGGATTTGACGTTTGCTTGTCGAAAGAAATCGAGAATGGTATGTATCGCAAGTTGTTGATTAATGCCGTGATCAATCCGCTGACGGCGATATGGCGAATCCGTAACGGCGAGCTGCTTTTGGACCCTGTTCGTTTACATATGATGCGCAAGCTGTATGATGAAGGCATTCAAGTGTATGAAGCCCGTGGTATCCGCTGGGACAGCAGTTGGTGGGACCAAATTTTGAATGTTTGCCAGGCAACGGCAGAAAACCATTCGTCCATGCTGGCCGATGTGCTTGCACAGTCCATGACAGAAGTTGCTTCCATTAACGGGCAGCTGGTGCAGATGGCAGAGCAGGCTGGGGTTACTGCACCAACTCATGAGGTATTGTGGCAATTAATTGAAGGCATGCGGCTAAAAGAGGGGTGATCAGTTGAGTATTATACAAGGTACCATTAGCACATTCAGTATTCTTCCCTTTTTTCCGTTTCTGATCGTATTTGTGGTTTGTCGCTACATTCTTAAAATGGAAAAGAAGAAATCATTGCTTGCATCGATGGATATTACCACGGCTTTTCTGATTCTTTCCGTCGCGGCACTCTTTAACGTCATTTTCACATCCCGCTTCGGTTTTTATTTGATTTTACTTCTTTTACTATTGGCGCTGGGTTTAATTGGAGGTGCCCAAAATCGAATAAAAGGCAAGGTTGATGGTAAAAGATTATGTAGAGCGGTCTGGAGATTAACTTTTATAGCGATGACATTGGCGTATTTTTTGTTGACTGTTGTTGGTATATTTAAGAATATATTCAATTCCATGTGATATAATATGACATCAATTGGTGAAAAAATATGAATTAATCATGTTTTTTTGAAAAAAAAGCTCAATTTAAAGAAATGTAATGTAGATTTTTTTGACCGCTGGTTGTATAATCTATAAACATATACCACTTTAGAACTAGGGGGAAAACGCTAGATGAAAAGGAAAAGCTTTTTAGTCCTTTTGACACTCGTTCTTGCAGTTGGCGCACTACTTGCAGGATGTGGCTCCGCGAAGAACGATAACAATGGTAAGGGCGCACAAGAAAATGCATCAACTACGCCGGCTCCGGCCGACAAACAAATTTTGCGCATTAACCTTCTTTCCGAACCGCCAACCTTCGATCCGGCACAAGCTCAGGATAGCCAAACTAACACGGTTCTGAAAACTTTGTATGAAGGTCTCGTACGTATGGGGCCTGATGGCAAAGAAATCCCTGGCGTAGCTGAATCTTGGAAAATTTCCGATGACGGCAAAACCTATACGTTCAAACTTCGTGATAATGCAAAATGGAGCAATGGCGACCCGGTCAAAGCAAGTGACTTCGTATTTGCTTGGCAACGGGTATTGGATCCTTCCACGGCTCCTGCACCTCCATATGCTTATCAATTGTACTATATCAAAAATGCTGAGGGCTACAACCTGAGCACTTCGAAAACCTTTAAAGGAACTAAAATTACAGACTTTAAAGATGTAGGTGTCAAAGCTGTTGATGACCATACATTGCAAGTAGAACTGGTAAACCCAACTCCTTACTTCCTTGGCTTGACCTCGTTCTATACTTTCTACCCTGTACATCCTTCTATTAAAGGGAATGACAAATGGGCTGTTCAGAAAGATAGCATGATCACTAATGGACCTTTCACGTTAACAACTTGGGACAGCGGTCAAAAGATCGAAGTCACCAAGAGCGAAAACTATTGGGGTAAAGACCAAATCAAGCTGAACAAAATTACGATGTCCCTGGTAAACAGCGGTGCAACGGAACTGGCTTCTTACAGAAGTGGACAACTTGATTATTCTGGGTTGCCGAACGGCGAAATTCCTGCAGACCAAATTCCGGCTGTCAAAAAAGAGTTGCCAAATGAATTCGAGGCTAAAGGAATTGCTAGTACGTATTACTACTTATTTAATGTAACAGAAAAACCATTTAACAATGTTAAAATCCGCAAAGCGTTTGCGATGGCTATTCAACGCCAACCGATCGTTGACAGAGTGACCTTGGGCGGACAACTTCCTGCATTCGGCTTCGTACCTCCAGGTATCAAAGGAGTTTCTCAGGAATTCCGTACTGAGCATAAAGATGATTACTTTAAAGAAGACATCACTGAAGCGAAGAAATTGCTTCAAGAAGGTATGAAAGAAGAAGGCGTGACTACACTTCCTCCGGTAACCTTGTTGTATAACTCCAGTGAAAGTCACCAAAAGATTGCTTTGGCAGTAGCTGATATGTGGAAGAAAAATCTTGGTGTAGACATCAAAACCCAAAACCAAGAGTGGGGCGTATTTATTCAAAATCGTAACAAGCTGAATTACCAAATTGCCCGTGCTGGTTGGTCTGCCGACTACAATGATCCAATGACATTCATGGATATGTGGACAACAGGCAACGGTAACAACAATGCGGGTTACTCTAACCCTGCATATGATGCTTTGATTCAAGCAGCTAAGACAGAAACTGATCCAGCTAAACGTATGGAAGATTTTGCGAAAGCAGAGAAAATTCTGGTTCAAGATGATATGGTAATGCTTCCGATTTACTACTATTCAAATGTTTCTTTAACGAAACCGAATGTAAAAGACATCGCGCTTGACTTTAGTGGAGCAATTGATTTCACAAGAGCGTATATTACACAGTAACTGAAGCTCAATTCTGAAGTTTGATAGTTACTTCGGGATATATATGTGGATTGAACCATATATATCCCGTTTTTTTTGTGTCCTAGTCTTTTCCATCATCATGTAACCATGCAAATAAGTAGATTGGATTGTCCAATTCTATTTCGATAAAATCGAATGGTGTCGAAAAAATTATGGGGGGTGTAAACGGGCAATGACGCGTTATTTGATCAGTAAATTTCTCTACATGCTGCTATCTTTGTTCATTCTGATCTCTGCGACGTTTTTTCTCATGAAAGCAATTCCGGGTAACCCCTTCATGAGTGAAAAAGCGACTTCTCCTGAGATTCAAGCCCGGTTAATGGAGCAATATGGGCTGGATAAGCCTGTATATGTTCAATATTTTAAGTACTTGGGTGATATTGCTTCAGGTGATTTTGGTATTTCCATGAAAAAACTGAATCAAGATGTAACTGACATTATCGGGCAAACTTTCACGGTTTCGCTAAAATTAGGTTTTGTTGCTATCATCGTGTCGATTATTGTCGGTGTTTTGCTAGGTATGATAGCGGCGATGTACCATCGCAGGCTCATTGATAACATTGCAATGATCTTGGCAATTATGGGGATTGCAGTTCCCAGCTTCGTCCTGGCGTCTCTAATCCAGTTCTATTTCGCTCAGAATTTGGGCTGGTTTAATGTTATGGGATTTGAGGGTCCACTGGACTACGTCCTGCCTGTTGCTGCGTTGTCTGCTCAGCCGATTGCGTTTATCGCTAGATTGACACGCTCCAGCATGCTGGAAGTGCTTCATGCAGACTACATTAAGACTGCCAAGGCGAAAGGCTTGCAGCCTGTTACGATTATGTTTAAACATGTGGTGCGGAATGCGATCTTGCCGGTCGTTACCTATGTTGGTCCAATGACTGCAAATATCATTACTGGTTCTGTGGTTATTGAACGGATTTTCGGAATTGGCGGCATTGGTAAGGTATTTGTTGATAGTATTACAACCCGTGATTATACCATGATTATGGGAGTAACTATTTTCTACGGAATCTTATTGATGGTAGCGCGTTTTATTACAGATATTGCATATGGATTTATTGATCCACGGATTAAGCTTACTGGCGGAAAGGAGGGATAACTTTATGTCTGTGAAAGATAATGCTGTGAACTTGGAGAAGCTTCAGGTGAAACCTGAAGACTTTAAGAGAATCGGAGCGGATGAAAAGCAGTCTGAAGTTATTCAGCGTGAAAGCTTATCCGCTTGGCGTGATGCTTGGGAACGGCTTCGTAAAAATAAGGTGGCTATGGCCAGCTTGATTGTGCTGGTGTTAATCGTGCTTTTTTCTCTGATTGGTCCGAAATTGTCACCCTATAACTACTATTCTAATGATTTGCTGAGCACAAATCTCGCACCGTCTGCGGAGCACTGGTTTGGAACGGATGATCTTGGCCGTGACATGTTTGTCCGTACAGCGATGGGGGCGCGAATTTCCTTGACGATCGGTCTGGCTGCAGCAATGATTGACTTGCTGATGGGTGTTATTTATGGTGGAATTATGGGTTACTTTGGTGGCCGCGTTGATGAAATCATGAATAAATTTTCTGAAATCTTGTATTCCATTCCTTATTTGCTGGTTACAATCCTGCTGCTCGTTGTACTGGAGCCAAGTATTACCACCATTATTATTGCGCTCTGTGTAACGGGGTGGATTAACATGTCATGGATTGTGCGCGGTGAGATGCTGCAACTCAAAAATCGGGAATTTGTACTTGCTTCCCGTTCCATGGGGGCTGGAGCAGGCCGTCTGCTGTTCCGCCACTTGTTGCCAAATGCTGTTGGTCCGATCATCGTTACTTTGACCTTGAGCGTTCCAACCGCTATTTTCTCCGAGGCATTCCTGAGCTTCCTTGGATTAGGGGTACAGGCTCCTCAGGCGTCACTGGGTTCAATGATTGAATCAGCTCTGACAGGATGGATGTACTATCCATGGCGTATGCTTTTCCCGGCAGGTTTGATCAGTTTGATTATGCTTGCGTTCAACCTTTTTGGCGATGGCCTGCGTGATGCGCTTGATCCGAAGCTGAAGAAATAGGAGGTGAGATCATGGTGAGTAGCAACAATTTAATTGAGGTAGAAGGTCTTAAAAAGTATTTTAATGTTGGCAAAAACCGTGTGCTCAAAGCGGTGGATAACCTGAATTTCTATATTCGCGAAGGTGAAACACTTGGGATGGTAGGTGAATCCGGTTGTGGTAAATCTACAGCGGGTCGTACCATTTTGCGCTTATATGAGCCTACAGCAGGTAGCGTACGTTTTAACGGTACAGATATTTACAAATTATCACCAAGCAAAATGAAAGCCATGCGTCGTGATATGCAAATGATCTTTCAAGATCCATATGCATCATTGAACCCGCGTTTTACGGTTTCTGATATCATCGGTGAGGCGTTAGATATTCATAATATGGCGGGTAGCCGTGCCGAACGTAAAAAACGGATTGAAGAATTGCTGGATCTGGTTGGTTTGAACCCGGACCATGCAACTCGCTATCCGCATGAATTTTCCGGTGGACAGCGTCAACGGATTGGTATTGCCCGTGCGCTGGCGGTTAATCCGAAATTCATTATTTGTGATGAGCCGATTTCAGCGCTTGACGTGTCCATTCAGGCTCAGGTTGTCAACCTGTTAAAAGAGCTTCAAGAACGTTTGGGTTTGACATACCTGTTTATTGCGCATGATCTGTCGATGGTCAAGCACATCAGTGATCGGGTAGCTGTAATGTATAGAGGCAAAATGGTTGAGCTTGCTGAAAGTTCTGAATTGTATGCCAACCCGATGCATCCATATACGAAAATGCTTTTGTCGGCGATTCCACTTCCTGATCCGGAAGTCGAAGCCAACAAAAAACGAATTATTATGCCTGACGATCAAGGCGGTCCAATTCATGATGCGTCCGATAATAAGGCAGGGGCCTATAACTTGGAAAATGCTACACTGATCGAAGTGTCCAAAGGACATTTTGTGGCTGAGCCTTATGCTTGATCCTGCTTTACACACGAACCGTCGAGTTGCTCGGCGGTTTTTTTTGTAGGAAGCTTTGACGCGGAGAGGGGCTTTCGGTACAATCAAGCAGTAAGGTTTTGGTGGAGACAGGAGGCAGACCCATGAGAATTATTCCTGAAATGCTTCGCGGAGGGTCGGCTTTGGCAGAAGATTATACACAGGGTACAGGGCGCGCACGCGATTTGTATGAGTACGATGTTCTGCATGCCGATGCATATGCCCAACGGGCGAAGTGGCTGGATGAGACGGAGCATCTGCGATTAAGCCGTAAGGAAGTCGTAGCATGTCTTCGCATATACAATGAGCAATATAATTCGTATGAGGCAGTTCGGGCTTCATTGGATCGGCTGGAAAGTCCAGACGCTTTAGTCGTAGTTGGCGGACAACAGAGCGGACTGTTTACAGGTCCGATGTTGGTCATTTACAAAGCGGTCACGATCATTAAGGCGGCCAGGGAAGCAGAGGAGAGGCTTGGACGTCCGGTTGTTCCCGTCTTTTGGATTGCTGGTGAAGATCATGACTGGGATGAGGTCAATCATACATACGTACTGGCGAATGATCCGCAAGCCATCAAAATCAAGCTGAAAAAGCAGCCTGAACGCCGTTCTTCGGTTAGTACCATTAAAGTGGATGCTGTAGAGTGGAAGCAGGCAATGGCGGATATAGAGCAAAGCTTGCCTGATTCAGAGCATAAGGCTGATATTTTGCGTATGATTGAGCACGGTTTGACCGATTCGTATGGACTAAGTGAGGCCTTTGCCAAGCTGCTGGGCCTTTTATTTGGCGACTATGGACTAGTACTGCTGGATTCAGCGGATCCTTCGCTGCGCAAGCTGGAAGCATCCGTTTTTCGTCAGTTGGTTCAGCACAATGATGAGCTGGAGCAGGCTTACCGGACGGCCGCTGCGCGAATCGTGGATTACGGCTATCATTTACAAGCGGATGTACACAAAGATGGCGCGAATCTTTTTTATATCCATGAAGATGAACGTTTGCTGCTTTTCAAGCAAGGCGGACTATTTACGGATCGGCGCGGCCTGGTAGCCTTTACAAAGGAAGAACTGCTTGAGGAGATAGAAATACACCCGGAACGTTTTAGTAACAATGTACTAACCCGTCCTCTCATGCAGGATTCATTGTTTCCGGTACTTGCATCTGTGCTGGGTCTAGGAGAAATTGCCTATTGGGCGATTACCCGAGACGCCTTCGGGGTTCTGAAGATGCAGATGCCGATACTGCTGCCCCGAATGTCCTTTACGCTGCTAGACCCGGGTGTAGAGAAGTATATGCTTAAGCACGAATTAACCTTTGGACGGGTTAGGGACGGCCTTGAGGAGTCGAAGAAACAATGGCTTGCAGCCCAAGATCAGATTGGGATTCAGGATCAGTTTTCCGGGGTAAAAGAAGCCTTTGCCCGTCTATACGAGCCGCTTGTACAGCAGACAGGATTGATTGAAAAAGGTTTGCTTCGGCTCGGAGAAACCAACAGCAAGAAAATTCTGGGACAGATTGCTTATCTGGAGGCGAAAGTTCAGGAAGCGCTCCTTCGGCAAAATGAAACGGCACTTCGCCAGTGGGACCGTATTGAGTGGTCACTTTTTCCATTTGGTCAGCCGCAGGAGCGGGTGTACACGATCTATCATTTTCTAAACCGTCACGGGCTTGGTTTGATTGATATCATTATGAACATACCAACGGATCCGGCAGGTACGCATCGTGTAATTTATGTATAATTTATGTAAGATTTTTTGTGTAGTGTATTGATTTTACCGTGTTAGCAGATTCAGCCCATACTAAGGAGGAAACAACGTAATGACTTCCCATTCTCTGCAAAACAGCATTGTTCACGATCTTAAACTGGCCCCTGAAGGTCATCTGAAAATTGATTGGGTGGAAGCCCACATGCCGGTATTAAACCGGATACGTCAACAGTTCGAGCAGGAGCAGCCTTTTGCAGGTCTGAAGGTAACCATCTGTCTGCATCTGGAGGCTAAAACAGCTTATTTGGCTAAAGTAGTACAGGCAGGTGGGGCACAGGTCACAATTACTGGTAGTAACCCATTGTCCACACAAGATGATGTTTGCGCGGCATTGGTTGAAGATGGGATTACAGTCCTGGCTAAATACAATCCGGATCCGGAAGAGTTCAAAAATTTGCAAATTAAGGCGCTGGAAACGAAGCCGGACCTCATTATTGATGATGGTGGTGATCTTGTAACTCTGTTGCAATCCGAACGGCCTGATCTGATTTCTACCATCCGTGGGGGAGCAGAGGAGACCACTACAGGGATTATTCGTTTGAAGGCATTGGAAAAAGAAGGGCAGCTTCACTTTCCAATGGTGGCCGTGAATGATGCATACTGCAAATATTTGTTCGACAACCGCTACGGTACAGGACAGTCAGCTTTCGACGGCATTATTCGTACAACGAACCTGGTTGTGGCAGGCAGCACAGTTGTTGTAGTAGGCTATGGCTGGTGTGGCAAAGGGGTTGCAATGCGAGCAAAAGGCCTAGGAGCCAATGTTGTTGTAACTGAAGTTGATCCAATCAAGGCAGTAGAAGCCCATATGGATGGTTTCCATGTATTGCCAATGGTAGAAGCGGCTAAACTGGGTGATTTCTTCATTACAGTAACTGGAAATAAAGCGGTAATTACCGGGGAGCACTTTGATGTTATGAAGGATGGGGCTGTGCTGTGCAACGCAGGCCATTTTGATGTAGAGGTTAGTAAGCCTGAGCTTGCCAAACGCTCCGAGTCCATTCGCACGGTCCGTCGAAACATTGAGGAGTATCGCTTTAAAGACGGACGTAAAATGTACTTGCTGGCAGAGGGACGCCTCGTGAATTTGGCTGCCGCGGATGGTCACCCTGCAGAGATTATGGATACTACATTTGCGCTTCAGGCGCTTGGTTTGAAATATGTGAATGATCGTTACAACGAGCTGGGCAAAGCGGTTATTAATGTGCCTTATGAAATTGATGAGCAAGTAGCCCGCTTCAAGCTCGATAGCCTTGGAATCAAAATTGATGCTTTAACTGAAGAGCAAAAGATCTATCTGGACAGCTGGAACGCGTAACTGGAGCATTTTCCAGTCACAATGCTGGCTGTTAAGACATTCAGCTTTTTAACCAGATGCTCGTATAGGTTGACATCTGGATTGGAGATTAAGCCCTTTATTTCATGTTGTTTCGAAACCTGATGCATATTGTCGGGGGTTCGGCTTCATGGAGTAAGGGGCTTTTTGGCGTCTTGTGACGGAGGGCTACAATAACAGACACAATCGTATCGATTTGCCGTTCATCACTTTTTGGTAATGAAAAAGAGGTCTTTGATTTTTTAAAGCGAATCTATTATGCTTAGGTGGTGGAAAGTGGGCCAAAGTGGGAGAAATGGGGTAAGGGGTGACGAAACCAATGTTTATGGGGGAGTTCCAACATAGCATTGATGAGAAGGGTCGGCTTACAGTTCCGGCCAAATTTCGTGAACTTCTCGGTGCCTCGTTCGTAGTTACCCGCGGGCTGGACCAATGCCTCTTCGTGTATCCCATGGATGAGTGGGCTGTCATGGAGAAAAAATTAAAGGCACTGCCTCTGATGAAAGCTGATGCGCGGGCGTTTACCCGATTTTTTTTCTCGGGAGCGACTGAATGCGAATTGGACAAACAGGGCAGGGTAAATTTACCGGGGAATTTGTGCGAATACGCCAAGCTCACTAAAGAGTGCGTCGTATTGGGAGTGTCCACTCGGGTAGAGATTTGGAGCAAGCACACTTGGGAGCAATATTTCAGCCAATCAGAAGAAGCATTTAACGACATTGCTGAGAAATTGGTTGATTTCAACTTTGAATTGTAATTTAGGAGGTCAGTCGTTTGTTTCACCACATTACCGTACTCAAGGAAGAAGCAACACAGGCACTGAACATCAGGCAGGACGGGATCTATGTGGACTGCACGCTGGGAGGGGCAGGACACAGTTCCGTCATTGCGTCACAGCTCGGCCCTGAGGGAAGGCTCATCGCCTTTGATCAGGACGATTGGGCATTGGACAATGCGCGTGAGAAGCTGTCGGCCTATCAAGGAAAGATTTCATTAGTGAAATCCAACTTCCGCCACCTGCAGGACAAGCTGGCCGAACTGGGATTGCCTGAAAAAGACGGCGTCCCGCAGGTCCAAGGCATTTTGTTCGATCTGGGTGTATCCTCGCCCCAGTTCGATGAGGGGGAACGGGGATTCAGCTATAACCATGATGCACCGCTTGATATGCGGATGGATCAGAGCAGCTCGCTTACGGCTTACGAAATTGTCAATGAATGGCCGGAAGCGGAGATTGCACGTATTCTGTTTCAATACGGAGAAGAGAAGTTTTCACGACGGATCGCGAAGATCATGATTGAACGTCGAATGAACAAGCCTATTCACACAACGGGGGAACTTGTCGATATTATCAAAGAAGGAATTCCGGCTGCGGCACGCAGAACCGGGGGACATCCGGCTAAACGCAGCTTTCAGGCTTTGCGGATTGCTGTGAATGATGAGCTGGGTGCACTGGAAGATACTTTGCATCAGGCAATAAAATGTCTGGCTCCAGGGGGCAGAATTTCGGTTATTACGTTTCATTCCTTGGAGGATCGGATATGCAAACATATTTTCAAGGAGTATTTGGCGAAAAGCATCTATCCGTCTGATTTACCTATTTTGGATGACAAAATGGTAGGCGATCTAAAGCTGGTGAATCGTAAGCCGATTGTGGCATCAGAGCAGGAATTGGAGCTTAATCCACGGTCCCGGTCGGCCAAGCTGAGAGTTGCCGAGAAATTGTAAATTTGATGAGAAGGAGAGGCGACATGGCTTATACACGGGGTAATTTGGCTGTAAAAGAAAGAGCCCGTCAGGAACAGGTTCAACAACAACGGTACCGTGAGACCACCAAAGTCGTTACACGCCGCAGAGAGCTGCCGATTCGGGAAAAGCTGTTGTATCTGTTGACCCTTGTAGCGTGCATAGTCATTGCTGGTATGTTGATTGGCAGGTACGCTCATATTTATCAAATTAATTATGCGATTAATACGGCCAGCAAGGACATTTCTAAATTACAGACCAATATCGCCCAACTGAAGATTCAAAAGGAGAGGCTCGAGAATCAGATTGCGCCAACAGCAAAGCAGCAGGGATATATCGAGCCGACAAAAGAACCTATTCGTGTGGAAAAGCAGGCTGCCAAATAGTTAAGAGCATAGCTTCAAGCTATGCTCTAATGTACATTTTTTGCAGAGAGGTTTGAGCTATGGTCAAGAGAATAAAGCTTCGCACACTGCTGATAGGGGGATGTATTACCCTCTTTTTTCTTGTTCTGCTGCTAAAGGTATTTTGGATTCAGGTCGTAAGCGGGGAATATTGGCATGAACAGGTAGTTGCACAAGTGGAAAAAGATCAGGTGATTCTGCCCAAGCGTGGAACCATTACGGACCGTAAAGGAAACGTACTGGCTACGGATGCACCTGCTTATACGGTAGTGGTCAACCCGAGTATCATTCAGGAATACGATTTGGAAAACGAGGTTGTAGCCAAACTGCATCAGTTACTTAAAACACCTGAGGATGAGTTGAGAAGACATCTTTCGGCCAAGGACAGTAAGGGGAACTACTTAGTAAATCGCGAGATTCGTAATGGTGGCTGGAAGGCAGATCCCGAGGTCAAGGCACAGGTGGATACGTTCAAAAAATATTTGAAGGATAAGTATGAAGTAATTGGAGCTGTGGACACTGTTCAAGAATCCAAACGCTATTATCCGGAAAATAAGCTGGCCTCCCATGTTCTTGGCTATCAAAGAAAAGACGGCACAGCAGGCATGGGGCTGGAGGCTTATTATAATAAAGAGCTTTCGGGTACGGCTGGCAAGCTTCTTTATCAGCGGGATCTGAAGGGTGTCCCTCTTCAGGGATCGGAAAGTATCTATGAGCCGGCACAAAATGGGAAAAATTTAAAGCTGACGATTGATGATACGATTCAGTATTATATAGAGAACGCCATGCAGGAAGCTATTGCAAAATACAATCCGAAAACGATGACTGTTGTCGCGGCAGATCCCCAAACGATGGATGTTCTCGGGATGGCGAGTTATCCTAATTTTAATCCCAATACATATGGGAGTGCACCATTGGAATCTTTTCGCAATAATGCTACTCAGTCTATCTACGAGCCGGGTTCTACGTTTAAGATTGTAACCTTGGCTGCTGCAGTTCAGGAAAAGGTATTTAATCCGAATGAAACCTACCGGTCTGGTATCGTTAGGGTCGGAGGCTGGGATATTCGCGACGTGAGCCGTAACTGGGGAACGTTAACCTATCTTCAAGGTGTCAAGCGTTCAAGTAACGTCGGTTTCGTCCATCTAGGGCTGGACAAGCTGGGTGGCGAAAAGCTGAAAAATTATATTAATAACTTTGGCTTTGGTGTAAAAACGGGGATTGATCTTCCAAGTGAGTCTGCTGGAGCTATCACATTCCATACCCAATACAAATCCGAAGTTGCAACGGCTTCCTTTGGACACGGACGTGTTCAGGTGACACCTATCCAGCAGGTAGCTGCGATTTCGGCCATTGCTAATGGGGGTAAGCTCATGGTGCCTCATTTGGTGAAGGAAATTGTAAATCCAGATACGGACGAAGTGCAGACGATTCAACCTAAGGAAGTCCGTCAGGTGATTTCGAAGGAATCGGCAGTCCAGACAAGCAGCTATCTGGAGCAGGTCGTGTCTGACCAGGAAATTGGTACAGGACGTCTTGCCTATATTGACGGATATCGTGTTGCTGGTAAAACAGGTACGGCGACGAAGGTCGTCGGCAAAGTATACGACCATTCGAAGGATGTCGTCTCCTTTATTGGATTTGCACCGGTAAATGATCCGAAAATAGCCGTATTGGTCGTCATGGACGAACCTAACAAATCGGTAGGCGGTGGTACGGCGGCGGCGCCTGTATTTAAAAAAATCGTGTCCCAGTCGCTGCAATACATGGGAGTTCCCAAAACAGGAACCAAGGCGAATAAGACAGATGGCTCTGCTGTGAAAACGGTCGACCTGCCCACTGTACCGCAATTAACCGGTCAGGTGAAAAAGGATGCACAAAACGCATTGCTCAAACAGGGGATTGCCTATGAAACGGTAGGTAAAGGCTCCAAAATCGTTCGCCAGTATCCTGAGGCAGGCGTCAAAATGAAATCGGGGCAACGCATTTATTTGCTGACCGAGGATAGTGCCAACATGACCATCCCTGACTTTACAGGTGTTTCATTGCGTGACACACTTCAAGTTTTGACGCTTATGAAGGTTGGTGTCCAGGTGAGTGGCGAGGGCTATGTTGTCTCTCAAAAGGCACAAATGGTGAATGGCAAGCGGACCGTCAGCGTGAAGCTCCAGCCAGCCAAGGAAACCGTAACTGGAGTGAAACCGGAGGACACGCCGGATCAGGCCACAGGTGTGGCTACAAATCAGTCAGGCAGTGCAGCGAAGACGGGTACCAATCTCAAACCCGATACAAAAACCGACACCGGTACCGATACTACTGCGAATGCAGGCACAAGCGTCAGGCCTCCAAGTGGAGGAAACTCTGCTATAGCAGATGAAAAAAGTGCTGCTGCTATTAAAGGCGAGGATAATTGATAGCTTGTTCTAACGGCCGTTTTTTTGAATATTCATGAGGTAAGACATGTCATGAGTATTTGGAGGAACGGAGGGGGCGCGTTTGAAAAAATCTAACGTGATCATGCGGCGCAGGCTGGTGTGGGGGCTGCTGGGATTGTTTGTACTGTTCACGGCCTTGTCGATCCGGCTCGCCTATGTTCAATTGGGTAAAGGAGGCGAGCTCTCGGCCAAGGCTGAGGATTCGTGGCGCCGCAATATTCCTTTTGCCGCCAAGCGTGGCGAAATTTTGGACCGGCAGGGTACGGCATTGACCTATAATGTTAGTTCGCCGACAGTTATGGCGATACCCGTACAGATTAAGCAGCCGGAAGAAACGGCACGGAAGCTGGCGCCCTTGCTGGATATGAGTGAGGATAAAGTGCTTAAGCTTATTACCAAACGAACTGCAAGCCAAAAACTTCAACCCGGCGGACGGAAAATTACGATGGAGAAAGCGCAGCAAATTCGTGATTTGAAGCTGCCGGGTATCGTTGTTGCTGAGGACAACAAACGTTATTATCCCTATGGCGATCTGGCGGCTCATATTCTCGGATTTACGGGAATTGATAATCAAGGGCTGACAGGAGTAGAAAAGCAGCAAAACAGCAAGCTTCGGGGGATTGATGGGAGTATTGCATATTTATCTGATGCAGGTGGTCGGCTGATGCCCGGTTCTTCTGAAAAGTACATTGAACCGAAGGATGGCCTGAATTTACAATTGACCATTGATAAGTCTGTGCAGTCCATCATGGAGCGAGAGCTTGACCAAGCCATGGTCAAATTTCAGGCCAACTCGGCATTATCTATTGCCATGAATCCCAAGACAGGTGAGATACTGGGCATGGCTGGACGACCAAGCTATGAGCCAGCGCTATACAAGCAATATGCGCCTGAAATTTACAATCGGAATTTGCCGATCTGGATGACCTACGAACCTGGTTCTACGTTTAAAATTATTACACTGGCCGCTGCGTTGGAAGAAAAGAAAGTAGATCTCAAAAATGACCATTTTTTTGATCCGGGATATATTGAAGTTGGCGGGGCGCGCCTGCGCTGTTGGAAAAAAGGCGGTCATGGCAGCGAGACCTTTCTTCAAGTGGTGGAGAATTCTTGCAACCCCGGTTTTGTAACGCTAGGGCAGCGTTTGGGCAAAGAAGCACTGTTCAAGTACATTCGCAATTTCGGTTTTGGCAGCAAAACAGGCATCGACATGATTGGTGAGGGAAATGGAATTTTGTTCAAACTTCCCAAGGTCGGGCCTGTAGAACTGGCGACAACCGCCTTTGGTCAAGGGGTTTCAGTCACTCCGATCCAGCAGGTGACGGCGGTATCTGCTGCAATTAATGGTGGCAACCTTTATAAGCCTCACATTACAAAAGCCTGGATTCAGCCGGAAACAGGCAAGGTGCTGGAAAAAGTAGAACCGAAGCTGGTGCGAAGGGTTGTTTCAGAGGATACCTCCCGACAGGTGAGGGAAGCGCTGGAGAGCGTCGTTGCCAAAGGCACAGGTCGTCCTGCTTTTATTGAGGGTTACCGGGTGGGAGGTAAAACGGGTACAGCGCAGAAGGTCATTAATGGACGGTATTCTTCTTCGGAGCATATTGTATCTTTTATCGGCTTTGCTCCCGCGGATGACCCGCAGATTGTGGTGTACACTGCTGTTGATAACCCGAAAGGTGTTCAATTCGGCGGGGTAGTCGCTGCACCAATCGTGCAAAATATTTTGCGGGATTCGCTGCTTGCTCTGAAAATACCACCTCGCACCAATCAGATTGCCAAGGAGTATAAGTACGGGGAAACTCGAATTGATACGGTCCCGGATTTGGTAGGTGCCGGCGTGGCTGATTTGTACGAAGATATGAATATGAACTTTATGCTTGTAAAATCCGGGTCAGGCAAGACGGTGGTCAGTCAGGCGCCGAAGCCGGGCTCCAGATTGGAACGGGGATCAACGATCCGTATTTATATGGGGGATTGATAGGTTTTTTTTATACCATACTATGAATAACGAGAGAGCAATGGAGGAATGAAAGATGGAGCTTCAACAATTGGCTTCACTGCTGGCCGTCTCCCGCATCGTGGGGGATGGTACAGTGGATTGCCGAGGAATCGGGGCGGATTCACGTCGGGTAGAGCAGGGAGACTTGTTTCTGTGCTTGCCTGGTTTTACAGTGGACGGACATGACTATGCCGTGCAGGCAATTGCGTCCGGTGCGGCAGCCTTAGTTGTAGAGCGGGAGCTGGATGTGTCTGTTCCACAGCTTGTGGTTAAGGACGCTCGTTATGCCATGGCGGTTTTGTCGGATTATATGTTTGATTCACCGAGCCGTCGATTGCGCATGATCGGCATCACCGGAACCAACGGCAAAACCACAATTACTTATCTAATTGAAAAAATCATGAATGATGCCGGAGTAAACACCGGACTGATCGGTACGATTCAAATGCGTTATGGTGGTCAGTCTTACCCTATGTCAGGCACTACGCCCGAAGCGGTAGAGCTGCAACGTTATCTCGGCAATATGGCAGAGCAAGGTGTTCAATGCTGTGTCATGGAGGTATCCTCACATGCACTGGAGCAGGGACGCGTCAAAGGAACTGATTTTCGTACCGCTATATTTACAAACCTGACACAGGATCACCTGGATTATCATAAGACAATGGAGGAGTACCGTGCTGCTAAAGGACTTTTGTTTTCCAGATTGGGAAATGCCTTCTCGCGGGATTGGTCGGACAGTAAATATGCTGTTCTGAATGCGGATGATCCGGCCTCTTCCTACTTCCAGGCTCAAACTGCGGCCCAAGTCATTACATATGGCGTGGAAAAGGAATCCGATGTGCAGGCATCCCGTATCGCGATTAGCGCGAAGGGGACCTCCTTCCATGTGTCGACTTTCAAAGGGGATACCGATATTGAGCTTCGAATGGTAGGCAAGTTCAATGTGTACAACGCATTAGCAGCCATCACGGCTGCTTTACTGGAAGGGATCTCGCTGGCCGATATTAAGCACAGTCTGGAGTCTATAGCAGGCGTAGACGGGCGGGTAGAGCCTGTAGATGCGGGTCAGCCGTTTGCTGTGATTGTAGATTATGCTCATACCCCGGACGGATTGGAAAACGTTCTTCGCACGGTTAAGGAATTTGCGGTCGGTAAAATATGGTGTGTATTTGGATGCGGTGGAGATCGGGATCGTACCAAACGTCCTTTGATGGGAAAGATTGCCGCGCGATACAGCGATCATTCGTTTATTACTTCCGACAACCCCCGAACAGAGGACCCGGAAGTTATTTTGAAAGATATCGAGCAGGGGCTGATTGACGAAGGGGTAGCCGCAGAACGATACGAGCTGATCGTAGATCGCAGAGCTGCTATTCATAAAGCTATTGAAATGGCAAGCCCTGACGATGTAGTATTGATTGCGGGAAAAGGTCATGAGACCTACCAGCTGATCGGAAAAACGGTGCATGAATTCGATGACCGCATCGTAGCCAAAGAAGCGATAAGGGGTTTATCCAAGTGATGAAAAGAACAATCGGTCAAATTGCCTTCATGAGCGGAGGAACACTTCACAAAGAAGCGGACGCTGAACAGATGATTGAGGGCGTTTTTACAGATTCACGCAAGCCGCAAAGCCAAGGGCTGTTCGTTCCACTTTCCGGCGAGCGATTTGACGGGCATAATTATGTGCAGCAGATCATGAGCGAGGCAGGTGCAGCTGCTTTTTTATGGCAAAAGGATCACGGAGCGCCTCCAGCGGGAAACGCCATAGAAGTAGAGAATACATTAGAAGCTCTCCAGCAGCTAGCAACTGCATATTTGCGTGAAACTGGCGTTTCAGTCGTCGGAATCACAGGAAGCAACGGTAAGACGACGACGAAAGACATCGTGACGGCTCTGCTGGGCACGACTTTTAAAGTACACAAAACCGAAGGAAATTATAACAATCATATCGGTTTGCCTTTAACGGTACTGTCCATGCCGCAGGATACAGATATTCTTATTCTTGAAATGGGTATGAGCGGACGTGGCGAGATCGGCCTGCTCACTGATATTGCAAAGCCGGATGTTGCCGTCATTACCAATATAGGCGAATCTCACTTGCTCCAGCTTGGTTCCCGTGCGGAAATCGCTCGTGCAAAGCTGGAAATCGCCAGTGGTCTCAAGCCCGGTGGCTTGCTGATCTACAACGGTGATGAGCCACTATTGCCACAAGTGCTGGCGGAGCCTGCAACGGTCAAGCCTGAAGGTTTAAAATGGTTTACGTTCGGTATATCCAAGAACAATGATGATTATCCAACAGCAATCACTTCGGATGAACAAGGCAGCTTATTCACAACCGCCCAATCTGGCAAAGAGGCTTTCCGACTCCCCTTGCTTGGACAGCACAATATTGTAAACGGGTTGGCAGCACTGGCGGTAGCGCGTCATTTCAATGTCGATGCAGACCATATACGCAAAGGGCTGTCGTCTTTGAAGCTGACAGGCATGCGCATTGAGGTTGTGAGATGCTCTGACGGACTTACTGTGCTAAACGATGCCTATAACGCCAGTCCTGCTTCAATGAAGGCTGCACTACAGACGTTATCCGGGTACAAAACGGACGGACGTAAAATTGCCGTGCTTGGTGATATGCTGGAGCTGGGACCGGAGGAAAAGCAGTTCCATGAGGAAATCGGGCTTTTTGCAGCTAAGCACGACGTAGAGGAGCTGTTTACCTACGGTGAGCTGGGGATGTCTATTGCGCAGGGAGCTCTAGGACTAATGCCAACTGAACAAGTACACGCTTATACGGATAAGGAAAAGCTGATCCAGCATTTGCGGACTTATCTCCATGCTAATGATATTGTGCTGGTTAAGGCATCCAGAGGGATGCGATTGGAAGAAATTGTGGATGCGCTGAAAAACGGTCCGCTAAAGAACTGATGTTGACGAGAGGAAGACTCCCATGGATATTCAATTATTACTGCTGACGATCGTCGTATCGTTTATACTGGCGGTCATCGCCGCTCCACTGCTTATTCCGCTGCTGCGGCGTATGAAATTCGGCCAGCAGGTCCGGGATGACGGGCCACAAAGCCATCTTAAAAAGATTGGTACGCCTACAATGGGCGGTATCGTGATTCTGCTGGCTTTTACGCTGACCTTTCTTAAGTTTTCAGCTATCAAAAATACGGACTTTTACGTTTTATTGGTCGCTACGCTCGGCTTTGGGCTGATCGGCTTTTTGGATGACTATATCAAAATTGTATTCAAGCGCTCACTGGGTCTGACGGCGCGCCAAAAGCTGTTCGGGCAATTATTGTTTGGCGGGATTATGTGCTGGCTTCTACTCAGCAATGATCATAGTACTGTCATCGGCATTCCGGGTACCTCATGGTCATTTGATTGGGGGGGCTGGTTTTACTACCCGTTCATTATTATCATGATGCTGGCAATCAGCAATGCTGTCAATTTCACAGACGGGCTGGACGGGCTGCTGTCTGGTACCAGTGCAATTGCCTTCGCCGCTTATGCGATTGTCGCGATTCAGGCGACCTCGCTTCCGGCTGCGGTATGCTCAGCGGCGATGATTGGTGCTGTGCTTGGTTTTCTTGTATACAATGCACACCCTGCCAAAGTATTTATGGGCGACACGGGATCGCTGGGCATCGGTGGCGCCATAGGTGCCATTGCAATCGTAACGAAAAGCGAAATTTTATTCATTATTATCGGTGGCGTATTCGTGATTGAAATGCTGTCCGTGGTCTTGCAGGTGGCTTCCTTTAAAACACGTGGCAAACGCATTTTCAAAATGAGCCCGATTCATCATCATTTCGAGCTGTCCGGTTGGTCCGAATGGCGTGTAGTTATCACATTCTGGGCTGTAGGACTGTTGCTGGCAGGACTCGGACTTTATCTCAACAAGGGGTTGTAGACAAATGAACCATCCAGACGCATACCGAGATCAGGAAGTTGTCGTTATAGGCCTGGCCAAAAGCGGTGTACAGGTTGCCAAGGTGCTGCATCAGGCAGGAGCCAAGCTGACCGTCAATGATAAAAAAGACAGGGAACAATGTCCCGAAGCTTCTGAATTAGAGGCTTTGGGAATTTCCGTTTTATGCGGGGGGCACCCGGAGGGACTGATTCATCCGGGGGTGAAGCTGGTCGTCAAAAATCCAGGCATCCCTTATAGCGCCCCGCCTGTACAGAAAGCTGTCGAGCTCGGCATTGAGGTTGTGACCGAAGTTGAGGTTGCCTACCATCTGTGTAAAGCCCCGATCATCGGAATTACAGGCTCCAATGGTAAGACGACCACGACCACGTGGGTGGGCAAGCTGTTGGAGTCTGCTGGTATGAATCCGATCGTGGCTGGTAATATCGGAACTCCATTATGTGAGGCGGCTGTGGACGCCAAGACAGATGAGTGGATGGTTGTGGAGCTGAGCAGCTTTCAATTAAAAGGAACAAAGGATTTTAAGCCTGCTGTTGCTTGCTTGCTCAATGTGGCTGAGACCCATCTGGACTACCATGGAGGCATGGAGGATTATGTTGCATCCAAGGCACGTCTGTTTGCCAATCAAACGTCTGCTGATACAGCGGTGGTGAACTGGGATGATCCGGTCTGCCGGGAGCTTGTGCCCTATATTAAGGCGAAGCTGCTTCCGTTCTCGATGACGGAACGCTTGCAGGAAGGGTTGTTTGCTGACCCGCCATACATACCGGATGTGACGGATGATATCGAACGAAGCATCGTATACCGCGATAGCCTTGGGGTGGTGCATCCCATTATAGGTGTGGACGAGATTGGACTGCCGGGTCGCTTTAACGTGGAAAATGCGCTCGCTGCTTGCGCAATAGCCATTGCCGCAGGCGCAGAGCCTGCGAAGCTGGCAGAACCCTTAAGCGCTTTTCGCGGTGTAGAACATCGGCTTGAATATGTCATCGAGCATGCCGGAGCAGCCTATTACAATAATTCCAA
The DNA here is from genome assembly GCF_002240415.1 of Paenibacillus kribbensis. Taxonomy (NCBI): domain Bacteria; kingdom Bacillati; phylum Bacillota; class Bacilli; order Caryophanales; family Paenibacillaceae; genus Paenibacillus; species Paenibacillus kribbensis. The sequence continues at coordinate 1,962,714 of NZ_CP020028.1, forward strand.
AGCAACTAATTCCAAAGCGACTATGATGGCCCTATCTTCCTTTAAGCAACCCGTTGTACTGATTGCCGGAGGGTTGGATCGCGGCTCAGATTATACGGAGCTTGTACCGTCCCTGCAGGAGCGTGTAAAGGCCGTTGTGCTTCTGGGTGAGACACGGCATAAGCTGGCAGATCGGGCCCATCAGGCCGGAATAGAGCATGTCGAGGTCGTCGATAATGGGGAGGACGCCGCCGCTACGCTCGTGGAGGCTGTGAACAAGGCGGCAGAACTTGCTGAGCCGGGAGATGTGGTATTACTCTCACCCGCTTGCGCAAGCTGGGATATGTTCCAATCCTATGAAGAGCGTGGACGTATTTTTAAAGAGGCGGCGCATAAATTGTAAGTAGGGGGGTTGGATAAGCCCCTACTTTTATGCAAGGGGTGGCCTCCTGATGAAGCAATCTCGTTCGGCGCCGGATATATGGCTTTTCGTCTGTATTATAAGCTTATTAGCCATCGGCATGATTATGGTATACAGCGCGGGCGCCGTCCTCGCTTTTCACGAGTACGGGGACTCCTACTATTTTGTAAAACGGCAATTGCTTTTTGCGGGGCTTGGTCTTGTAGCGATGTATTTTACTGCCAGAACGGACTATCGAATCTGGCAGAAATATGCCAAGGTCGTGCTTCTGATCTGTCTCGCGTTGCTGGTTGCCGTGTTAATTCCCGGCATTGGTGTAGTTAGAGGCGGAGCACGGAGCTGGCTGGGTATCAGCTCTTTCGGCATTCAGCCTTCCGAGTTTATGAAGCTGGGCATGATTCTTTATCTCGCCCAATGGCTCAGTCGTGCAGATTATGATATTAGTTCTTTTACGCGTGGCCTATTGCCTCCGCTTGGACTCATGGGACTGGCCTTCGGCCTGATCATGCTGCAGCCCGATTTGGGTACAGGTACAGTGATGATGGGAGCGTCTATGCTGATCGTATTTACAGCTGGTGCGCGCATGAAGCATCTTGGCCTGCTGGCCTTGTCGGGGGCAGCAGGGTTTGCTGCACTGATCGCGGCTGCGCCTTATCGACTCCAGCGGATTACGGCTTTTCTGGACCCTTGGTCCGATCCGCTTGGTGCAGGCTATCAAATTATTCAATCGCTATATGCCATTGGACCTGGTGGATTGGCGGGTCTGGGACTTGGCATGAGTCGGCAGAAATACAGTTATGTTCCCGAGCCGCAGACGGATTTTATCTTTTCTATTTTGGCGGAGGAGCTTGGTTTTATCGGTGGAATGACGGTGCTGGGACTCTTTCTGGTGCTCGTATGGAGAGGAATGCGTGTCGCTATTACTATTCCGGATACCTATGGCAGCTTGCTGGCGGTAGGCATTGTCGGAATGGTTGCCGTACAGGTTGTCATTAACATCGGTGTTGTCATCGGCTTAATGCCGGTGACAGGAATAACATTGCCCTTAATCAGCTATGGAGGCTCTTCTCTGACGTTGATGCTAACTGCGTTGGGTATTTTACTGAATTTATCACGTTATGCGAGGTGAAGGTTTATGCGCGTCGTGTTGAGCGGCGGCGGTACCGGAGGGCATATTTATCCGGCGCTGGCCGTAGCCAGACAGTGCGAAGAGATTGATCCGGACGCTGAATTTTTATACATTGGCGGTCAACGAGGACTCGAAAGCAAGCTGGTTCCTCAGGAAAAAATTCCGTTCGAGGCTATTGATATCACAGGATTTCGTCGCAGCTTGTCCTTGGAAAATATTAAAACGATCATGCGCTTTTTCCAGGGGGTTCGTAGGTCCAAAGCATTATTAAAAAAATTTAAACCAGATATCGTCATAGGTACCGGGGGATATGTATGCGGCCCTGTCGTCTATGCAGCTTCCAAGCTGGGCATACCCAGCATGATTCATGAGCAAAATGCGATTCCAGGCCTGACCAATGCATTTCTGAGCCGCTATGTAGATACGGTGGCCGTTAGCTTTGAAGGCTCTGAAGGGGCTTTTCCCAAAGCCAAAAATGTATTGTATACCGGGAATCCACGCGCGACGACAGTTCGTTTGGCTAACCGGGATCGAGGCTTTGCTACGATCGGGGTTCCGATGAATAGCTCGGTTGTACTTGTGGTAGGCGGCAGCAGGGGAGCGAAAGCTATTAATGATGCTATGATTGCCATGGCTCCGCAACTTTCGCAACTGAAAGACGTCCATTTTGTATATGTGACTGGTGAATCTTACTATGAACAGACGTTGGACAGCATACGGAATCAGATCGGCTCATTGCCCAACCATCTTCACGTGCTTCCCTATATTCACAATATGCCAGAGGTGCTGGCTTGTACCTCTTTAATCGTTAATCGCGCCGGTGCGTCCTTCTTGGCCGAGATTACATCGTTGGGTATTCCGTCCATTCTGATTCCATCACCTAATGTGACCAATAATCATCAGGAGGCCAATGCCCGCACGCTTGAAAAGGCAGGCGCTTCGGTAATGATCGTGGAAAAGGAATTGAGCGGTTCTTCTCTGTTTCAGACTATTGCAGGAATTATGGGGGATGAAGCATTGCGTAACCGGATGGCAGAGTCGGCGTCTTCACTTGGCAAGCCTGACTCGGCAGATATTTTAGTAAAAGAAATGGAGCGCCTTGCCCGTAAAAGGTAGTCCGCAGCGCAGTTTGGGCGGTTGTCACATATCGGACGCTATTGACATAGGATACCCTATAGATTGTGACCATCACTCAGGCTGCCGGTTGTCAGGTGAGAGCCTCATAACTATGCGGGGGCAAGCAACAAGGAGGTTTCAGTACAATGCAGCAATGGATGCCATTATTAGCGGAGCATGATATCGGAAAAGTGCTGGAGCATGAGCCGCTGTCCAAATATACGACATGGAAGATTGGAGGCCCTGCGGATGCTCTTGTCATCCCGGATACCAAGGAGCAGCTGGCAAGGGTTTTACGGCTGGCTCGCGAGCACGGTATCCCCTGGATGCAGTTGGGGAGGGGCTCCAACATGCTCGTTTCCGACAAAGGAATACGGGGGCTTGTGATCAAACTGGGGCCGGGATTTGATTATGTCCATTTTGAGGATGAACAGATCATCGCTGGCGGAGGCATGTCACTGGTCAAACTGTGTGTTATGGCTAGTAAGCAGGGGCTGTCCGGCCTTGAATTTGCGGGTGGTATCCCGGGATCAGTCGGGGGGGCTGTCTACATGAACGCCGGTGCCCATGGGTCTGATGTGTCACAAATATTCCAGTCCGCTGAGATTGTGCTGGATACAGGGGATTTGGCTGTGTACGATGCCGAGGACATGCGTTTTAGCTATCGCCACTCCGTGCTGCATGAGCAGCGTGGAATGGTGACAAAGGCAGTATTTCAGATGAAGCGGGGCGACCGCGAGGAAATTTCAGCGGCGCTTGCGGCTTTTAAAGACCGCCGCAGGCTGACTCAGCCGTTACAGTTAGCTTGCGCAGGAAGCGTGTTCCGTAATCCGCCAGGTGACTATGCCGCCCGGCTTATTGAAAGCGCAGGTCTGAAGGGCTTGAAGGCGGGAGGCGCTGAAGTATCTGTACAGCATGCCAATTTCATTGTAAATACCGGTCAAGCGACAGCAGAGGACGTGCTTACCCTAATGAAGCATATTCAAAGTACAATATCATCTCAAACCGGCATCAAGCTAGTTCCGGAGGTTTTCGTAGTGGGTGAGCGGTAAACTCGGAGGTGATACATTGGACAAATTGGTGATTGAGGGAGGCCGTCCCCTGTCAGGCACCATACGTATCCATGGAGCAAAAAATGCGGCACTGCCTATTCTTGCAGCAAGTTTGCTTGCGCAAGGTAAGGTGGAAATTCGGAATGTGCCCCATCTATTGGACATTAAGGTCATGCTGCACATCCTTGAAAGACTCGGCTGTACATGCCGACATGAAGAGGAAACGGTATACGTGGATACGTCGTCCGTCCGATCGTTCCAAATTCCGGAGGATTTGATGAAGCAAATGCGTTCATCGATCTTTCTCATGGGACCTCTGCTCGCCAGATATGGTGAAGTTTCCATTTACCAGCCGGGAGGCTGCGCTATAGGCGAGCGTAAAATCGACCTTCATCTGGAGGGCTTAAAGGCTCTTGGTGCAGAGATCGAGGAAAAAGACGAGCAAATTACGTTCCGTGCCCGCAAGCTGACCGGCTCAGACATTCATATGGATTTTCCGAGCGTAGGAGCAACGGAAAATATTATGATGGCTGCCGTGTTGGCTGAAGGACGAACAACGATTACCAACGCAGCGAGGGAACCGGAGATTCAGGATCTTCAGAACTTCCTGAATGCCATGGGTGCCCATATTATCGGTGCAGGAACAGACACGATTACAATTACGGGGGTCAGTAGCCTGAATCCGTGTACGTATGAGGTCATTCCTGACCGTATTGTAGCAGGAACGGTTATGATCGCAGCTGCTGCTACACGTGGCAGTGTGTCATTGACACACTGTAATCCCTCCCACTTGTCCGCATTGATTCATGTCCTTAGGCGGGCTGGTGTTCAAATCGGCATCCTGAATGATATAATGACCATAAGCTGTATGAGCCGCCCCAAAGCGGTGGAGAGGATTGTGACTTCACCTTACCCATCTTTTCCAACAGATTTGCAGTCTCAAGTCATGGTTCTGCTTTCTTTGGCGGACGGCTTCAGTGTCATGAAAGAGACCGTCTTCGAAAGCAGATTCAAACATGTGGATGAATTAAATGTGATGGGAGCCGATATTACGGTCGATGCGAATGCTGCCTTTATAAGAGGAGTTTCTCGTCTATACGGGGCTACGGTAGAGGCTACCGATCTGCGGGCAGGGGCTGCGCTGGTTATAGCGGGGCTGGCTGCCCAGGGACGTACCATTGTTGAGCAGGTTCACCACATTGACAGAGGGTATGACCGGATCGAACGTCTTTTCCAGGGACTGGGCGCCTTAATGAGCCGTCAGTCTCCGGTGCTGGAGCAGCTGGATTTCGTAAATTAATGCCTGGAACGTCCCTCCGGCAGCGGGGGGACAAAAGGCTTTTGTGGAGAGAAGCTATGCCAAATGCTCAAATACCTGTTCTTAAAAAGAATAAAACGAAAAAAAGGACAAGCCGGAAGATTGCCGTTCTTCTCATTTTATTGTTCATTGTGTTACTCGCTGTTCTCTTTTTCCGTTCTTCGTTAAGTCGGGTTTCTGAAATCCGCTTTGACGGTAATGTATTTTCGACCCGAGAGCAGCTTCTAAATCGAAGCGGTCTAGCTATCGGGGATCAGTATTTTGGAGTTAGTTCATCTGACATTTCTGAAAAGCTGCGGGAGATTCAGTCGATTCAGCAAGTCACGGTGGACAAGCAGTTTCCAGGTATCATTTCTGTTCACATTAAAGAGTTTGCTACGGTCGCTTACGAGCTGCAGAGTGATGGCAGCCTGCGAGCAATTCTGGCAAACGGGTCAAGCGTAGGCGTGAGCAGCAGCGGAATAGCTGTCGAGAAGCCGATTTTGACCAAATGGAAATCAGATGATCCGTATAAAGCGAAGCTGTGTGATGCATTATCGCGTATTCCGGGAGAGTGGACAGCCGATATTTCGGAAATCATTCCCGCGCCGATTCCTTCTTTTCCGGACCGCATAAGAATGTATACACGCTCCCAGTTTGAGGTGATAACAACCGTTTCGCTGCTGAACTCTAAAATCAGCTATTTGAATCAGGTGCTGGAAACAGAAGAACCCGGTCTGATCACCATGTTGGCGGCGGATTCTTACGTTCCGTTCAAGCCGGATACGAATGAAGAGGGTCAAGAAAAAGATACTACTCAGTGATGTGAAAAAATGTTAGAATTAATTTTATGGGTAATAGACTTGCCTCCTTCTTTTTTCTTCGAATTTTTATGTGACTGCAACCATAAATTGGCTTCTAAAAAATTTGTAGAAAAAAGAGGGAAAGCATGGAGTATGTTGAATATGTACAGTGTGTGTTCAAAGAACGAAATTCATTTTGGAGTCAGGAGGTGCCACAGACTTGAGCAACAATGACATCATTGTTAGTTTGGACATCGGTACATCCAAAGTTCGGGCTATTATTGGGGAAATGAATAATGGAACCTTTAATATTATTGGAGTTGGATCTGCCGACTCGGAAGGGATTCGCAAAGGTGCAATTGTAGACATTGATCAAACCGTGCAATCAATCCGTAACGCTGTGGATCACGCAGAGCGCATGGTTGGTATTCAAATAACAGAAGTGTATGTGGGGATTTCAGGCAACCATATTGGTTTGCAAAATAGTCATGGCGTAGTAGCCGTGTCCAACGAGGACCGAGAAATCGGTGAGGAGGACATCGAGCGTGTACTGAAAGCAGCTGAAGTTATTGCCGTACCACCGGAGAGAGAAATCATTGACGTGGTAGCCAAGCAGTATGTCGTGGATGGCCTTGAAGGAATTCAGGACCCTCGCGGTATGATCGGAGTTCGTCTCGAAGTAGAGGCTACGATTGTTACTGGAGGCAAGACCCCGATACATAACCTGTTGCGTTGCGTGGAGAAAGCCGGCTTGAGGATCAAAGATCTGGTGCTGCTGCCACTCGGGGCTGGGCAATTGTCTCTTTCGAAGGATGAAAAGGTGATGGGTTCGGTGCTGGTGGATATTGGTGCAGGTTCTACGAATGTTGCTATTTTCCAGGAAGGATCGATTGTTGCCACATCAACACTTCCAATTGGCGGAGAATTTGTAACCAATGATATTGCCTACGGATTGAGGACCCTTACCGATCAAGCCGAGAAAGTAAAGCTCAAATACGGCTGCGCATGGTATGATGATGCGGCAGCCGATGTCGTCTTTAAAGTAACCCGTATCGGCAGTAATGTCGATAAAGAGTTTAACCAGCAGGATTTGGCTGCTATTATTGAGCCTAGAGTGCAGGAAATTTTTCAACTCATTCAGGCGGAAGTTAAGCGCTTGGGTTACACAGAGCTTCCGGGGGGTTATATACTTACCGGAGGCACCGTCTCCATGCCTGGTGTACTTCAGGTGGCACAAAGCGAACTGGCCGCTTCCGTAAGGATCGCCGTACCTGATTTTATCGGTGTAAGGGATCCGGGCTACACGAGCGGAGTTGGCATCTTGCATAATGCTATTCGTTACTATCGTGGAAGATCGACAAGCGTTAGCAACAGTGGCGGAAGTACCAAGAAGCCGGCCAACCGGACCAAAAGCAGCAGTCCCACCGCGGAAGGCGAGCAAAAGCAGGGGTTGATTGAACGCTTAAAAAATATGTTCAGTGAATTTATATAACGTTCATTGCTAATTATGCCAATCATGGACGGGCCATCCATGCACATTGAGGGGGAGATGGAATAGTATGTTGGAATTTGATTTTGAAATGGAGAGCTTGGCTCAAATTAAAGTGATCGGCGTCGGCGGTGGCGGCAGCAATGCGGTTAACCGGATGATCGAAAATGGTGTTCAAGGTGTGGAGTTCATTACTGTCAATACAGATGCCCAGGCACTTCATTTAGCGAAGTCTGAGCATAAGCTTCAGATTGGTGATAAGCTGACTCGCGGCTTGGGTGCCGGTGCTAACCCGGATGTGGGTAAAAAAGCGGCTGAGGAGTCGCGTGAGCTCATTATGAATACGCTCAAAGGTGCCGATATGGTATTCGTTACGGCAGGTATGGGTGGCGGTACAGGAACAGGAGCGGCTCCTGTCATTGCTGAAATTGCCAAGGAATGCGGTGCATTGACAGTGGGCGTGGTAACACGACCATTCACGTTTGAAGGGCGTAAACGCTCCAATCAAGCTGAACTCGGCATTGAGGGATTAAAAGAAAAGGTAGACACGTTGATTGTAATCCCGAATGACCGCCTGCTTGAAATTGTGGACAAGAAAACCCCAATGCTGGAAGCGTTCCGTGAAGCGGATAATGTTCTGCGCCAGGCAGTACAAGGTATTTCGGATCTGATCGCTGTACCGGGTCTGATCAACCTTGACTTTGCTGACGTAAAAACGATCATGACGGAGCGTGGCTCTGCTTTGATGGGAATCGGTGAAGCGACTGGTGAAAATCGTGCGGCTGAAGCTGCACGCAAGGCTATCATGAGCCCGTTGCTGGAGACATCCATTGAAGGTGCTCGTGGTGTAATTATGAACATCACTGGCGGCGTCAATCTGTCTCTGTACGAGGTCAATGAGGCGGCTGAAATTGTAACCTCGGCCTCCGATCCGGAGGTTAACATGATTTTTGGTGCCATCATTGACGAAGAATTAAAAGAAGAGATTAAGGTTACCGTCATCGCAACAGGCTTTGAGGGTAAGCCAAGCCAACCAGCACCGGGACGTAGACCGGCAGCTAATCCGGCGGCTTCCGAATCGACGGAAAAAGGCTCTCCTAACTTGCGTCCATTTGGTAATACTCAAAGCAGTGACCAATTGGATATTCCGACATTCTTACGTAACCGTTCACGCAATAATAATAACGATAACTAGTTTGAAATCAGAGAGCCCGTATTCTCCTTGGAGATGCGGGCTTCTTTGTGTTTTCC